>CALXDF010000187.1 GCA_944386995.1 uncultured Oscillospiraceae bacterium
ATCTGCGAGGTGTTCACCAACACCGGCCGGGCCGGCGGGTGCCCCAGCCAGAGCGAGGCCACCGCCCGCCTGGTGAGCGTGGCCATCCGCAGCGGCATGGACCCCAAGGAGATCATCCAGCAGATGAAGGGGATCCGATGCCCCTCCTGCCTGCGTCAGCCCGGGGTCCCGGTGACCTCCTGCCCGGATGCCATTGCCAAGGCACTGGAAAAGGTCATGAAGGTGACCCAGAATGGGAACGGTACCAAGCCGCCCATCTCTGCGGCCATGGAGAAGGTCAAGCAGACCATGTCCCCGGCAGAGGCCAAGCTGGCCAAGTTCTGCCCCGAGTGCGGCAGCAAGCTGGAACACGAGGGAGGCTGCGTCACCTGCCGCAACTGCGGGTACTCCAAGTGCGGATAATATCCTCATGGCAAAGCGATGCATCGCTTTGCCATGAAATCCACGGCCTCCTGCGCGCGGTTTGCCTGCCTAAGAGGCGCAAACCACACTAGGAGGCCGAGCGGTGTGTTTCCGAGGCGCATGTCCTCGGAAACACAGATTTTATAGGCAGGTCACCGGTATGGTGAAACTTCCGATCTTGCCGGTCTTTACGGGGAGGGGCTTGCGGCCCCTCCCTGTTTGTGGTATGGTATAAAAAGATTTTGTCCAAAGGAGCGAGTCCATGGCGGAGAAACAACGCATCCAACTCATCGACGCTCTCCGGGGCCTGGCGGTCCTGCTGATGGTGGTCCACCACTTTTTGTATGATCTGGTGGTCTTCTGCGGTGCGCCGGCGTGGCTGTTCAGCAACCCGGTGTTCAACTTTCTCCACTATATCTTCGCCGGGCTGTTCCTCTTCCTCTCCGGTGTCAGCTCCAACTTCTCCCGCAGCAACGTGAAGCGGGGCCTGAAGGCCCTGGCCTGTGCTCTGGTGATCACGGCGGTAACCGTGGTGATGGATATGCCCATCGTCTTTGGCGTGCTGCACCTGCTGGGCACCTGCATGGTGCTCTACGGCCTCACCAGGCGCTTCTGGGAGAAGCTGCCCTTCTGGGTGGTGCCGGTGGTCTCCATTGCCGGGATCGTCCTGACGGGCCATATGGCGGGCGGGGTCCTCAGCGAGAGCCGCTGGCTGTGGATGCTGGGCTGGGTCTACGAGGGCTTTGTCTCCACAGACTATTTCCCTCTTCTGCCCTGGGCTTTCGTGTTTTTGCTGGGCACCTGGGCGGGCAAGTATATCAAGGCCGGGCGGATGCCCCGCTGGTTTTATACGGCGGACTGCCCGCCCCTGGCCGCGGTGGGCCGCCACAGCCTCATCATCTATGTCCTCCACCAGCCGGTGCTGTACGGCCTGACCATGGCCGGGCTGTGGCTCTTTGGACGGTAACAAAGGAGAAGTTGCGATGGAAGTCAAGGTAAAGAAATTGAACAGCGCCGCTATCCTGCCCCGGCGGGGCAGCGCCCAGGCGGCGGGATATGACCTGTTTGCCTGCCTCCCGGAGGAGGGGGAGATCGTCCTGCAGCCTGGCGAGACCCGGCGGATCCCCCTGGGGCTGGCTTTGGCCCTGCCAGAGGGAACGTTCGGCGCGGTGTTCGCCCGCAGCGGTCTGGCCACCCGGCAGGGTCTCCGGCCCGCCAACTGCGTGGGCGTGGTGGACAGCGACTACCGGGGGGAAAACATGGTGCCCCTCCACAACGACAGCGATGTCCCCCAGACCATCCGCCACGCTGACCGGGTGGCCCAGATGGTGGTGCTCCCCTACCTGCCTGTAGACTTCCTGGAGGTGCCGGAACTGGACGAGACGGAGCGGGGCGAAGGAGGATTCGGCAGTACCGGGCGGTAGTTGCTCCGTGCCGGGTGCCTCCCCCGGAACACAGTTCCGGGGGCCTTCGCTACATCTGTGCCACCGGCACAAATGCTTTACGCTGCGGGGATTCGGCAGTACCGGGCGGTAGTTGCTCCGTGCCGGGTGCCCCCCCCCGGATGCGGGCTTTTCTGAATGGGCAGAAAAACTGCCGCCGACGGTTTTCACCGTCGGCGGCTTTGCTATTTGCTGGTCTGTTACATCTTTTCCGGCGCGGTAACGCCCAGAAGGTCCATGCCGTTTTTCAGTACCGTGCGGGCGCTGGCCGCCAGTTTCAGCCGGGCCGCGAGCAGGTGGGATTCCTCCCCCTTGATGCGGCAGACCGTGTAGAACTTGTGGAAAGCCCCGGCCAGCTCCACCAGGTAGCGGTTGATGTGGCTGGGATCATAATCCCGCCCTGCCATGCGGACCTCCTCGCAGTAGGCCGCCAGCTGCTTGATCAGGTTGGTCTCCGCCTCCCCGGCGACAAGAGCCATGTCCACATCCTGCGCTGCCGGGACGGTATCCCCCTCGGCCTCCAGATTCTTCATCAGACTGCACAGACGGGCGTGGGCGTACTGGACATAGTACACCGGGTTCTCGCTGTCCTCCCGGACAGCCAGCCCCAGGTCAAAATCCATAGGGGAGTCCGGCTTGCCGTTGAAGAACCAGCGGGCGGCGTCCACCGGCACTTCGTCCAGCAGGTCGCTCAGGGAGATGGCTTTGCCCGTGCGCTTGGACATGCGCACCAGCTCCCCGTCCCGCATCAGTTTCACCAGCTGCATCAGCACGATGTCCAGCCGGTGGGTGCCGTCCAGGCCCAGGGCGTCCAGGGCCCCCTTCAGACGGGCCACGTGGCCGTGGTGATCGGCACCCCAGACGTTGATAACCCGGTCAAAGCCCCGCTTTTCAAACTTGTTGCGGTGGTAGGCAATATCCGCGGCAAAGTAGGTGTAGAACCCGTTGGCCCGGCGGAGGACGTCGTCCTTCAGGTCCAGCTTGGCGATCTCCTTGTCGCTCTTGCCCGCCTTCCGGTAATTCTCCTCCAGAATGCGGCTGGTGGCCAGCCACAGGGCGCCGTCCTTCTCGTAGGTATACCCGGCTTCCACCAGCTTCTCCACGGTCTCTGCCACATACCCGCTCTCATGGAGAGTGGACTCAAAGAACCACTGATCGTATTCGATCTTGTACCGGCGCAGGTCCGCCTGCATCTTGGGGATATTCCGCTCCAGGCCGAACTTGGCCAGGACCTCGTGGCGCTCCGCCGTAGGGACATCCCGGTAGGAATCTCCATGCTCGGCATAAAATGCCTGGGCCAGCTCCTTGATGTCGTCCCCATGGTAGCCGTCCTCCGGGAAGGGGACAGCGTCCTCCCCCAGGAGGATCTGGAGGTACCGGGCCTCCAGGGAGGCGGCAAATTTCTCAATTTGATTGCCTGCGTCGTTGACGTAGAACTCCCGCCACACGTTGGCGCCGCAGGCGGCCAAAACGCTGGCCAGGGTGTCGCCCAGCACGCCGCCCCGGGCGTTGCCCATGTGCATGGGGCCGGTAGGATTGGCGGAGACAAACTCTACCATCACCTTCTGCCCGGCCAAGGCGTCATTGGTGCCGTAGGCGCTGCCCTCGGCCTCCACCGCCTCCAGGACCTCCCGATACCACAGGGGGGAGAGGCGGAAATTCAGGAACCCCGGCCCCGCGATCTCCGCGCTGGCGAAATAGGTTCCCTCCAGTTTCAGGTTCTCCTGCAGGATCCCGGCGATCTCCCGGGGATTCTTCTTCATTGCCTTGGCGGCGGCCAGGGCAAAGGTGGTGGTGTAGTCCCCGTTGGAGACATCCTTGGGGATCTCCACATTGGCCTTGACTGCGACCCCTGCGGGCAGTGTACCCGCCGCAGCGGCCGCCTCATAGGCGGCAGCCGTCAGGCGCAGCACCTGATCCTTGGCTTTTTGAATCATGTTGATCATCTGTATAACCTCCACGCGCCTTGCGGCGCTTTTCTTATCATTCCTCTTCCCGCTCTGCCGCCTGAACGTGCAGCTGCAGGGCGAAGCGCCCAAGGGGCTGCCCCTGGGCGGACAGCTGATAGCGGATCAGGATCCGCCCTCCGGCCGCGCTGAGGGAATCCCCCAGGTATTCTGTGGCGGCAGACAACTCCAGCATCCCATAGGGCGTCTGGCAGCGGGCCGGGTGAACCGCTCCCGTCTGAAAATGCATCTGCATTCCCATCGGGCCGCTTCGCTCCAGAGCGGCCTCCCCCTCCGCCACAGTCAGGCAGGTCTCCCCGCCCTCGCCGGATGGCTCCCGGTATCGCAGCTGCCAGCCGCGCTCCGTGGCCGACAGAGTGCCGGGCATCCGCTGCTCCAGGCGGGATTCCTCTCCATCCAGCATCTGCCGGCTGCGCAGAACAATGGTGACAGGCAAATTGTTTAGATTCATACTCAATACCGCTCGATATCCACCGTCTCTGCCGCCGCCCGACAGGGCTCCTGGAGGAAGATCTCCGCCATGCGCTGGAAGTCGGCAGCCAATTCGCTGGTATAGAATCTGGCCTCCCCCATGCCGGGACCGGCCAGAGCGTCCCGCTGCAGCAGCACAGACTGGGCGGCACAGGCGGCCTCCCGGCCGGAGTCCACCAGAAAAACGCTGCCCCCCATGGCCCCGCTGATGATCTCGGTGAGCAGCGGGTAGTGGGTGCAGCCCAGGACCAGGGTGTCAATGCGCTCCTCCCGCAGCGGCGCGAGGTACTCCGCGGCGACGGTCTCCACAACCACATCGCCGGAGCGGAAGCGCCCCTCCTCCACCAGGGGGACAAACAGGGGGCAGGCCTGGGTGAATACCCGGATCTCCGGGTCCAGGGCCGCGAACTGCCGCTGGTAGGCACCGCTGGAGACGCTGGCACGGGTGGCGATCAGCCCTACCCGCCGGCTGGCGGTGACCGAGACCGCCCGGCGGACGGTTGGTTCCACCACACCGATGATGGGGATCTCGTTTTCCCTCTGCAGATCCTCCAGACAGTTGCTGCTGACCGTGCCGCAGGCGATTACCACCAATTTGGGATCAAACTGCCGCAGAAAGCGCAGATCCTGCCGGGCATATTTGAGAATCGTCTCCCGCGACCGGTTTCCATAGGGCACACGGGCGTTGTCGCCGAAATATATAATATGTTCAGAGGGCATGATCTGCCGCAGCTGACGGACCGCCGTCAGGCCGCCCAGTCCGGAGTCAAACACCCCGATAGGACGCTGGTCCAATGGGCATACCTCCTCATGATAAGCTTAGCTAAAACATTATACTATGGTTCGGGGCAGAGAACAAGTAAAATTTGGGGGAATTACCCGCTATTTTCTATGGCATTTTTACCGAGCATTTGCTATAATTTGTTTCAGAATCTGTCTGCGCAGCCGCGCACCGATTGGGGAGGTGTCCCATGGAACTGAATTTGACGCAGAAGCAATTCCGGCGCCTGCTGGACTTGGTTTACATTGGAAATTGGGTGCTCAATTCCACCCGTGGCGACGACCGGATCCGGGAGTATGACGAGGTGGAGAGCCGGGTGTTTGCCCACTGTCTGGACCATGGTATGGCTAAACTGGTGGAGCTGTACGAGGGGGAACTGATTCCCTCCCGCGCCTTTGCCGAAGGCGGCATCCACGAAGCGATCATGGCCTATGAGGATGTGATCTTTTTTGAAATCCTGGCGGAGGAGCTGGCGCTGAAAGACCTGGGGGAGCCCACCCACGAGAATTATAATGACATTTTGGAGCGGATGGAGGAGTACATGGGGGAATTCGAAGAGAACGGCACGGACCATGTGACCGTAGAACTGGAATAGTACACTTCCCGCGGCATGAAAAATCCCGGTACACAGGCCCTGTGTACCGGGATTTCTGCGCTTGACGGACCGGCGTTTTGGAACATTTACTGGGACTGGATCTCGCTTCGCAGGAAATAACTGGCCAGAATATCCACAAACTCCGAGGAAGTGGGCGCCCCGGACAGGGGGTATCGGGCCAGCTGCGTCAGATACTGGGGATTGCGCAGCCATGCCCGGGCCGCGGCGGACCGGATTGCCCGCTCCACGCACTGCCAGCTGCAGTCGTATTGAACTGCCACCGCCGGGTATAATTCTTTCGTGACACTGAGCAGCCGCTCGGGCTTCTCAATGGTGAGCAGTACAGCCGCCGCGGTCAGCCGGTGGCCGCTCAAATTCCTGCTGACCCCCAGAAGGCGGAGTACCTCTCCAATCTCTGAAAGTGCTGTCATCCTCGATCCCCCTCCCATGCATGATTGCTGCGCCATTATACGACAGAAAACGCGGCAATTCAAAGGTTTCGACAAGAGTAGTCTGTTTTCGACAAATCGTTTACAATTTCTTCATAATTTTCCTGCTGTTTCCAGCCGGACTCCAAATAGGAGTGAGAGGCGGAGAAATGCAAGATTTTTCAAAATCGCCATTGACGAATGGCTGTTCTTTCAGTATTATGTAAAGTAGTATGCCAAGGAGGTTCCGCAAGATGGAAATGCGTAAATGTGATGTCTGCGGGGAGGAGTATTCCAGCACCTATCGCTCCTGCCCGTTTTGCGAGGAGAGTGAGGCGATCCGCCGGGGAAAACCCATTCACCGCCATACCAGCGACTTTCGCAACCGCCGGGGCGGCCACGCGCTGGGGGTTCTGGCGCTGCTGCTGGCGCTGATGGCCATCGGCGTGGGCGCGGTCTACTTTTTTGGTGATAATATCGCTCAGGACCTGGGGATGCGGGAACCCTCCAACACAGAGGCACTGGCCAACGAGGATTCGGACGCGTCCGCTGCCGCTGACAGCGGCGAGGGGGCTGACCCCTCGGAGGATGGGGTTATGCCCAGCGTGGACGGCGATGGTACTGCCACTCAGCCGGAGGATGACGATTCAGGGACAGTGACGCCCCCCAGCACGTCCGTTACCTTGAACAGCAGCGACTTTACGCTCAACGCCTCCAGCGGACTTCAGAACACGCTGAAGGCCTCCGGCGGCAGCGGGGAGTACACGTGGAGCAGTGCAGATCCCAGCATTGCCACCGTCTCCGAGAACGGACTGGTCACCGGCGTGGGCAACGGCACCACCGAGGTCACCGTCACCGACGGGTTCACCTCTGCCACCTGTATTGTCCGCATCAAGGGGATTACCGCCACCACGACAACGCCGTCCGGTACCACAACAAGCCTCTCTCTGAACCGGGAGGATATGACCATGCCGGCGGGCACCACGTTCCAGCTGAAGGTCAGCGGAACATCCTCAACGGTGACCTGGAGCATAGCGGATTCCTCTGTCGCCACGATTGACGCCGACGGGACCGTCCATTTCCTCAAGAAGGGAACCACTACCGCTACCGCCACCGTAGACGGCCAGACTTTGCAGTGCATTGTCCGGGTTAGTTGAATCTGGAGCCGGAAAACCCGCCCGGGAAGGGCGGGTTTTCGTTGCGTTGGGAGGGGAACTATGGTACAATCAATGATTGAAATAAACTTGTGTGAATGAGCGGGGAGAATCGCACTATGACCACAAAAGACTTTCAGACCAAGGGTACTCTGTCTATTTTCTTTCACTACTTCAAGGCCCACCGGAAGCTGTTCGCTCTGGACATGACCTGCGCGCTTTTCATGTCTCTGGTGGATCTGGCTTTCCCCTATGTGTCCCGGACCTGCATGTATGACCTGCTGCCGGACAATCTGTACGGCACATTTTTCACTGTCATGGGTGTCATGCTGGCCGCCTATGTGATCCGGGCGGGGCTGCAGTATATTGTGTGTTACTGGGGGCATACCTTCGGCATCCTGGTGGAGGCGGATATCCGCCGGGACCTCTTCACCCATTTGCAGACCCTCTCCTTTGGGTTCTATGACAAGAACCGCGTGGGCCACCTGATGAGCCGCATGACCGCTGAACTCTTTGACATCACGGAGCTGGCACACCATGGGCCGGAGGATCTGTTCATCTCTGTGGTCACAGTGCTGGGGGCGGTGATCATCATGTTCACTATTCAGTGGCAGCTGGCCCTGGTGGTAGCGGTGCTGATTCCTCTGGCAGTGGTCATCACCATGATCAACCGCCGCGCCATGGCCGAGGCCTCCCGGGGCGTCAAGCGGCAGATGGCCGGCATCAATGCGGACCTGGAGAGCAGCCTCTCCGGCATGCGGACCGCCAAGGCTTTTTCCAATGAGCGGGCAGAGGCGGATAAATTTGACCACGCCAATGAGCAGTTCAAGACTTCCAAGCGGAAATTCCACAAGGCCATGGGCCGCTTCAATGCGACCATGGATTTCTTCCTGTGCCTGCTGCCGCTGGCTGTAATTGCGGTGGGCGGGCTGCTGATTATGAACGGCGAGATGACCTATGTGGATCTCATCACCTTTAATCTCTACATCAGCACCTTTGTCAACCCCATGCGAAAGATGGCCAACTTCAACGAGCTTTTTGCCAACGGTTTTGCCGGTCTCGGCCGGTTTATTGAACTGATGCGCATTGAGCCGGATCTCCAGGACAAGCCGGATGCCAGGGAATTGACCGATGTCAAGGGGGATATCCAGCTGCATGACGTCAGTTTCTCCTATGAGCGGGATGACACGGAGGTTCTCCACCACATCAACCTCCATGTCTGTCCCGGCGAGACCATCGCGGTGGTGGGGCCCTCCGGCGGCGGCAAGACCACTTTGTGCAACCTGATCCCCCGGTTCTATGATGTCATCGAAGGCAGCGTCACCATTGACGGGCTGGATGTCCGGGATGTGACCCAGCAGAGCCTCAGGCGCAATGTGGGCGTGGTGCAGCAGGATGTGTTCCTCTTCGCAGCCAGCATCATGGAGAACATCCGCTACGGACGGCCTGACGCTACCACCGACGAGGTGATCGCTGCGGCGAAACAGGCGGAAATTTACGACGATATCATGGCCATGCCCCATGGCTTTGAGACCTATGTGGGAGAGCGGGGATCCATGCTCTCCGGCGGGCAGAAGCAGCGGATCTCCATTGCCCGGATTTTCCTGAAAAATCCGCCGGTTCTGATTTTGGATGAGGCTACCTCCGCTTTGGACAGCGTCACCGAGTCCAAGATCCAGCACGCCTTTGACGAACTGGCCAAAGGCCGTACCACCCTGATCATCGCCCACCGCCTCTCCACCGTCCGCGCTGCCAGCCGGATCCTGGTGGTACGGGAGGGCCGCATCAGCGAGCAGGGCACCCACGAGGAGCTGATGGCAAAGAACGGCGACTACGCCGAACTCTACCGGACACAGAATCTCAATGGATAAGCAAAAACTTCTTGACCGGGTGGCATCCTCCAGCGAGGAGCGGGTGCTGCTGGCCCGGGTGCTGGACAAATATGAACAGATGGAGCGCCGGAACATTCCTACCGCCACGGCGTTCCTCTCTGAGTCGGAGCAGGCTGCGGCAGGGCGGCTGCTGAATGCTGCGGGGATCCACAGCGGTTTTGTGTGGAACGGCGGGTATGAGGGCGCCGCTCGGAAGATTCTCCAGTTCCTCCCGGACTGGGCAGAGGAGGACAGCTCCGCCATCTGCTACCTCCGGGCCGCTTTCCGTGGAGACGGGCGGCCCACCCACCGGGACTGCCTGGGAAGCCTCATGGGGCTGGGCATTACACGGGAAAAGCTGGGGGATCTGCTGGTGTCTGAGGACGCCTGCGATCTCATTGCTGCCCCGGAATTGTCCGCTTTCCTGGTGCAGAATTGGGACAGTGCAGGCCGAACCAAACTGTCTGTCTCGGAGATCGGCCCGGAGGAACTGGTTGTGCCGGAGCAGAAGATCCAGGTTCTGCGGGACACGGTCATGTCCCTGCGGCTGGACGCAGTGGCTGCCACTGGATTCGGCATCAGCCGGGGACGCGCCGCAGAGCTGATCCGCGCCGGCCGGGTGCAGCTCAACCACACCGACTGCTGCAAGCCGGACCATTCGGTTTCCCAGGGGGATGTTGTGACCGCCCGGGGCTTTGGAAAGTTTGTTCTGGCGGAGGTGGGCGGCCTCTCCAGGAAGGGCCGTATCGCCATTGCAGTCCATCGGTATCTCTGAAAATTCGATTCCAAATCGTATGAATTGACAAGAGAATTACAAATTGTTTTTGGAAACGAGGGCAAAGTTATGGAACAGCACAAGATCGACCGGATCAACCATCTGGCCAGAAAGCACAAGAGCGAGGGCCTGACGCCGGAGGAAGCCGCTGAGCGTGCCGCCCTGCATCGGGAGTACGTGGAAGAGATCAAAGGCAGCCTGCGCGCCCACCTGGACAACACATATCTGGTGGACGAGAAGGGAAACAAGACCAAGCTGCGCAGAAAAGGGGAGCAATAATGGCGGAACAGGGAAGACGGTTTACCAGCACCGGCGGCCGGCCATCACAGAAGAAGCCCGATCAGAACGGTCTCTGGATCGCAGTGATTGTTCTGTTCTGCGTGGGGCTCTGGCCTTTCGCACTGGGGCTTATGGCCTATATCTGGCTGAGCGGAGATAAGAACAAGCGGACGGAGGACAAGGTCCAGCAGGCCAGGGTCAAAATGGACCGCACCATAGACGAGGCGCTGCGCCGGGTGTCACAAGCTGGGGCGGAGACGGACCAGTCCAGGGCGGCCCGGAGTGAACCGGCCGGACAGCCCCGGGTGGTCCAGGTGCAGCAGACTTCCCAGCCGGCTGCTTCCGACAGCGCGCCGAGAGTCCGGCAAAAGCCCAAGAAGAGCTCCAGCAAATCGATTGATGCCCGGATCAAGAAAGCACTGGGCGGAGATGGCAGCGCGCTGCGGATCCTCGGGATTGTGCTGATCGTGCTGAGCACCCTTATCCTGACAGAGCCTATTGACGACCTGATTTATCTGGGGAGCATTTATGCCGTAGAGGATCTGATTGTGGGACTCAATTTCCTGGCCGGCGGCGGGGTGCTGCTGGGCCGGGGGCTCTACCTGCGCGCTTTTGCCAAGCGCTGCCGCAAATACATTACGGCCATCGGCAAATCCGACGATATGGAGATCGACCTCATCGCCCGGCGGGTAGGCCGTACCTATAATCAGGCGGTGCGGGACATGGAGAAGATGATCGACAAAGGCGTGTTGGGGGATGACGCCTATCTCGACCTGGAGCAGGGGTGCTTCCTGCGCTATAACTCCGAGGGAGAGCGCCGCCATCAGGAGCAGGAGGCGGCTAAAGCTGACGCTGCGCCCCCGGAGGCCCAGGAGGGATACTCCGGGATCCTGCGAAAGATTCGTACCGCAAATGACCGCATTGCCGACCCGGTTCTCTCATCCAAGATTGACCGGCTGGAGCAGATCACCGGCCAGATCCTGAAAGAGGTGGAGGAGCACCCGGAAAAGCGGGCAAAGATGGGAACGTTTTTCGACTATTACCTTCCAACCACCCAGAAACTGCTGGATACCTATGCCGACTTTGAGGAGACCGGCGTGGAGGGAGAGAATCTCCGGGCTGCCAAGCAGCGCATTGAGCAGACCATGGATAAGATTGTGGAGGGGTTTGCCCAACAGCTGGACAACCTGTTTAGTGCTGACGCCATGGATGTGGTCAGCGATATTAAGGTCATGGAAACCCTGCTGCAGCGGGATACGGGCAGCGCGGCCAAAGATTTTGGCTACGACCAATATCAACAGCAGGGGCAGTGATGTGGACCGGCCGGTACGCAGGAGACTGTGTGCCGGCTGTTTTTTTGTGTATGGGCCGCTTTTCAGGGAGGGATCCGGCTTTTTCTATGGTTCAGAGCAGCCGGAAAGAACAAATTTTGAAAAAACCGCCAAACTTATGCCTCGATTTCGGCTGGTTTTCCGGCTGATTTTCCTATCCGGAGCGGAGCATGTAAAGAGAATTCCTACATGGCACCGCCTGTTTTTGTTGAAATTGCAAAAATATTTGAATGGAATTTGTTGAAAACATCCAAAAACGACGCCGCGCCTGAGGTGGTAAAATTGGCTGGTGCGCTTTATCGAACTAATACGCTATATTGACAAAAAGCGGCTTTTGACGTTATAATAATGCAATATTTTTGAAATAGGAAGAGGGACATGGGGGCAGGGATCAGCGGGATCTGGCCGGTAGGCCGGCAGCCGCTTAATCAGCAAATCTACGAGAGTCTAAAGCAATCTATTCTGCTGGGGAACCTTCAAGCGGGAACCAAGCTGAACGAGACCCAGGTGGCCCGGCAGATGGGCACCAGCACAACGCCTGTGCGGGAGGCATTTCGCCTGCTGGCAGCAGAGGGCCTGTTGAAAATTGAGCCCTGGAAAGGGGCAGTGGTCCAGGAGTACAGCACAGACGAGATTCTGGAGGTATTCCAGTGCCGGGAGGTTTTGGAGACGCTGGCGCTGCGGCTGACCATGGAGCGCCTGGAGCGCTCAGTGGATCGGGAGGCGGCCCTGGAGCGGATCAACCAGGAAATCGCCCTGTCGGAAGGAGAGGATGCCTTTTCCGGTTTTGTTGGCCGCAATTCGGGTATTCACGACTTCTGGATCAAAGGGTCGGGAAACCACCGCCTGATCGCACTTATGGAGAGCCTTAATGATGTCTTGCTCCACGACCGCAACATGTCCGCCATGGATCAGCAGCGCCGGCAGGAAATCATTGCAGAGCACCGGGAAATTTTTGAGGCCGTGCGTGCCATGGATCAGGAGAGAGCCCAGGCAGCGCTGAGCCGACACATCCAGAATGGTTACCGCTACAGCCTGAAAATCCGCAGGAAGTAGGGCTGGGCACGGGAAAGAGATTTTTGCCCGCCCGGAGTTTTGCCGGATTCTATAGAATATAGCATGCAGAATTTATGCGCGGGCCTCGGCAGGAAGAGAACGAAAGGAAACGGAGTGTAAGAGAGCAATGAGAAACGTCATGATGGCAAAGGGCGCAGATACCGTAGTCAATAAATGCGCCGGTGTGAAGGCTGGGGAGCAGGTGCTCATCGTCTCGGAGGCATCCAGAATGCCTATTGCCGAGTGCCTGGCGGAGGCAGTCTGCGCGGCGGGCGGTGAGCCCACCATTGCAGCGATGATTCCCCGGGAGCGGGACGGGCAGGAGCCGCCTGCCCTGTTGGCAGCAGCCATGAAGGCGGCGGATGTATTCTTCTGCGTGGTGGGCAAATCCATCACCCATACCCAGGCTGTCAAGGAAGCTGTGGCCGGGGGCGCTCGCGGCCTGGTCCTCACCCATTTCTCCGAGGAGATGATGGTCCGGGGCGGCATCGAGGCGGACTTCCCCGCCATTGCGCCAGTCTGCCGGGGTGTGGCAAAGGCTCTGGAGGGAGCCCGTGAGGTCCATCTTACCAGCACGTATGGCACGGATCTGACCTATTCCGCCGTGGGCCGCCGGGGAAATGCCCTGTATGGGGTTGTGGAGCCGGGCCAATTTTCCACGATTCCCACCATAGAGGCCAATGTTTCCCCCCTGGAGGGGACTGCCAACGGCACCATTGTGGCCAATGCCAGCGTGCCTTACATCGGGATCGGCGTCCTGGAAGAGCCTGTGGTCTGCCGTGTCAAGGATGGCCGCATCGTCTCCATTGAGGGCGGACGCCAGGCCCAGATGCTGAAAAAGGATCTGGAAAGCAAGAATGACCCCAATGTCTATAATGTGGCTGAGATGGGCATGGGTCTCAATCCCAAGTGCCGCTTCTGCGGCTTCATGCTGGAGGACGAGGGCGTCCGCGGGTCCATTCACATTGGGATCGGCACCAGCATTACGCTGGGCGGCGTGGTGAAGGCCGCCTGTCACTATGACCTGATCATGACCGGCGCCACGGTGGTGGCGGACGGGAAAATGCTGCTGCGGGACGGCGTGGTCCTGGAAGAAAACCTGTAACAGCTGCCGGACGATGGAAGAGAGGGACAAAATGGAACTGACAATCCATGCCGCCGGAGGAGACGCCTGTGCTTATGCGCTGTTCGGCGCCGGCTGCGGCGATACAAAGTGGGCTCCACAGATTAACCGCCTGATCCGGACCGGGCGCTTTGATGCGGAGAAGCCCCAGGTGAAGGTGCTGGACAGCGGAGAGGAACTGCTGCTCCTGATGGGCCGGCCGGAGGCGGAGGATGTCCGCCATCTCAAAGGACTTATCGGGCAGGCGGTGCGCCGGGCTCGGGAGGAACGGGCTGACACGCTGGAAATCAATCTGGATACCTACCGCGGCACAATAGCGCCGGCGGCCCTGGTCCGCATGGCGGCCCAGGCGGCGTGGGAGGGGAACTATGTCTTTGATGGTTACCGCTCCAACCGTGAGGCGGGCCTCCTGCATGTATCCATTCAATATGCCGGAGCCGGCCAGGCACCGATCCAAGAGGCTTTTGCCGCGGGCTGCCGGCTGGGGCAGGCGGTTGCCGCCGCCCGGACGGTGGTAAACCGCACCTCCCGGGACCTGACGCCCCAGGCGCTGACGGATTGGATTATCGCGCAGGCCGCCGGCGGCCCCTATGAGACGGAGATCCTGGATTGCGGCAGGCTGGAGGAGGCTGGGGCCAAGGCCCTGCTGAATGTTTCCGCCGCCGCAGAGACCGCACCGCGCATGGTGATCCTGCGCTACCGCGGTGACCCGGATCATCCGGATCAGGTGACCGCGCTGCTGGGCAAGGGCATCACGTTTGACAGCGGCGGGCTTTCACTGAAGTCCAAGACCGGAATGCTGACCATGCACCATGACATGGGCGGCGCAGCGGCAGCTGCTGCGGCTTTTGACGCTGCCGCGCGCACGGGGCTGCGGCTGAATGTAACGGCGGTGCTCCCGATCTGCGAGAATATGCTCTCTCCGGTGGGCTACCGGCCCGGCGACGTGATCGGCACCATGAACGGGAAAACCGTGCTCATCAAGAGCACCGATGCGGAGGGACGCCTGGTTCTGGCAGACGCCATGACCTGGGCCATTCGCCGGGAGAATGCCGCCCGTCTGATCGACATTGCTACCCTCACCGGCGGTGCGGTGTCCGCCTACGGCCCGCTGATCAACGCCATTGCTGTAACGGACGACGGCCTGCGCGCTGCCGTACAGGCAGCCTCCGGTGACAGCGGCGAACTGGTGTGGGAGATGCCGCTGTTGGACGACTACATGCGCTATCTGAAGGCGGACCACGCGGACCTGGCCAACTCATCCAACGGAGCCGGTTCCGCCATGATCAACGCCGCCTTGTTCCTGCGCTCGTTCACAGAGGGCCGCCCTTGGCTGCACATTGACAGCGCCGGCACCAGCTGGACGGACAAAACCGCCGGCTGCTACGCCTATGGCGCCACCGGCGCAGGTACTGTTTTGCTGTACGATCTGCTCTGCCGCATGGCCGGCCAGAGCTGATAGAAAAATTTGGAATGGAGGACCCTATATGAAGAAAAGAAGATTGCTCTCACTTGTCCTTGCCGCGGTGATGGCCCTGTCCCTGCTGACGGGTTGCCAAGGCGGCGGCACGAACAACTCCGGCTCTGGCGACGGCAGCGGCACCGAGGCGGAGACCCTGGGTTCCGGGACGCTGAACCTGGTGTACTCGGAGGATATCGACACCCTCAACCCCCACATGGAGCGCAGTTCTGCTGACGCGGAGATCATCTGGTCCGTGGGCGGCGTGCTCTACCGCATCGCCCCGGGCACCGACACCCCCTATGAGATCGTCCCCGAGTACGCCGACGGCAAGCCCGAGATGGCGGACGAGGAGGGCCTGGTCTGGCGCATCAAGGTGCGGGACGACGCCAAGTGGGCGGACGGCTCGGCCCTGACCGCAAACGACTTTGCCTACTCCCTGAAGATGCTGTATGACCCCCTGCTGCTCAACGCCCCCGGCACCACCCTGGATGAGTACGGCGTCTATATCGTCAACTCCACCGAGTACATGACCCAGGCCGCCGACGGCACCACCGTCGCCTGGGAGGACGTGGGCGTCAAGGTCACCGACGACAACGCCCTGGAGCTGACGCTGGAGAAGGCTGCCAGCGCCTCCCAGGTGGAGATGGCCTTCTCCTCCTGCATCACCGTGCCGGTGAAGGAGGAGCTCTATGAGGCGGGCATGAGCGAGGACAAGAGCGAGACGAACTACGGCTCCTCCTGGGACAAGTTCGCCTCCTCCGGCCCCTTCATGATCACCGGCTGGACCAAGGACGCGGAGATCTCCATGGTCCGCAACCCCAACTACCCCCTGCAGGACGGCATCTCCCTGGCCGGCATCACCTACAAGATCGTCCCCGAGGCCGGCACCCAGCTGCAGCTCTTTGAGTCCGGCCAGATCGACATGGTGTCCCTGAGCGAGGCGGACCTGGAGCAGTACGGCGAGGATCCCCGGATTCTGGTGGTTCCCGGCGGCGGCGTGCTGTGCATCGGCCTGGATATCATCAACACCGAGAACCCCATCCTGCAGAACCAGAAGTTCCGCCAGGCCCTGTTCTTCGGCACCAACCGGGCAGAGGCCGCCAAGCTGGGGAGCAACGTCCCCGCCGACTACTTCATCACCGAGGCATACATCATTGACATGGAGACCGGTACCCCCTACCGGGATCTGGATGTGGCCAAGTCCTACATCGACACGGAGAACTACAGCTATGACCCCGAGCTGGCCAAGCAGCTCTTTGAGGAGGCCCTGCAGGAGACCGGCCAGACCAGCGCCACCCTGGAGATCCTCTACCAGGATTCCAGCGAGTCCCGCAAGAGCGTGTGCGAGTACCTGCAGAGCTCCTGGCAGAACCTGTTCGGCACGGACAAGCTCACCGTTACCCTGCAGGCTGTGCCCAGCCAGCAGCTCTCCGAGCGCTATCGCAGCCACACCGAGAACCCCAACGCCTTTGAGGCCGGCGTGATCCAGTCCACCTACAACTTCCTGGATCCCGCCAGCGCCCTGATGGAGTGGAACATGAACGCCACCCGCAAGAAGATCCCCTACTACGACGAGGAGTTCACCGCCGCCTATGACGCCGCCGTGGCCCTGCCCATGGAGGACGTGGAGGGCCGGGCTGAGATGATCGCCCAGGCTGAGTCCATCATGCTGGAGGACGCGCCCTTTGTCCCGGTGGCCCAGACGATCTCCAACGTGCTGATTTCCGAGCGTGTCACCCTGCCCTACACCACCTACAACAGCGTCCTGCGCTACGCCTGGCCCTGGGCTCAGGTCCAGTAACCCAGAGTGAGTGTCAAGCGGAAAAGGGCCGGAGGGCCCTTTTCCGCTTCCTCCAAGCCGAGAAAGGAGGAATGGAATGATCAAATATATTGCCCAGCGCGTGCTGGCCCTGCTGATCACCCTGTTCATTATTCTGACGATTGCCTTCCTGGTCATTCGCCTGATGCCCGGTTCCATCTATGACAGCAACGAGATGCTGTCCGCTGACATGGTCAAGATCCTGGAGGATAAGTACCACCTCAACGACCCGCTTCTGGTGCAGTACCGCTATTTTCTGGAGGATATTCTGCTCCACTGGGATTGGGGGACCTCTGTGGCGGTTCAGCCCCGTGTTCCCGTGTGGGAGGTGCTGGCCTCCAAGATTCCCATTACCCTCCAGCTGAACTTTGTTTCCCTGCTGATTTCCCTACCCATCGGAATTCTGGCGGGAATCTTTGCAGCCATCTACCAGAACACCAAGGTGGATTACACCATCTCTTTCTTTGTGGTGGTGTTCATCTCAGTGCCGTCGTTTATTTTTGCCACGGTGCTGCAGTATTTCCTGGCCTATAAGCTGGGGTGGTTCCCCATTATCTATAACGCGACGGCCACAGGGGCCGCCAAATACCTGTCTATGATTCTGCCCATCACGGCCCTCTCCTTCTCCCCCATTGCCCGGGTCACCCGGTATCTCCGCGGGGAGCTGATTGAGAATCTCAGCTCGGAGTACATGCTTCTGGCCCGCACCAAGGGCCTGACCCGGCTGCAGGCGACGGTGCGGCACTCCATGCGCAACTCCTTTGTGCCCCTGGCCAATATCATCATCCCCATGTTTACGAATATTCTGACCGGCTCCCTGGTGGTGGAGCAGATCTTTTCCGTGGCGGGCGTGGGCGGCCTGCTGGTGGAGTCCATCAACTCCAGCGACCACACCCTCACCATCGCCATATTGATTTTCTATTCAATGATCTCCCTGCTGACGATCCTGATCGTGGACCTGTCCTATGGAATCATTGATCCCCGTGTCCGGATTGGAGGTGGCAGCAATGGCTGATTTCAAACAACAGATTCCCGACCAGCCCATCCGGCCCGCCCGGGAGGACGACTTCGAGCTGCTGCAGATGGGCGTGGACCTGAAGGACGCCAAGTTTGACACGCCGCCCATCGGCTTTTTCAAGGACGCCATGCTGCGCCTGGCGAGGAACAAGGCGGCGGTGGCGGCCCTGGTGCTGATCCTGCTGATCTCCTTCATGGCCATCTTCGGGCCTATGATGACCCCCTATACCTTTGACCAGCAGTTTGTGGACTACCTGAACATGCCCCCCAAGATCCCCTTCCTGGCCTCCCTGGGCATCGCCGACGGCTCCCGAGTGCTCACCAACCGCCGGGTGGACGGCCTGAACGACACGGAGAAATACCCGGAGGGCTGCATCCTGGAGATCACCAACGAGCACGAGGTCAACGGCGTGATGATGGCCGATGTCAAGGTGGACTACTACGCCTACACCGGCTGCGAGGAGACCTTCTGGTTCGGCTCGGACTACCTGGGCCGCGACCTGTGGGCCCGGCTGTGGCGGGGAGCCCGGGTGTCCCTGTTCATCGCCATCGTCTCGGTGGTGACCAACATGATCATCGGCGTGGTGTACGGCTCCATCGCCGGCTACTACGGCGGAAAGGTGGACATGGTGCTCATGCGCATCTGTGAGATCATCCAGTCCTTCCCCAGAGTGGTGGTCGTGACGCTGTTCATCATGTTCTTCGGGACAGGCATCTTCTCGATCGTCATGTCCCTGCTGATCAGCGGCTGGATTCAGACCGCCCGGCTGGTCCGCGCCCAGTTCTACCGGTTCAAGGGCCGGGAGTATGTGCTGGCCGCCCGGACCATGGGCGTGCCGGACCGATCCATCATCTTCCGCCACATCCTGCCCAACTCCCTGGGTCCCATCATCACCACCATGATGATGGCCGTGCCCCAGGCCATCTTCACCGAGTCCTTCCTGGCGTACATCGGCCTGGGGCTCCAGGCGCCTGAGCCCTCCATCGGCGTCCTGCTCTCCGAGGGACAGAAGGTGCTGCTGAACTTCCCCTATCAATCGCTGTTCCCGGGCATCGTCATCTCCCTGCTGATGATCTCTTTCAACCTCTTCGGCAACGGCCTGCGGGATGCTATGGACCCCACCCTGCGGGGCGTCTGAGAAAGGGGGGCAGCTATGTCTGAAAAAATCTTACAGGTAAAGGATCTGACGGTATCCTTTTCCTCCTACGCCGGCCAGGTTCACGCGGTGCGGGACATCTCCTTTGATCTGTGCCGGGGCGAAACGCTGGCCATTGTGGGAGAGTCCGGCTCAGGCAAGTCGGTGACCACCAAGGCGATCCTGGGGATCCTGCCCGGCAACGGCACTATTGAGGGCGGCGAGATCCTCTATAACGGCATGGATCTGGCAAAGTGCAGCGACAAGGAGTTTGAAAGCGTCCGGGGGAAGAAGATCTCCCTGGTATTCCAGGACCCCCTCTCTGCCCTGAACCCGATCATGAAGATCGGAAAGCAGATTATGGAGGCCCTGGTCCTCAGCAAAGCCGCCACCAAGGGCGAAGCCAAGGAGCGGGCGCTGGAGCTGATGCGCCGCGTGGGCATCCCGCAGCCGGAGATCCGCTTTAATCAGTACCCATTCCAGTTCTCCGGCGGCATGCGCCAGCGGATTGTCATTGCGATTGCCCTGGCCTGCAACCCGGAGATTCTGATCTGCGATGAGCCTACCACGGCTTTGGATGTGACGATCCAGGCCCAGATCCTGGAGCTCATCAATGAGATTAAGGAGCGCAACAATCTCTCCATCATTTTCATCACCCACGACCTGGGTGTGGTGGCCAATGTGGCGGACCGGGTGGCGGTGATGTACGCCGGGAAGATTGTGGAATTCGGCAGGAGCGAGGAGATTTTCTATGATCCCAAGAACCCTTACACCTGGGCGCTGCTCTCCTCCATGCCGGATCTGGACACCAAGGAGCAGCTTTTCTCCATTCCGGGTACACCGCCCAATATGCTCCATCCGCCCGCCGGCGATGCTTTCCACGAGCGCAACCAGTATGCTCTGAAAATTGACACCCGGGAGGCGCCGCCCTTCTTCAAGGTGTCGGACACCCACTATGCTGCCACCTGGCTTCTGGATCCCAGGGCGCCCAAGGTGGAGCCGCCCCGGGTTCTGCGGGAGCGAATTGAACGAATGAAAAGGAGGGCTGCGGAACATGCCGGACAGTGAGAAAAAGGTCCTTCTGGATGTGCAGAATCTGAAAACCTACTTTTCCTCCGGGCACGGCCGCAGCAAGCATGTGGTCAAGGCCGTGGACGATGTGAGCTTCCGCATTTTCGAGGGGGAGACCTTCGGCCTTGTGGGGGAGTCGGGCTGCGGTAAAACGACCACCGGACGAACCATCATCCGCTTGTACGAGCCTACCGGCGGAGAGGTCTACTTCGACGGGAAGAAGATCTCCGGGAAAATGTCCAAGGATGATCTGCGCAGTCTTACACGGAACATGCAGATGATCTTCCAGGACCCGGTGGCCTCCTTGAATCCCCGCATGACCATTGAAGAAATTGTTTCCGAGGGACTGCGGGTAGGCGGCATGAAGGACCGGGCACAGCGGCTGGAGCTGGTTTACGCGATCCTGGACAAGGTGGGGCTGACCAAGGACCACGCCACCCGCTATCCCCACGAATTCTCCGGTGGCCAGCGCCAGCGGGTTGGCATTGCCCGGGCCTTGGTAACCAATCCCTCCCTGGTCATTGCGGATGAGCCGGTGTCTGCTCTGGATGTGTCCATCCAGGCCCAGGTGATCAACCTCTTTAACAAGCTCAAGGATGAGATGGGGCTGACCATTCTGTTTATCGCCCACAACCTCTCTGTGGTCAAGTATTTCTCTGACCGGATCGGTGTGATGTATATGGGCAAGCTCGTGGAGGTGGCAGAGGCGGACGATCTCTACCGGCATCCCATCCACCCCTACACCAGATCTCTGCTTTCCGCCATTCCCCAGCCGGACCCTCTTTTTGAGCGGCGGCGGGTGCGGATCCCCTATGACCCATCGATCCACCCCTATGACCGGGAGGAACCCCAGTACTATGAAATTCTGCCCGGTCACCGGGTCTACGCATCTCCCTCCGAGTATGAACGCTACCAGAAGGAGTTGGGGCTGCGGTGAACTCCAGATCCCGGAAAACACTCCGACTGGCTGCCATGCTGGCTGCAGTGAGCACTGCCGTCATGCTGCTCTACCCTCCGCTGACGGGTCTTGCTTACAGCAGGCGCACGTTGGCTGATGGCCTGAGTGTGGCAGGAATCCTCCTGCTGGTGGTTGGGCTGTTCCGGCTGGTGAACCGGATGGGACAGTTTGACTCCATTCGGTATGGATTCAAGAAGTATATCGAGGTTATTCGTACCAAGGACTATGTCCATTCCAAGTCCAAATATCCCAGCCTCGCGGACTACAAGGCACAGCATCCCTATCAGAAACCATGTCTGCCGTTTCTGGCAGCGGCAGCGGCAGATCTTGTCATCGCCCTGCTGCTGGCCTGACGGCCGGAAAGGAGCAACTCTATGCAGGTTCAATTCCGTACGATTCAGGACATCCCCGTCAAGGCGTATTTCGTGTCATCTGCCGCCCTCTCCTGTGCACAGTATCCCCAGGCGGGGCAGGCCCTGGAGTTGGCGGAGCGTTATGAGGCGTTTACCGGAGCGCTGGGGCAGATTGCCTGTATCCGGGACTACCAGAGCGGCAGCGCAGCCGTTTTTGTGGGACTGGGCGATGCAGTCACCCCGGAGGCTTTGCGCCGGGGAACGGATCGGCTGATGGTGTGGGCCAACCGGCAAAGGGTCACACAGCTGGGCATTGCGGCTGGCCACCTCCGGGAGGAGGGACTGCGCTCTGTGGCGGAAGCGGCTGTCATGGCTGTCTATCAGTACACGGAGTATCTGACGGTCCAGCCGGTGCACAGTCTGGAGCAGGTAGTGATTGAGACGGAAGAGAACCTGCTGGCGGCAGGTGAAGAGGGTGCCGCCCTGGGGCAGGCAGTAAATGTAGCCCGGGATCTGGTCAACGAACCCTCCAATGTACAGACACCTCTGCGCCTGGCCCAGGAGGTTCAGGCACTCGGCGAGGCCTGGGGCTTCCAGGTAGCGGTTCTGGAGGAAGAGCAGATTCGCTCCCTGCGCATGGAGGCACTGTACCAGGTGAGCAAGGGCTCGCCCAATCCTCCGGCGGTGATCGTCATGCGGCACATGGGGGATCCGGATCATCCGGAGAATGTCACGGGGCTGATCGGCAAGGGCGTCACCTATGACAGCGGCGGACTCAATTTGAAATCCGGCCAGCGCTTCACCACCATGAAACATGACATGGCTGGCGGCGGCACAGTGATCGGTGCCATGTGTGCTATTGCCCGGCAGCATCTGCCGGCCAATGTGGTGGCGGTAGTGGCCGCCTGCGAGAATCTGATCTCCGGTACGGCCTATAAGCCGGGGGATATTATTGGTTCCATGGGCGGCAAGACGATCCAGATCAACAGTACGGATGCGGAGGGACGCTTGACGCTGATCGACGCCATCACCTATGCTCTCCGGTATGAGCATGTCTCCCGGCTGATAGATATTGCCACGCTCACCGGGGCTGCCCGGCGAATTCTGGGCGAATATGGTGCCCCGGTTTTGGGGAATGACGATGCGCTCTGGTCTGCCCTGGCGGCGGGCGCTGAGCATGCCGGCGAGTTGGTCTGCCGGGTTCCCCTGGTGCCGGATGCCCGTGCCAAGATTCGGGGGGATGTGTCAGATCTGCTTAACACCTCTCTGGCGGAGACCGGCGGAATGGTTACCGCCGCCCTGTTTATTGAAGAATTTGTGGAGGGAACACCCTGGATGCACATTGACGCTGCGGGTCCTCTGTGGCTGGATCATGATATGCCCTATACACCGAAGGGTGGGTCCGGTTGGGGCGTCCGTGCCCTCTACCATATGGTAAAGGTCTTGTGTGCAAAGGCCTGAAATCTGTCCGCAAAAAATATATCTCCGGGCCTCTGTTGCAGAGAGCCCGGAAATATTTATGTTTGGTTGCCCCGGGGGGTGCAACTTTAAGCCGGTACACAGGATCTGTGTACCGGCTTTTTTTCGTCGCTGAAAAGTGCTTCCCGCTTTCCGGCGAGAAACGCGCCCCTCTGCGCGCACGGCGTTCCGCCGCACACCGGAGAGGCAAGAAGTATTTTGCCCGCGCACATGTCGCGGGAAAAACAAAAAGGCCGGCAAATTCCGACTACAGAAAGGATTTTTCGGCATGAACTATACAGCCAATTATCAGCTCCCCCAGTGGGTGGACTCCGACCGCATCCTCCGCACCGACTTCAACAGCGCCTATCAGAAACTCGACGCCGCCCTGAAAACCAACGCCGACGGCCTTGCCGCCAACACCGCTGCCATTGCCAACAAGGGCAACTGCCAGCTGTACACTGCCTCCTATGTGGGGAACGGGGCCTATGGCTCCGGCAGCCCCAACAACTTAACCTTTCCCGCCCAGCCGCTGGCAGTGTTTGTTGCTGAGTGCGGCAGCAACGGCCTGGCCTTTTGGGCGCTGCAAGGGATGGTGACTTGCCATGCCAGCGGGAATTCGGTGGGGCTGACCCTTTCCTGGGGCGGCGCCAGCTGTTCCTGGTTCTGCAGCAGCGGCCCCATCGGCCAGCTGAACGCCGCTGGGGTAACCTATCAGGTGGCGGCACTGTTCCAACAGGGCGCATAAAAGAGGTCCCCCTCGGGCAAAAGCCCGAGGGGGTTCCTTTTTACACATTTACATGTGTAAGGCCAGGATTAGATCGTACCAATGACGTTGGTGGCAGTATACGTGACATTGCCAACCTTTACCGTCATGGTGACGGTGTAGTTGCCGGAGGTGCTGGGTACTGCGGTGTATCCGCCGAAGTACACCTTCTCGGTTTCACCGTCATCAACGCTTCCACCAGGAGCACCGGTAGCGTAACCGCTGTAAACCGGGTTACCATCCGCATTCCGTACGACAACATGGATATCGGTAGAAGTAAAGTCAACTCCGGTATCGTTGGTGATTTCAATTTCCATGCGAGCATTGGTAAAGGCCAGGGAGTTGATGGTGAAATCACCGGTGTTGCCAACATTGGGATCGTTGACAATGATGTTGTCATTGAGGGCGTTGTTCATCACCACATACTCAGCGGTGCCGCGGTCATTCAGCACAGCGGCGATCTGGCCCTTGAACTCATCGTTCTGAGTCAGGATGAGGGCCTTGAAGGCGGAGTTGAAGTTGCTGTAAACTTCCACATCCACATCCACACGGCGGCCGGCGGAGTTCTCCACCTCCTGGATCACCACGATGGGCGCGTCAGCGGCGATGGTCAGGCCGTTGTCGATGTCGCCATTCACATTGATCCACAGGGTGTTGCCGGCGGTGTTGGTCCGCAGAGCAGCGGGCTGATCCACATCCACCAGGTAGACGTTGTAGTCCTCGGCAAACTTGGTCGGATCGGTGTACTCGTCGTTGCCGTAGATGAAGTCCTCATAGGCATTATCATCGGCATACCACATACCGTCACTCAGATCCTCAGCGTCCACCACATAGCCGTCGGCGTCATAGGTCAACTCCAGCATGGCGCCGACCCAGTTCTTATTGTTGTCCTCGCCGTCGCCGGTGACAATAGCGTCGCGGATGGTGTCGATGACCTCATCGTACTTGTCTTTTACGGTCAGGGTGACGATCTCGCCGTCCACCACAGCCTCGAAGTCCCAATAGGTGTAGCCGTCGTCGCCCTCGACGTACTCATACATGGCCTCGTAGGCATCCAGGCCGTAGGCGAAGTTCTTGGTGTTGTTCACATCCTCGCCCAGAACCACGGCGGCGATCACGTAGCCGTCGCTGTCGTAGCAGGCGAAGACCACCTCGCCGAACTGATCCTTAGCCTTCAGCTCGATGTCCACATCCTGGACGCCGGTGTAGACAGCGTCAACGCCGGTGATGATGTTCTTCGTATAGTCGTTGCCGGAGGTCTTCGCGGTGATGTAGATGGAGTCGTCGTTGCCCCAGGCGCGGTAAGTGCCGTTGGACTGATCACCGTCACCCACAGTGCCGCGCAGCACCACGCTGGAGCTGTTGATGCTGTCGCGCTGGAGATTATCCTTGGAGACGTTCACCCAGTTCTCCACAGGCTTCAGGGTGTACACGCCGTCCTTGTCCACGGTGTAAGTGAACCAGCGGTTGTACCGGGACATCCAGGTAGCAGCATTTGCATTTTTATAATCCGCGTCAGTTTCCTCCAGGGACTCATAGTCCAGCAGGTCAACGTACTGAGCAGTTCCATCAAAGTTCACATCAAACTCGCCAGGAATATTGTCGTTGGTGTCGTTGACATCCACCTCGATCTCGGTCATCTCGCCGTCCAGGAAGATGGCGGCCGCCTGGGCGGTCTTGATGCCCAGATGGGTCATGGGACGGTCATAGCCGGTCAGGAACAGGTACTTCAGTTCGCCGGACACCTTGGCGGTACCGATGACGTAGCCGTACTGATCCAGATAGATGTCATAGGTGTTGTCCAGAGCACTGCGATAATAAGCATCCAGCTCTTCAGCGCCGTAATAGTACTTGTCGGCAGGGGGATTGTCGCTTCTGCCGGTCTCGGCGTAGTCATACTGCTCGCCGCCGGAGACCAGGTACTTCAGAGCGGAATACTTGGTCAGGGACGCGTCGCTCATGATCTCGGGATCCTCGATCTTCACGACCTCGTAGTAGTCCTCGGCATCGGTCTCAGCAAGGTTCACCAGCAGCGCGTCGCCGTCCAGGATGTCGGCGATGGCGGGGATCTCCTCTACCTCAACGGTCTCCACCACATTGGCATTCGCACCGTTGTCGGTCTTCTTGTCCTCATAAATATTGAGGACAAGCTCGCCGCGCTTCTCATTGTAGTCAGCGGCGGCGAAGGCCAGGTAGGTGTTGATGGAGGTGATGGTGATCTCCTCGGCATCGTGGTCCACGAACACCTGGGTCAGCACACCGTTGCCGGTCTCCTCATAGGTGACGGTGTTGGTGCGGATCATGTTGCTGGCCTGGATGTTGTCATTCTCGTGGCCGTCCACATAGTAGGCGACGTCGTACTCCTTGATGACGGTGGAGCCGATCAGATCATACAGGTTGCGGCCGGTGACGCCGGTGGTGTAGGTCTCCACCAGGGTCTCGTAATCCACATAGGTGCCGATCTCCTCGGTCTCATAGGTCCAGGTGTGGCTGGGGCGGTCAAACACATCGGTGTCAGCGGTCAGGCGCAGGTTGGGGAAGTAGCGCTCGCCGAACTCGACGGTATACTCGCCGGTGTTGGACAGGGTCTGCTTGCTGATGCGCTGCTCGCGGGCCAGGGTGGTGGTGATGTAGTAGTAATCACTGCCGCCGATGGCCACCTCAGCGCCGTTGACGGTGACGGTAGCGTCGTTGTCATAGGCGACCAGGGGAGCCTGGATGGCGTTCAGGGCCATCTGGGCGGCCTCCTCGCGGGTCAGGACGGCGCTCCAGGACAGGCCCTCGATGCCGTCGTCCAGGCCCACTTCCATGGCCAGGGCGGCCACGTTGACGGACCAGGAGCTGCCGGTCATCTGCTCCTTCTGGCTGTCATAGCCCAGGGCGGTCAGCAGGATCTTGGCAAAGGCATTGGCGGTCAGCTGGCCAGCGGGATAGAAGTTGCCGTCGCCGGCGCCGTCGATCAGGCCCAGGCTGGCGCAGTACTCAATGGCGGGGGCGGACCAGCGGGTGGTCAGCACGTCGTTGAAAGTACTGCCGTCGATGCCGAGGTTGTCGGCGTTGTCACCCAGGAGCATCCGGGTAACGAGAGCGGCGGCCTGCTCACGGGTCAGGGTTCCGTCGGGATCGAAGGAGCCGTCTTCAAAGCCTTCGATGATGCCGATGGCGCTCATCACGTCAGCAGCCTCCTCGTAGCTGATGTCATCGTTATCGGTGAAATCAGCCGCGTTTGCGATGGTCACAAGGCTCAGGCTCATCACCAGGGCCAGGACCAGCGCGAGGATCTTTTTGAGATTCCTCATGGTGGATTTTCCTCCTTTT
>CALXDF010000188.1 GCA_944386995.1 uncultured Oscillospiraceae bacterium
GGATGGTCCCGTACATGCACAGCGGGGACGCAATCCCCAGCAGGCTGGCGGGGACGATGCCCCACAGCCCCATCCGGCTCCCGCTCATGGAGCGGAGTACCCCGTGGATTCTGTCCTTCAGGAAGACCGACACACAGGAGCCCAGCAGGATGCCCAGCACCCAGTAGCCGAAGATCTGCCGCAGCTGCACATCGAAGTAGTACCAGAGGTAGACGAACTCCCGGTGCAGGACGTCCAGCACCTCACGCATCGATGCTCACCAGCTGGTAGGTGCGGCTGCCCAGCCCGATCTCCTCGCCATGCTCCAGCACATGGATGGCATTGCGGGACTCCATCCGGTTGATCAGGGACTCCGTGTCGTCCCGGGAGGCGTACACCAGATCCACGCAGGCCTGATCCAGCGCCACCGGGTCCGCGGAGGCCAGGATACCCATGTCGTGCATATCCGGCTGGGCCGGGTTCCCATCGCAGTCACAGTCGATCGACAGGTGGTTCATCACGCTGACATACAGAATATTCCCATCCAGCGCATCCACCACCGACTTGCCCGCCTCGGCCATGGATTCCAGGAAGGGGTCCTGCTCGCCGCCCCAGGGGCTGGTGCGGCTCTCTCCAGCCGTGTGGATCAGGCATTTGCCCTCCCGGGAGGCCATGCCGATGGAGATGTTCTTGATGGCGCCGCCGAAACCGGCCATGGCGTGGCCCTTGAAATGGGAGAGGACCAGATAGCCGTCATACTCCGGGAAATGGGCGCCCACCAGATTTTCTGTCAGCCGGGCACCACCCTCCACGGGCAGGGAGACGGAGCCGTCCTCATCCAGCACCACGAAGTCTGCAATGTCGGTAAAGCCACGGTCCTCCGCTACCTGGTAGTGCATGGCGGTGCTGGAGCGCTGGCCGCCGTAGGCGGTGTTGTTCTCCACGATGGCGCCGTTTACCTGGTGGACCAGGTCCGCGATCAGGGCAGGGTCCGGGTAGTTGCTGGCCGGCGGCGCGCCGGTGGAGAGTTTTACCGCGATGCTGTCGCCGGTCAGCTTCACACCCAGGGCGTCATAGATGGCTACCATCGCCTCCGGGCTGATATCGGAAGTGTAATAGACCGCCGTAGCCGAGGCCGCATCCTGATACTCCAGCGCAGACAAGGAGATGACCTCGCCGCCGTTGGTCTGAATGCTCTCGCCGGAAACAGCCTCCTGGGAGCCGCTGCCCGAAGTTTGCTCCGAACCACTTTCTTCCGGGGTTTGATTGCCGGACTGCACGGAGGAGCCGGACTCCCCATTTCCGTCACTGGAAACAGGGTTGTTTCCACATGCGGTTAAAGCCGATGCAAGCATGGTGATACCGAGAAGCAGGGCGAGGATTTTTCTTTTCTGCATGATTTACACCTCCATTTTTAGGGCTGAGAAGTTTCCGCGGAGAGCCGGCCGTATTCTTCCGGGAAGATGCGGTCAAACCGCTCCAGGCCAGTCCGCGCCGAAGTGGAGGGACTGTGAGAGCCTGCTCCATATCCCTCACCTGCTCCAGATAGTCCACCGTCTCCACCGGGTAATTCCGACCGCCGTAGGTGCCCATGATCCAGCAGTCCCCGCTCATGGGGACAAAGTATTTGATGTAGTCCAGGTTATAGATGAACTGATACCAGGTGGTGACCGCTCCCAGGGAAAAGCCGCCGAAGGCCCGGTGCTCCCGGGAGGCCCGGAGGCCCTCCCCGGTCACATCCTGGGCGTAGGTGTGGTACCGGCTCTCCACGAAGGGGATCAGGTTCTCCCGAGGGTCCCGGTGGAACACGGACAGCGGCTCCACGGACCGGGAGAAGGCCTGGGACTGGTTCTGTGCGTCAAAGGTGGCGCACACCACGATCACCGGCGGGATGTGCCCGTTTTCGATCAAGTGGTCCAGCATGGGGACGATGCCGCGCTGGGTGGTATCGAAGAAGTCCCCTGCCGTCATGGTCCAGCCGTGCATCCGGTAGAGAATGTCATACCGGGCGTCCTCATCAGTTTCGTCATAGCCGTAGGGCAGATAGACATAGGCGGTTTTCTGGATGGCGGGCTCGGCGGCGTCCGTGTAGTCCCGGCTGTCGTAGGTAATCTCCGCCACCTGCCCGGGGTGATCGGAGGGGGCAAAGTATTCCTCCGGCACCGCGCTGATGTACTCGGTCTGCGGCCGGGGCGCGTTCTCTTCCGGACTCATATTCCTCGTGTCCTCCGCCGTCTGGGGGGTCTGCTCCGGCTGGGAACGGTCCGTGCCGCCCCCGCTGCCGCACGCGGTCAGGCCCAGCAGCGCCAGCGCCAAAAAAAGAATCAAAGCAGATTGCCTCATACCATGTCACCTCCTTCCGATTCAGGTGCCGCCGGCCCTTTTCAAAGCCCGCCGGCAGGGTCCGGCATGGCTCCAGACCCTGCCAGCCGTTTCCAGGGACAGCCTTATTCGTGAATTTTCATCCGGTGGAGCATCTGGACAAACTTGGGGTCGCCGTGATCCACGATCTCGCTGTGTCCGATGTCCAGCTTGGCAATCTCCGCCATGTCCTCATCCCTGAGCCGGAAGTCCCAGATGTCAATGTTCTGCTCCATGCGTTCTTTGTGGATGGACTTGGGGATGACGGTGACGCCCCGCTGCACGTTCCACCGCAGAGCCACCTGAGCGGCGCTTTTGCCATACTTTTGGCCGATTTTGGTCAGCACGGGGTGGGTGAAAATGCCGTGGCTGCCCTCGGCTAAGGGGCCCCAGGCCTCGGGATGGACGCCGTACTCCTTCATGAGGGCCAGGGCGTTCTCCTGCTGGAAGAAGGGGTGCAGTTCCACCTGGTTGACGGCGGGCTTGATCTCCACGGTCTCGCAGATGTCCGCCAAAATCTGGGGATAGCAGTTGCACACGCCGCTGGCCTTCAGCTTGCCGGCCTTGCAGGCCTCCTCCATGGCCCGCCAGGCGCCGATATAGTCCCCCATGGGCTGGTGGATCAGATACAGGTCGATATAGCTGAGGCCCAGCTTCTTCATCGAGGTCTCAAT
>CALXDF010000189.1 GCA_944386995.1 uncultured Oscillospiraceae bacterium
CCAGCCTGAAGTTTGCCGAGGCTGAGTGGGAGCCCTTCATCGCCCAGGCCGAGGCTGTGGACCGCAGCCAGTACTATGTGGCCCCCATGGTGGCCCCGGGCCTGTTTGAGCAGTGCCATCACCTGGGTGAGATCCAGCAGACTCTGATCAACCTGTATGAGGAGCCCAATCACATGAAGGACCTCATCAAGTATCTGGTCGATTTCGAACTGGAGCTGGCCGAGGGGATCTGCAGCCATCTGAAGCCCGATGCCCTGTTCCATCACGACGACTGGGGCAGCCAGACCTCCACTTTCATGTCCAAGGATATGTTCGAGGAGTTCTATCTGGACGGCTATAAGCAGGTCTACGGCTATTACAAGGATCATGGTGTGGAGCTGATCGTCCACCACTCCGATTCCTACGCCGCCACCTTTGTGCCCTACATGATCGACATGGGCGTGGATATCTGGCAGGGCGTCATGTCCAGCAACAACATCCCCGAGCTGATCAAGCAGTACGGCGGCAAGATCTCCTTCATGGGTGGTATCGACAGCGCCAAGATCGACTTTGATGGTTCCACCCGCGAGATCATCCACGAAGTGGCGGAGAAGGCCTGCCGTGAGAACGGCACCCAGAAGAAGTACTACATCCCCTGCAATACCATGGGCGGTCCGTCCACCATCTTCCCGGGTGTCTACGAGATGCTGTCCGAGGAGATCGACAAGATCAGCAAGGAGTTCTTCCCCGGCTGAACGGCAGATTTACAAAGAACCTAGCTGCCGAACAGGCAGATATCACGGGCAAAGGGCGCTCTCCGACGGGGAGCGCCCTTTTTGGACGCCGCAGCCTTCTGCGCTCCCCTTTCAAGGGAGGCGGTGATTGCAAGAGAAGTGGGAATCACTTAGTAAGCAGGAAACAAAAATAAGGCCCCCTTTATCGCTCTGACAAAGGGAGCTTTGCCTTTTGGAAGTTGCTCAGCACAGCTTTATCTTGTGATGCGATGTCTGCACATCCCTGTTTTCCTCACCTGGGGCAGGTTAATCTGCGCTTTGTAATGGTGTGATAGCCCTTTGCATATTCGCCCATGCTTGGAAGAAAAAGCGCCTTACAAAATGGGCATTCAAAATAGCCGGCTTTAATCGCAAGCATTGCGGCCGCTGTATACCCCGCCGCTCCCGCTGCGATAGAGAACACAATCCATATCGCCCGTACGATCGCAGGCAGGTCAATAGAGGACACTATTACAATCAGGGCGCATACAGCGGTGATGGCGATTACGCCGGTTATGATGGACAACGCCGTTCTTTTCCTGTCTTTCATCAGGCTGATCATGTTACCCTCCGCTTTCTTTTCATAATCCGTTGAAGAAACCGTTTCACCCGAGAGCAAATCGTTGGCCGTAATACCCAATGCCGCACACAGCGGCAGCATGAGAGAAACTTCGGAAAGCCCCTTTCCGTACTCCCGATTGGAGATGATTTTGTCGCTGATGGAAAGTGCGTCAGCAGGCTGCCTTCGGGTAAGGTTTTTTGGCTTTCTTGATTCGGCTACAAATTTGCTGATTCGGATCTGGTCCATCGATCCTCCTTTCTGCCTGCATGGCAGATCAGCAGAGACTGAATTGCCACACACGGAGCGTAGAGCTTTGCCTATCTGCGGAGTGCAGAGTCGTGTTTTGCGGCTGCTCTACGATGTGAAAATGTCGTTGACAAGGTATGACAGGCCATCCGGCACAGCCGCGCCACGGGAAAGCCTGCTGCTTGCTGAAATGGCCGGACTCCGGTTCCCAACGGTTTATTTTGAAAAGGGTCCTCCTGCCGCGGCCCTTGGCAAATGGGACGGACTGTGATATCATGATCGCAACCCTCGCCGGTGTCCAGGTCCGGATCCGGACCTGGACACCGGCGGGGTAATTTCTGAGCGGATGCCGCCGCGGGCGGCTGGAGGACATATGGAGAAAAGAGAGAACCACGGCGGACAGGTGGTCCTGCTGTCCGGCGTGTCGTCTGGCTTTGGACGGGCCATGGCCCTGGCTTTGGGGGCTGCAGGACACAAGGTCTATGGCATCAGCCGCAGAGAGTTGGAGGACCCGGCGCTGACGGCCGCATTGGCCAGCCATATCAGGGGGGATCTCTGTCAGGCGGAAACGGCACAGCGGGCGGTAGAGACTGTGCTGGCAGAGCAGGGGCGGCTGGATGTGGTCATTAACAACGCGGGCATGGGGATCGGCGGAGCTTTGGAGGATACCGACAATATGCAGATTCACCAGCTGATGGAGCTGAACTTCTTTGCCATGGCCCGGATGTGCCGCTGTGCTCTGCCGGCCATGCGGCAGCAGGGGAGAGGGAAGATCATCAATATCAGCTCGCTGGGGGGACTGGTGGGCCTGCCGTTCCAGGGGGCTTACAGCGCCTCCAAGTATGCTGTGGAGGGTTACAGCGAAGCCCTGCGCGGCGAGGTTTCTCCCTTCGGCGTGTCGGTGTATCTGGTAGAACCTGGAGACTTTCAGACCAAATTCACTGCCAGCCGGCAGATTGTGGGGAAGGATTCCCCCTATGCGCCCTACTGCGGCCGGGCGCTGAGGCGGATTGAGAAAGACGAGACGGGCGGGAGCCGGCCGGAGGTATTGGCGGGACTGGTGCTGCGCCTGGTAGAGGGAAGCTCCGGACGCTTCCGCCATACCGCCGGGGGCCTGGGCCAGCGGCTGCTGATCCGGAGCAGGGGCCTTATGGGGGATCGGCTGTTTCTGTGGCTGCTGCGGTGGTACTATATGGGGTGCTGAGCCCGCGCCAAGGTTTGGCATTTTTCCACAAAATTTGGGACGCGGTGTTGTAACGCCTGTGCACTTGTGCTAAGATAGAAAGAAAAAAGCACGCAGGCAGTGCCCAAACGCCTGGAGCGCTGTGATAGAAAGGGTGGAGGCTGCTTGAACGTTATTATTGTGGGCGCGGGCAAGGTGGGGTTTACCTTGTCTGAGCACCTGTCCCAGGAGGACCACAACGTCACGATCATTGATACCAACGATGCCGCGCTGCGCCGGGCCTCGGAGACACTGGATGTCATGTGTGTCAAGGGCAGCGGCGCCTCCCCTTCCACATTGGAGGAGGCAGGCGTGGCCGGGGCGGACGTGTTCATTGCCGTCAGCGGCCTGGATGAGCTGAACATGATCTGCTGCCTGACCGCCAAGCGCCTGGGGGCGAAGTATACCATTGCCCGGGTGCGCAGTGTGGAGTATGCAGCGGATCTGGAGCCGCTGAAACGGGGGCTGGGCATCGACCTGGTAATCAACCCCGAGAACGCCACGGCCCTGGAGATTGCACAGCTGCTCCGCTTTCCCACAGCTGCCAATCTGGAGACGTTTTACCGGGGGGCGGTGGAGCTGATCGGCTTTCGTGTCCGGCCGGAGGACTTCCTGGTGGGACAGCCGCTCTCTGCCCAGCGCCGGCGGTTCCAGGAGCTGCCGATGCTGTTCTGCGCGGCAGAGCGGGAGAATGGGGAGGTGGTGATCCCGGACGGCGCCTTTGTGCCCCGGGCTGGGGACCGGCTGTATCTCATCGGCCGGAGCGACGGGCTGAGCGCCTTTTTCCGCCTATTGGGGCGCCACACCCCCAAGAGCCGCAGTGTGATGGTGATCGGCGGCAGCCGCATTACGTACTACCTGGCAGGAATGCTGGAGAAGCAGGGAATCCGGGTAAAAATCATTGAGCAGGATATGGGCCGCTGCCGTCATCTCAGCGAGGTGCTGCCAAAGGCTTCCGTGATCTGCGGCGACGGTACGGATCACGAGTTGCTGGAGGAAGAGAATGTTACGGCCTATGACGCTTTTGTGGCGCTTACTGACCGGGACGAGGACAATCTGATTATCTCCCTCTATGCCATGCAGCAGGGCATTCCAAAGGTTATTGCAAAGTCCAACCGACAGAACTACACGCCGATTGCCCGGGCTGCCGGACTGGACAGTGTTCTCTCCCCAAAGCTCATTACTGCCGGGCAGATCCTCCAGGTGGTGCGGGGTATGCAGAACTCCAAGGGCAGCGTTATGAATGCCCTGTACAAGATCGCAGACGGGAACGCAGAGGCCATGGAGTTCCTGGTCAACGGCACCACCCGCCACCAGGGGGTTCCTCTGCGGGATCTGCAGCTGAAACGGGGGATTCTTATCGCTGTTTTGATCCACCAGGGCCGTGTGATTATTCCCGACGGCTCCTCCGTGATCACAGCCGGAGACACGGTCATTCTGGTCTCCCGCAACAGCCGTATTTTGGATCTCAACGACATCTATGAAGAATCCTGGATAGAGCGGGGAGGCGCGCGATGAACTTTAAGCTGGTCCTGCGGATCGCCGGGCGGACACTCCTGGTAGAGGCGATTGCCATGGTGCTGCCGCTGGCGGTGTGCTTTCTCTACCGGGAGGATCCCGCGCCCTTCCTCTATACGATCCCGCTGCTGCTGGCAGTGGGCGGAGGCCTCTCTCTGATCCGCAGCAACGATCACCTGTTTCCCAGAGAGGGGTTTTGCGCTGTGGCGCTTACCTGGCTGCTGGTGGCAGCTGCCGGGGCGCTGCCCTTTTATTTCTGCGGGTATTTTAACACCTATATCGACTGCTTCTTTGAGGCGGTCTCCGGCTTTACCACCACCGGCGCCTCCATCCTGACGGCAGTGGAACCGCTGCCTAAGGGGATCCTGTTCTGGCGCTCTTTCATGCACTGGCTGGGCGGCATGGGGGTGTTGGTGCTGGCCATTGCCCTGTTGCCTGCCCTGGGGAGCCGGATGCTGCAGCTGGTGAAGGCTGAAAGTCCCGGCCCTGTAGTCAGCAAGCTGGTGCCCAAGGCCCGCCAATCCTCCAAGATCCTCTACAGCATCTACTGCGGCATGACTCTCGTGGAGATTTTGGTGCTGCGCCTGGTGGGGATGCCCTGGTATGACAGCGTGGTCAACTCCTTTGCCATTGCCGGCACCGGCGGCTTTGCTGTCCGGAATACATCCATTGGAGCCTATGGGAGTCCAGCCATAGAGATCGCCTGCACTGTTTTCATGCTCCTGTTTTCCATCAATTTTGCGCTCTACTTCCTGGTGCTGAGCGGCAAGGTGCGCCAGGCGCTGCGCAGTGATGAGCTGCGTTTTTTCCTGGTGGTGGTCGTGGGAAGCATTGTATTGATCACGGTAAACATCTGGCCGATGTACAGCGGCGCAGACGCCCTGCGCCACGCCGCATTTCAGGTCAGCTCCATTATTTCAACCACCGGCTTTGCCAGCACGAATTTTGACCTGTGGCCGGAATTCTCACGGTTTCTGCTGCTCCTGCTGATGTTCATCGGAGCCTGCGCCGGCTCCACCGGCGGGGCCATCAAGTGTTCCCGGCTGCTGCTGATGTTCCGCTCCATCCGCCGGGAGATCCGGCAGATTATCCATCCCCGGGAAGTCCATGTGGTGAAGCTGGACGGCCATGTGGTGGACGAGGACACGCTCCACTCGGTCCATATCTTTATTGCAGCCTATATCCTTATCACGTTCCTGGCGGTGCTGCTGGTGTCTCTGGATAACTTCTCCTTTGGAACCAATTTCAGCGCTGTGGTTTCCTGTATCGGCAATGTGGGCCCCGGGTTGGAGGGGGTGGGGCCCATGAGCAGCTATGCCGCCTATTCCGGCTTCTCCAAGCTGGTCCTCTCCCTGTGTATGATCATTGGCCGGCTGGAGGTGTTGCCGGTGATGGTGCTCTTTAGCGCCAGCGCCTGGAAGCGATCCTGAACGGGATCAGATCAGAGAAAAAGCGCGCCGGATCCATCTGTTGGATCTGGCGCGTTTTTATCAATTGTGGAAAGAGAGTTATAAATCGTCCATGGCGTCCAGACGGTCCCGCAGGTCATCCGCCAGATCCTCCAGCGCCTCATGGCGGTCCCCCCACTCATCATAGTCCTCGCTCTCCGGGTCCGCCGGTTCCTCAGCATCCAGCTGTGCAATCTGCTCCCGGATAGCTTCCAGATAGTCCAGCAGCTGCAGGCGGTCCATATTCTCCAGATCCCATTGCTCAGGCAGGTCAAAGGGGATACGCTCTGCCATCCATCTCCCTCCCTTCTGATTGGGTATTCCCGTCCGATTCCCGTGCCGCCTCCCGCTCCAGCAGCGCCAGAGCGATCTGGAAAGCACGGATGCGGCGCACCGTCAAAGTGTGCTGCGGCGTGCCGGGACGAAGTTTCAAAAGTGCCTTTTCGCATTTGGCGCAAGTGGAGGCAATCGAGCGCCGGGCCTCCAGCAGATCGTCAGGAGTATAAGGTTCCATAACGCCGCCTCACCGCTTGCTCTGAGCAAAGTCCCAGGCCTCCTGCAGCCAGCCCAGCAGCTCATCGTCAATGTCCGCCGCCTGGCACAGCAGCACGTGGTTGGTCCAGCGGCCCGGATAAGGTTCTACTTTGACCACTGCCCGGGGCGAGTCCAGAGGACGGCGCAGTCCGATCGTTATGAGCAGACACTCCTGCGGCCAGTCCTTTTTGCGGCGCACCGGCAGGGAGGCCGCTGCGAACAGATGGCGGTTATAAAAACTGATCTGGCTTTTCTGCACCTTGACAGAACTCTCGGGAAACAGGGAGGCCAAACGGTCGAACAGGGCATTGTACAGCGCCAGTTCCGCGCTGTGTCCGCGAAAGTAGAAAAGCAGATCCATCTCATAGTGTTCTGACAGGTTCACGGCGATTCTCCTCTCTGATAGTTTGATTGCAGCAGATGTGCGTGTGGGTGAAACGCATCAAAAGATCCCTGCGGTCTTGTGCCGGGGCGGAACTCCGTGGTACAATACAACAGAGAGCATCCGGTTGCGTTGGCGGCAAGGTGCGTGCTGCCGCAGCTGAGGCGAAGAAATGAAGAAAATGGCCCGGAGGGGGGAGAGTTGCTATGGAGTGGTCGGATCACAAGATGCGGTGCCGGTGGGCGAACCCCCAGAACCCACGCTATATCCACTACCACGACACAGAGTGGGGCATCCCGCTTTACGACGACCAAAAGCTTTTTGAACTGCTGATCCTGGAGTGCTTTCAGGCGGGACTGTCCTGGGAGTGCGTCCTTAACAAGCGGGAGGCCTTCCGCCGGGCATTTGACGGATTTGACCCGGATCTGATATGCGCCTATGGGGAGGAGAAGCTTCAATCTCTTCTGAAAGACCCTGGGATCATCCGCAACCGGCGAAAAATTCGGGCGGCTGTAGATAATGCCCGGGTGTTCCGCAGCATTCAAACGGAGTGGGGCAGTTTCTCAGATTACCTCTGGCACTGGACGCAGGGCGAGGTGATTCGTGAGGTGGGACAGACCCGCTCCCCGCTGTCCGATGCTGTTTCCCGGGATCTGAAACAGCGGGGAATGACCTTTGTGGGGACCACCATCCTGTACGCATACCTCCAGGCGGCGGGCGTGATTTCCTCCCATGAGCCGGGGTGTTTTTTGGCGGAAGCGGAAAACAGAGAACAGAGAGGGCCGCACGTGTAGCTGCGGCCCTCTTTCACTGCATGATGCGGCATTCGCAGGGCCATGGACAGGCGGAAAAGCCAGAACGGAACGAAATATTCCCCAAAACGCTGACGGGCAGGCGCCTGCGGCGCAGACGTCCGGGGCAGTTCAGCGATCTGTTTTGCCGGAGGGCCTCAGCGTTCCTCCGGTGTAATCTGAATTCTTTCCACCTGGAAAGCGCCATTTTCTGCCTCCATTATCGCAAGGGTAATTTCATGCCCCGGCCTGCGGCGGCCGCAGCTGCCGGGATTGAGCCAGAGCATGCCGTCCGCACCGCCGCAGGCGTAGCGGTGAGAGTGGCCATAGACCACCACATCCACATCCACCAGATGCTGGGGAACGTCCCGGCGGTTGTGGACCAGAAAAAACGTGACGCCAGCCAGGGAGATCGTGCGGGTGCGGGGGAGTCCGGCCGTCCATGCCCAGTCATTGTTTCCGCGGACAGCATACACCGGAGCAAAGTCCTCAAGACGCTCCAGCACGGCGGGAGTATCGATGTCTCCGGCGTGGAGAATGGCATCCACACCGGCCAGACGGTCCAGCACCTGGGGGCGCAGGAGACCGTGGGTGTCGGACAAAATAGCGATCTTCATGTCTGCTGCTCCTGTTCTGCATTGGGTTTCTTCCAGTATAGCAAAACAAACGTGCCCAGGCAAGGGGACGCTGCACCCGGATGGAATGCCTTGCCCCAAAAGGAAAATCGTGATACAATTAATAAAAACAGCGGCCATCCGCTATGCCAGATGTTGCCGGGCATGGCACCGTTGTCTGCAGAAGGGGGGAGCGCCGGTGGAAACGCCGTACTGTAAATTGGAAATCTTTCTCCCGGAGAACTTTCTGGAGCCCCTGCGTCAGGCACTCCAGTCGGTGGATGCAGGGCATATCGGGCGCTACGACAGCTGCCTCTCCTACAGCCCGGTTACCAGCTTTTGGCGTCCTCTGGAGGGGACCGCCCCTTATTTGGGACAGCCTGGAAAGGTCAGCCGGGAGCCGGAGATCAAAGTAGAGGTGACCTGCCGCCGGGAGCAGCTGGAGGAGACTCTGGCGGCGGTCCGTGCAGTCCACCCCTATGAGGAGCCGGTGATCAATGTGATTCCCCTCTGGGCCGTGGGCCTTGCGCCGGCGAAGTCCGGAACAGGGGGCCGGAGCGTGACGGAGGTGGTGGCGGCCTTGATTTGGCAGGGGGAGCGCTTCCTGATCTGCCAGCGTCCGGCCAACAAAGCGAGGGGGCTTTTATGGGAATTTGCGGGCGGTAAGGTGGAGCCGGGAGAGACCCGACAGCAGGCTCTGATCCGGGAGTGCCGGGAGGAACTGGCGGTGACGGTAGAGGTGGGAGATATCTTCTGGGAGGTCACCCACACCTATCCGGATCTGACAGTGCACCTGACGCTGTTTCACGCCGCCATTGCCGCAGGTGTGCTGCAGAAGCTGGAGCACAACGACCTGCGCTGGATCACCGTGGAGGAGATCCCCCAGTATGATTTCTGTCCGGCAGATGTGGAGATTTTGAAAAGGCTGCGGCAGGGGGGTGGCCGCCGGACCGGAGGCTCGGACCGGTAGGCTGGCTGCTTGCGGGGGCTTTCCTTTGCCGCAAAGGCACGGCTGTGATAGAATTGGGAAAAAGAAGGCGGATAGCCCCGCTCAGTCCTCCCCCTTATAGGGGTCCAAAATGACCACAGCGCCCCCGCAGAGGATGCCGCCCACGGCAAAGACCCACCAGGCGGTGTTCCACAGCTCCCGGGTCAGGCCCAGTCCCACATACACCGCCGTAGCCGCCAGCATGATGCAGGCACAGACTGTGTTGGTGAGGTTCAGCCGCTGCTTGGCCTCGGGGGTGGGGTTATTGTCCCGGTTATATTTCCAGATCTTATATTTCTCCTCCTGCATGCCGCCGTAGATGAAAACGCCTACCGCCCCTGCCACAACCAGCAGGAATACGGAACCGGCCAGGAGTTCATAAAATTCCTCCTCCGGGAAGACGGAGAAAAACAGGAGCATGGCGATGACGCCAAAGAGGATGGCCCCCACGCCGCCGGCCATGAGCCAGACAAATTTCTGATGGAAGGTGTCCTTCTCCTCCTGGGTGTAGAAGTCCGGGATTACCGGGTAGCGCTTGCAGAAGTTGTCGTGCTGGATGCCGCCGGCAATCAGGACCACCACGGCCACCGTGAGAAACAGCAGGAACAGAGCGGTGGCGAGAGGCTCTGGGAGGCCGAAGGCCATGGTGAACATCATCAGCGAAACGCCCATAATGATGCCGGCCACCGCCAGCGTCACCTGCCGGGTGAAGGTGTTCATATGCCGGTCATACCCGGCAGTGTCCGCCCGGGCCTCTGCCGCCGCGTCGCCCCGGAGCAGGGTGTCCAGGGAGACGGAGAACAGATCACACAATTTCAAAATCGTATCCATCTCGGGAAAGCTGGCGCCGCTTTCCCATTTGCTGACGCTCTGGCGCGAGACGTCCATTGCCTCCGCCAGCTGCTCCTGAGTGAGATTCTGCCGGGTGCGGAGATATTGTAAGTTGTCGGAAAAAGCCATAGGGGTGAATCCTCCTTGTGTTTTGGTAGCCCCATCCTACCGCAGCGCGGGCCGCAACGCCACCGATTTGATGTTGCGTTTGAGGATTTGTTTGTCAATTTGTGGTTGCGATGCGATATTATAGCACAGATTCTGCCGCTTTTTCAACAAACAGCAGGAATGGGAGCCCCAGGGCGAGTATCCCTTGACTTTTCTTCTCCGGCCAGATACAATACAAATTTGGAATACTATATTTCTTTTCAATAAGAAGAAATGGAGAGATATTATGGCAAAGGACAAAAAACAGGTGGAGGCAATTACCTCCCGGGACGTGGATTTTGCCCAGTGGTTTACCGATGTGTGCACCAAGGCGGAGTTGATTGACTACTCCAGCATCAAGGGCATGTTCATCTATCGTCCCTATGGCTATGCCATTTGGGAGAACATTCAGCGCATTCTGGATGCGGAGTTCAAAAAGACAGGTCACGAAAATGTGTACCTGCCTATGCTGATCCCCGAGAGCCTCCTCCAGAAGGAGAAGGACCATGTGGAGGGGTTTGCCCCTGAGTGCGCCTGGGTGACCATGGGCGGCAGCGAGAAGCTGGAGGAGCGCTGCTGCATCCGCCCCACCAGCGAGACACTGTTCTGTGAGCACTATAAGAACATCATCCACTCCTGGCGGGATCTGCCGAAACTGTACAACCAGTGGTGCAGCGTGCTGCGCTGGGAGAAGACCAGCCGGCCCTTCCTGCGCCACCGGGAATTCCTGTGGCAGGAGGGGCATACCATGCACGCCACAGCCCAGGAGGCTGTGGAGGAGACGGTGCGGATGCTGAATATCTACGCCGACTTCTGTGAGAACGTGCTGGCCATGCCTGTGACCCGGGGTGTCAAGACCGACAAAGAGAAGTTCAATGGCGCGGAGAGGACCTACACCGTGGAGTGCATGATGCACGATAAGAAGGCCCTCCAGGCCGGCACCAGCCACTACTTCGGCGACGGGTTCGCCCGGGCCTTTGACATCACCTTTGCAGACAAGAACAACACCCTCAGCTATCCCCATCAGACCAGTTGGGGCGTGTCTACCCGCCTGATCGGCGGCATTATCATGACTCACGGCGACGACAACGGCCTGGTGTTGCCCCCCCGCATCGCCCCGGTCCAGGCGGTGGTGATTCCTGTGGCCCAGCACAAGGAGGGCGTGCTGGAGGCGGCCCGCGGCCTCTATGACCGGCTCCAGGCGGCCGGTGTCCGGGTGAAGATCGATGAGAGCGAGCAGAGTCCGGGCTGGAAGTTCGCGGAGTACGAGATGCGGGGCGTGCCCCTCCGGGTGGAGATCGGCCCCAAGGATATGGAGAAGGACCAGTGCTGCATCGCCCGCCGGGATACCGGTGAGAAGACATTTGTACCCCTGGCTCAGCTGGAGGAGACAGTGAAGGCGCTGCTGGACGCGATTCACAGCAATATGTTCGCCATGGCCAAGAAAAACCTGGAGGACAACACCTTCGAGGCGGAGACCTGGGAGGAGGTCAAGGCCATCCTGGAGAAGAACAACGGCGGTTTTGTCAAGACCAAGTGGTGCGGCAGCCTGGAATGTGAGCTGGCCATGAAGGAGAAGGTGGGCGTCACCTCCCGCTGCATGCCCCTGCAGCAGCGAAAGAATACGGGGAAGTGTCCCATCTGCGGCAAGGAATGCGAGACGGACATCATCTGGGGCGTGGCCTACTGATTGTTGGAAACAGGGCAGAATATCCTGCCGATAAATAGAGTCTCATAAAATTATGGAAGGACGGTACACCACTGTGGAATGGAACAGCATTAAGGAGAAGGCAACAGAGACGGCGGCTGCCGCTGCGGAACTGGCGAAGAACGCGGCGAAGACGGCAAAGCTGAACTTGCAGATTGCCGCCGAGCAGGACAAGATCAAGAAGGCCCAGTTGGAGTTGGGCAAGCTCTGCCACCAGGACTATGTCTCTGGTGAGGAGGGGGACATGGGTGCGTATCTCCCCTGGCACCAGAAGATCGACGCCTCTGCCGCCAAGATCGCCCAGATGCGGGAGGAGCTGCGGATCCTGCGGGAGGGCGGCGCCGACAAGGGCGACGACCTGGAGGTCTCCGACGAGATCGACTACGCTCTCAATGATATGAAGTACAATCCCCACGACGACGCGCCGGTGGTGGACACCATTGATACCGAGGGCAAGGAGGAGCAGACCCAGAAGAAGGAGCATCCGGTGGTGTCTGACGAGATCGACTATGCCCTGAACGACATGCAGTACAACCCCTATAGTGATGCGCCGGTGGTGGACACCATCGACACCAAGGGAAAAGAGGAGCAGAAATAAGACTCCTTGTCCTGAAAAGACAGGCGGGCGGCCCGGAAAGCATTCCGGGCCGCCTGTTTTATGCCTGGAGAATTTTCGGGAGCGCTTAAAAAATTCTTAAAAGACACGGAGGAAGATAGGGGGTATAATGGATGCAGCTGATAGAAGGAGTTGATTGGATGCGGCGCATTGTCTGCCTGATTCTTGCCCTGCTGCTGGCGTTCCCTGTCCCGGCCTACGCTGCCGGAGGGGATGCCGCCCAGCGACAGGAGGATCTGGATACCCTATACGAAACCCTGAAGGAATCCCACCCCAATCTCTTTGCCAATACCAGTGAAGAGGCCTTCCTGGCGAAAAAGACGGAGATCGAGAGCCGCCTTGCCGCTGTGGATGATGCCACATTCGCCCTGGATCTCCAGTCCCTGGTGGCCATGGCCGGGGACTCCCACACCGCCATCAACATCAGCGGGGTGCTCAGCAATGGGAGCATGTTCCCCTTCGCCATCCGCTGGTTTGACGGGGACTGGGTGGTCAGCGGCCTGCCGGAAACGGAGGCCGGCTATCTGGGCTGGACCATTGTGACGCTGAACGGTCAGACCATGGAACAGGTCTGTGAAAAACTGGGAAACCTTCTCAGCAGCGACAACCCCATCAAGCTGCGTCGGCAGGTGCGCCAGTGCATCGCCTCGGCGGAGGTGCTGGCCTATACCGGAGTCATAGACGCCGGGGAGGACCTGCGCCTGCACCTTGCGGGGCCGGACGGGGAGCGGGCAGAGGTGGTGCTGCCGCCGCTGAGCGCCGCGGATAACAGCGCATGGCCTCAGATCGTACAGCTGAGCAGCCAGCGGCAGGAAACGCCGATGACTGCGGCCCAGGACCGCTACTACTTCTCCCTGGATCTGGGGAGCGCCTACTACATCCAGTTCAACACCTGCCAGGAGGACCCGGAGCTGCCTATGGACACATTTGCTGCCCAGGTGGCAGAGGACCTCGCTGCAAAAGATTATGAAAAGGTCCTCATCGACCTGCGCAACAACGGCGGCGGCTCCGACGGGGTGCTGGTCCCCATTCTTATGATCCTGGCCCCCATGGTCCGCAGCGGGGCGGTGGAGGTCTGGGGCCTGGTGGGGGAGGCCACCTTTTCCTCTGCCGCCATCAATGCCATGGAGATCCGGGAGATGGGGGGCTATCTCGCCGGGGAGGCCACCAGCGGCAGCGTGGACCACTTTGGCAGCGTGAATGCCTTCCGTCTGCCCAATACGGGCATCCAGGTGCAGTTTTCCACCAAGTATATCACGCTGGCGGACTATCTGGAGTGTGCCTGGGGCCTGGGCGTCACGGCGATCCAGCCGGACTGGGAGATACCGCAGACGCTGGAGGACTATCTGGCCGGGCGGGATACGGTGGTGGACGCCCTGCTGGCCCGGGAGGAGCCTTTTTCGCCAGAGGAGCCGGATCTGCTGTCCCGGGGGCGGTTCATCGCCATGCTGCGGCAGACAGTGGGCGCCCGGGCGGATCACTGGGGGATGCCCTTTGACGACGTGTTCCCCTTCAACTGGTACACGCCAGATATCGTGTGGGCTGTGGAGATGGGAATTGTTACCGGCGAGACAGAGGATACATTTGTCCCCGGCGCCCCCATCACCTGGGAGCAGGCCGCTGTGCTGGCCGAGCGGTACCTGGATGCGGCGGGGGTGGAACCTCCTGTTGTGCAGGAAGGGGAAGTGCCCGGTTGGGTGGATGCCCTGACCCACGACTGGGCGAAACCGGCTGTGGAGGCCGCCTGGCGGCATGGACTGCTGCCGGGAAACTATGATGCCCGGGCAGCCATGGGCTGTGGGGAGGAGCAGAGCTTTTTGGACCGGCTGACAGCGGCCCTGACATCCTGAGAGCATTGGCCTCGGGGACGCAGCGAGGCTGTTCGTATAAAAAATATGCCTGTGGGCCGGGAGACCCACAGGCATAAAGCGTTTATCCGTTTAGAAATGGCGGTTATACTTGTACCAACAGCTGCTGATGCAGGTTTTCGATCTCCACTTGGGAGACTGCGGAGGACTGCTCTCCATCCAAAGACCAGCGAAGGGGAGCCTCCGTGACGATGGAGAGGCGGGACACGTGGCGCATGATAAGGCCGGTGTTGCTGGCGTCGAACTCCTGGAGGATCAGGGCCCTGAGCATGTCGTTGAGGGCAGCCAGGGACTTGGGCTCCGGCACCAGGAGCAGTTCAAACTTGCCGTCGTCCATAATCACATACTCACCGCTGAGCTTGAGCAGGCCGCCGATGGAGGTGGCGTTGGCCACGGCACCGAAGAGGAAACGTCCGTCAAACACCTCTCCGTCCGCCTCAATCCGGGCCGGGTAGTAGCGCAGTGTGGGCAGGTCCTTGACGCCTTCGATAATATAGGCCAAGTGACCCAAATCGTTTTTGATGTTCTGAGGCACGGAGTAGGAGGCTTTGGTGAAGGCACCGAACGAGGCCACATAGATGAAGTGGCGCCCATTGAAGCATCCCACATCCAGCCGCCGACCGGCGCTTGAGACAATCAGTTTTGCAGTTTCCACCGGATCTGCCGGCAGACGCAGGCTGGCGGCAAAGTCGTTGGTGCTGCCTCCGGCGATATAGCCCACCGGCGGAGGCGCGGGAATGGCCATCAGGCCGTTGACTGTCTGGTTCAGGGTACCATCGCCCCCGTAGCAGACCACCAGGTCAAAATTGGGACCTTCTTCACGGGCCAGCCGCTCGGCATCCCCTGGCCCCTGGGTCTGCTGCAGGCTTACCAGATATCCGGCCTGAGAGAAGATGGAGATGACATCAAAAAAGAACGAGCGGGAACGGCGCTTTCCCGCCCGGGGATTAACAATCAGCAGCAGTGTTTTGGCCATGAAACCCGCTCACCTCGCAGTTTTTAAGAACCGGTAAAAATTGTGTAAAGATTGTGTGAGGAAGTATATCATATTTTTCGGCCTATTGCAATTCTTTACAAAGTCAGTTAAACTGAAAGATACATAGAAAAATGGAGGAGAGGATGCATGCGCTTTGACAAAAAATATCTCTGCTGGGGAGTAACGGCATTCGCCGTGATCTGCGGCGTTCTGGTGTTCTATGACACGGTCTTTCACCGCAGTGTGATTTTCCTCTATCTCAACAAGGTTATAGAAATTCTGGCCCCGGTGTTCTATGGCTTTTTTATGGCCTATCTGCTGACGCCGGTGGTCAATTGGTTCGAAAAGCGGCTCCTCTCCCGGTGGAAATTGGGCAAGTGGTCCCGGGTGATCAGCATTTTCCTCAGCTGGGTATTGGTGGCCACGGCGTTGTATGTGCTGCTGAGCATATTGCTGCCCCAGCTGTATGAGAGCATTCTAACTCTGGCGGGCAACGCCGAGGGTTACTACCGCAATTTGGTGCGGTGGATTCAGCGCTTCCTGGAGGATAATCCGGAGGCCAAAAACTGGGTGACCCGCGTGATGCAGGACTATTACGAGGATGCTGTGGCCTGGCTGCGCTACACGCTGCTGCCTCAGGCGCAGACGTGGATCACCTCCTTCACCAGCGGCCTGGTGGGGGGCGTTATGGGATTCTTTTCGTTTCTGACCAATTTGCTGGTGGGAATCATCGTCTCGGTGTACCTGCTGGCTACCAAGGAACAGTTCGCCGCTACAGGCTGCAAGCTGACCTATGCCCTGCTCAGCGAGAAACGGGCGGCCTGGTTGATCCGGGGTGTGAAGGCCATTAACCACATTTTCAGCGGCTTCTTTCGTGGGAAGCTGTTGGATTCCCTGGTGGTGGGCGTCCTCTGCTTTATCTTTTCCTCCATCTTTCAATTCCCCTATGCGCCGCTGATCAGCGTCGTAGTGGCGGTGACGGACCTGATCCCCTTCTTCGGACCGTTTTTGGGGGCGATCCCCTCGGCGTTCCTGATTTTATTGGACAGCCCCATCAAGTGCCTGTACTTTATCGTCATGATTATTGTCCTCCAGCAGCTGGACGGCAACATCCTTGCCCCAAAGATCCTGGGGGAATCCACGGGCCTGAGCAGCTTCTGGGTCATTGTCGCCATTTTGGTGGGCGGCGGGCTGTGGGGGATTCTGGGCATGTTCATCGGCGTGCCGACCTTTGCCTGCATCTACACCGGGGTCCGGAAGTTCTCCGAGTGGCGCCTGGAGAAAAAGGGACTGCCGACCCACTCCTATAACTACCGCAGCCACCGGCCCGTGACGGACGAGGAACTGGGTAAAGCGTCGCCGCAGGAGCAGCCCGCAGAAGATCACACAGAGCCCCCGGAGAAGCCTGAAGGGCCAGGGCAGCCCTGAAAGAGTAACGTAAGACCACAGCAAAGGACCCCGCGGCTATGGGCCGGAGGTCATAAGGAAGTAATTTAATTTGAGTAGAGCGGCGTAGTCGTAAGGGCTACGCCGTTTTACTTTGAACGGGGAGAGGTGGGAGAACACCGACGAAATGATACTTGATATGGATTTTCTGGACCCGGTGACCGCTGGACTTGTCCGGGGCGGAAACCGTGATCCGCTCTATAAACTCATTGAGTACAGAGGGTGTCAACTCCTGCAAGTCGGTGTATCTCTTAACCAGGGCCA
>CALXDF010000190.1 GCA_944386995.1 uncultured Oscillospiraceae bacterium
AACGGACAGCAGCGCATGGTAAAGACCTATGTTCTCTCCCCGGAGGCTGATCCGGACACTTTGAAGGAGCCATCGTTTGATTACGATGGCTTTCACTATACCTGGGCCTATACCACCAAAGAGGAGCTGCCCTATCTGGAAACCAAAACGGTGACGGAGACTGTCACCGTGGAAACTTCTTCTAAGGACCTTTCCGCGATCCTTGCGGAGCTGGCCCCCAGCATCGCCTATGAGCAGGACGGCTTTGCCGGGGAGCTGGCGCTGGATCATACCACCCTGGTCACGGAGGCGGCAGGCTACACCACCAAGTACAGCACCGTGACCGATACCAAGGTCATCGGCAATTTGGACCGAAACGACATGAGCTATGTCCCCGCCACAACCACCAAGAACGGCAAGACCCTCTCCCTGGTGGATGTGGAGTGGCAGGTCACTGGAACTGACCTTGTGGGCGAGGCCTTAGTGCCCTCCCGCTACCAGGCGGTGGCCACCTATTCCGCCTCCAGCAGTTACAGCGCAGCCACCGGCTATGTGACGACCGCCGAATACAGCGGCGAGGTCACGGCGGAGGGGATCGAGAGCATTACCTATACCGTTGTCTATACAGGAGCCGAAATCGTTCCCACAGATGGCGGTGGAAATGCCACGGGGATTTCCCTTCCGGGTGGAGCGGCGCTTCCCCTCATAGGGGGCATTCTGCTGGTTCTGCTGCTGGGCGGCCTTGCCTTCTGGCTCTTGAAAAATCGGAAAAACGTCTATGTCTATATCCCCGGAGACCGGCCCAATGACTATAAGCTGACAGAGAAATTCCGCGTTGCGCCGGAAAACCCGGAAATTGATATTACCGGCGCAGATCTTGGCGGTAGCGGCCTTGTAGCGGTAGAAGTCAAGAAGTCCCTCGCCAAAAAGCTGCGGGGCCAGGTCTTTACGGTACATCATCCCCTTGGAACACACCAGTACAGCATCACGCAAGACCGGCGGGATGACTGGCATGAGTTCGCGCTGAAGGAGGAAGAACCATTATGCGAAGCAGAAAATACAGAGGCCTTTGCGGGCTGATCCTGGCGGCGGCGCTGTTTGCGCTCCCGTCCACGGCCCAGGCCGTAGACTATAATTTTGGGACGCAGGCCCCCTCGGATTACTATGGCTCCACATCCTATGAGGACGTCTACGGCTCCCGGTATAACTACGGCGGCCCCAACGTGGTGGACTACCAGGTGCCGGAACTGGAGTACGGCGTCCTCTCTACCACCCAGACCGGAATTATGGAAAAAGCCCTGCTCCCCGGACTCCAGCAGACGGTGGCGACGGGAACCGGCGGAGGCGGCTATGGGATCAGCGGCGGTGGAACCGCCGTGACCCTGCCCGGTATTTCTGACGGCGAATCCTTCCTGCCCGGCCTGCCGGCCTATACCCAGTTGACGGATGACTTTCTACTGTCGAATGGGGCCATTGGCAAAATCTCCATCCCCGCTATCGGCGTCAAAAACTATTACCTCTGGGAGGGGGCCACAAACTCCAGCATGAACAAAGGCCTCGGCCACTTCGCCACCACCAGTGTCTGGGATGGCAATGTGGGCCTGTGCGGACACAACCGCGGCGCGAAGTACATCATCGGCGCCATCAAGGATATGGATGTGGGGGACAAGGTGACCTACACCACCTCCGAAGGCACTCGCACCTATGAGGTGGAGGCGATCGAGAAGATCCGAAGCGACGATTGGAGCGTCCTGGACGCCACAGCGGATAACCGAATCACCATGATTACCTGTGTCGCCGGCGACTACAGCCATCGCTGGTGCCTCCAGGCGGTGGAGGTGGATTGAGAAGCCTTTGTTGAAAAACCCTCCTGCCATTCGTAGAATACAGTATCTACACGAATGAGGAGGTCGATTCTATGAGGCGTAGTTTTCTATCTGTTTTGGCGGGTATGCTGATCGGTGCGACCATGCTGGGCGGCGGAGCATATGCGGCAGCGTCTGGCATTTTGGCCGAGCGCAGTCCCCATCCGGTGACAGTCAACGGCCAGCCGGTGGAAATTGAGGCCTATCTGATCGAGGGGCACAACTACTACCAGCTCCAGGATCTGGGCGAACTGCTTGGCTTTGATGTCGTATGGGACGGGGCGGCCGGTACGGTTCGGATCACCACCCCGGACGCGCCGGCTGCGGAAGGCTCAGCTGGGACGGTGCTCCTGCCTTCAGACGGGAGCCGGTATATCCCCCAGGCAGGGGATGTCATCCGCTGTGATGATGGGACAAATTATACCATCACCGATGTGAGCCGGTGGGATAAGAATATGTTTGCCGCCGGCCCTGTGGGGGATCTGCCGGAACCAACCTGTGACTGGTCGCTGCTCCCCCAGCCGGAGCTACCCGCGCCGGAGGCCCGTCACTATTCCATCAATGGCCGGGAATACCTGTTTGTGCGGAATCTCTATGAAACCCGGCGGATGCTCTACACGTTGTATAATGCCATTGGGGATAACCCGGAAACCTGGCAGAATGGCGCTCCCGTTCTGCACCCCAGCGGGAATCCGAAGGTGAAGATCAACTTGAGCATCGCGGATGACTTGAATCCGCAAGTGTTCTGGCCCTGGCGGGAGAGTGAAATTGTGAATCTGTTTAACTCCTGTCCGCCGGGCACCTACAGCATGGAGGCGTGGGACGTCTACAAGGACGGCGTCTTTCAGCGAACCGAGTATAACATTCATGTGAGATAAGTCTATCTCCATGCGGACAAAAGCGGTATGCGGTGCATACCGCTTTTGTTATCCCAAAATTCATTCAAAAGGAGGGATGCCCTGAGCTAAAAGCGACCGTTAGAGTTCATGGCCCCCTCCTGCCCATTTTTGGAGGAATGTCATGAAAAAACGGCTTTTATCTATCCTCTTAGCCATGATGATGGCCCTCTCAATCCTGCCGACCACATCTCTGGCCGCAAGTTCTGTGGAGGAGGCCCTCGGCGAGATCGACATCTACAACGGTGGGACAGAACTCTCCTACCTGATGATCAACGGCCGGGTGCGGACGCTGATCTACACCTATTATAATTATGTCAATGCCAAAGGGGAAACCCGGGAGATCCCAGCCTACTGCGTCAACCCCAATATTACCGGTGTGCCACAGACGGTAGGCGTCGGCGAGAGTATTGAATATCTGGCGGAGGAAAAGACGTCAGATCCCAAAGTGCTGGGCATCGTCGCCAACGGTTATCCCACCCGTTCCCTGGAGGAGCTGGGTCTGGAGAACAAGTACCAGGGTTACTATGCCACAAAGATGGCGCTCTGGTGTTATCTTCTGAGCAACTGGGACATCAACAACCTCAAGGTCAACTCTTCCCTTACCGGGGTAGAACTGCAGCGCGCCCAGAAGATGCTCGCCGCCGCCAAGGACATCTATGCCCGCGGCACGGCATGGACAGAGGTGCTGGTCCCGGAAGTCACCTGCACCCCGGATCGGGACACGGCCTACCAGGTCACCATTGATGGAAAGCAGTACAAACAGCAGATTTTCACATTCTGGAGCAAAACCTGGGTATGTGACTATTCTGTGGAGGTGTTCTTTACAGATCCTGCTTCTGTTCCCGACGGCACCCGGATTGTGGACATGAACAACCGGGACATCACCACCATTACCACGGAGGGCACCGGCGACGGCTATGCCGGCCAGTTCAAGGTTTTGTACCCTCTGGAAAGCGTGGACGGCGAAACCGGCAGTGTCCAGCTCTCTTTCCGCACCGACGTCTATAAGTACGCCGTCTACTATGCGGTCTGTGCCGAGAAGGATCAGTACGGGAATATCCAGAATTATGTGGTGGACACCGACCCCAC
>CALXDF010000191.1 GCA_944386995.1 uncultured Oscillospiraceae bacterium
GCCTCCACCTGCATGCCCCTGGTGATCTTCGCCAACACCGGATACGGCAACAGCTGGATCACCGCCGCCGGCACCTATGAGGCCTCCAGCGGAACCTTCACCCCCAATGAGGGGATCACCGTGGACGACAGCTACGTGAGTACGGTCTCCAGCTTGGTCCAGGCCAAATACACCTATGCCAAGCAGATTATCCAGCAGGATTATTATCAGATTCTGGAGAACAATGGCGTAGTGTTCTGATCTCCCATCCGCAAAAAATCGGACCGAGCTGCCCCAGAGGGAGCGGCTCGGTCCGATTTCAGTTTTCTGCCTTTTTCTTATACACCGCAGGCGATGGTCAGCGCCCGGGGCAGATTGCGGATTCTGGTCACTTCCCGCTCCCCGCCGAACTCGCCGTCCACCGTCCAGGCCACCGGCTGGTCACAGCGGAAGGACACTTCCCGGGCGATAAAGCCCACCACCGCGCCGTCCTCCCGCTCCGCCTTCTGGGCGTTGAGGGAGGCCAAGATGGACTGCCAGTCCTTGGGCGTTTTCGGGGGGCGCACCAGCAACACCTCAAATTTCCCGTCGTCCAGCTTCACTTCGTCCTTGGGCAGAGACATCACGCCTCCCACCGAGAGGGTATTGGACACCATGCCGTAGATAAAGTCTCCGGAAATCTGCCGCCCATCGTCGGCGGTCACATCCATATGATAGCTGGGGATATTCAGAAGCCGTCCGGCCCCTTCCAGCAGGTACGCGAAGTGGCCCAGCAGATTCTTGGAGGTCTGGGGTGTGGAGTAGGACACATCGGTGAACAGGCCAAAGGCGGACACGTAGGTAAACAGCCGCCCCTCGGATTCCCCGATGTCCACCGCCCGGGGCACGCCGTTACAGGCGGTTTCCGCCAGCTTTTCCGTGGAGCGGGGCAGGCCGATGGTCTTGGCGAAGTCGTTGGTGGTGCCGGTGGGGATATATCCCAGTACCGGCCGTTTGTCCTCCGGCAGCGCCAGCAGCCCCTGCACGGTCTCGTTGAGGGTGCCGTCCCCGCCGCAGCACACCAGGCGGTCAAACTTTCCGGCCTGGGCCGCGGCCACCTGGGAGGCCTCCCCCTGGGCCATGGTGGGGTGCACCAGGGTCTCGTATCCCTCCCGGGCGAAAATCTCCAGCAGATCGGGCAGCATCACCCGGACCCGCTGGCGCCCCGCCTTGGGATTATATATAAACAACAGCTGCTTCATGACATTCCTCCGACGTGGTATGCTGCGGCAAACCATGTATTTGGCACACGGATTCGCTGCCGGCCAATATTATAGCCAATTTACAGGGAGATTACAAGGCGCATTCTGTCAATTCCCTACCCTTGTCAACCGCCATGGGATTTTGTACAATACTGTCAGGACAATTTCGCGCACCACTGTCATAAAGTGCGCAGTCTGCGATATCCCGCCCTGCAGGAAGGAAGTGTGTTCCCTGTGTCCCGCAAAACCCTGTCCGCCGCCTTCCCCTATACCATCCCGGTGCTGATGGGCTATCTGTCCATCGGCATCGTGTTCGGCTGGATGATGGCCGCCATCGGCTACGCGCCCACCTGGGCTGCCGCCATGTCCGCCGCCATCTATGCCGGCAGCGGCCAGTACCTGGGGGTGGATCTGCTGGCCAACGCCACCCCGTTGGCCGACGTGGCGTTTCTCACCCTCATCATCAATTTCCGCCACCTGGTCTACGGCCTGTCCATGCTGGAAAAGTTCCGCGGCATAGGCTGGCGCAAGCTGTATATGATCTTCTCCCTCACCGATGAGACCTATGCCCTGCTGGCCGGTGTGCGGGCTCCGGAAGGGGTGGACGAAAAGGGGTTCTATTTCTCCATCGCTGTGCTGGATCACCTGTACTGGATCGCCGGCTCCGTGCTGGGGGCGGTGGCCGGCTCCCTGATCACCATCAACACCGAGGGGATCGACTTCGTCATGACCGCTCTGTTCATTGTCATCGCCGTGGATCAGTGGCGCTCGGCCCAACAGCACCTGCCTGCCCTGCTGGGCGCGGGGGTCACCCTGGTATGCCTGCTCCTGCTGGGGCCGGATAACGGCCGTTTCCTCATCCCCGCTCTGGTGCTCATGGTGATCTTCCTGCTGACCCTGCGCCCCCGTTTGGAGCGGGGAGAGCACGGAGAGGAGGCCGCGGACGCATGACGCCACTTCAGGCCGCGGCCGCCATTGCCGTGATGGCCATTGTCACCTTTCTCACCCGGGCCCTGCCGTTTCTCCTGTTCGGGCGCAAGGGCAATCCGCCCCGGGTGGTGCTCTATCTGGGCCGGTATCTTCCGGCGGCGGTGATCGCCATGCTCATCGTCTACTGTTTCCGCTCGGTGAACTTCCAGAGCGCCGCCAACTGGGCGCCTGCCCTCATTGCCGGTGTGGCCGTGGCGGTGCTGCACATCTGGAAGCGCAACAACATGTTGTCCATTGTGGGCGGGACAATTTTGTACATGATTCTGGTCCAGGCGGTCTTTTGACCTGCGGTCAGGCCCGTGCTACAGCCAATATCCGCATCATGCTCCGTTCCGGCGGCCGCCGGAACGGAGATTTTTTATGCACGTACACCCTGAAAATTGATTTTATAGATATTTAAGGGTTGCTAATCGCAAGAAAATGGCTCATCTTCTTATGGCGGGTAAGAGGGAAAAAACAAAAGGAGG
>CALXDF010000192.1 GCA_944386995.1 uncultured Oscillospiraceae bacterium
CGGCCCTGGCGGACATCCCCTCCCTGCCCCACGGCCTCCACGGCGTCTACATCTCCCGGTACGCCAGCATCGGCCCCGGGTGCCGCATCTACCACAATGTCACCATCGGGGAGGTGGGCGGCAAAGCACCTTCCATCGGCGCCAACTGTCTCATCGGGGCCGGGGCCGTCCTGGTGGGGGATATCCGCATCGGCGACCATGTGAAGATCGGTGCCGGGGCGGTGGTGGCCCGGGATGTGCCGCCCTACAGCACGGTGGTGGCCCCGCCGCCGCGGATCCTGCCGGGCGGGGAACCGGCTCCAGATTCTGCAATCGATGGGTAGGTGATCTTTATGCAGGAGCAGCGGGAGCAGATCATTCGGGCGTGGTTTTCCATGTGGCTGGAGAAGCAGGACACCGGCATCCTGGACCTCTTTACCCCGGACGCGGTGTATATCGAAAGCTGGGGGCCCTGGTACCACGGGGCGGCGGCCATCCGGCACTGGTTCCGGGAGTGGAACACCCGGGGTACTGTGCTGCGGTGGGACATCCTCCAGTTCCTCCACCAGGGGGACCAGACCGTCGTAGAATGGTCCTTTGACAACGTGATGAACGACGGCAGGCAGGAGTGTTTCGACGGACTGTCCCTGATCCGCTGGACTGAGGCGGGACAGATCGCCTTCCTCCAGGAGTTCGGCTGCAACCGGAGACACTACGACCCCTATGAAAACGGAGATGCGCCCCATTTTTCCGGCGGCACGGTACTCTGGTTTTGAGCAGCTGAGCGGCACCCGGCTTGCCGGGTGCCGCGCTTTTCGTATCTCTCCCTGTCCATTCAAGCATGTGATATTTTTGTATCATCTCTGTTGATATGTCCCCTAGCGTGTGATATATTTGTCTTGTTAAGTGACAAATATATCTCTCAGGAGGCATTCCCGATGAAATCCCGCAAAGCACGTCTCATGGTCTGTTTCGGCGTCTTCTGTGCCCTGCTGCTCGCCGGCGCCAGCTGGTACTCCCTGGCCTGCAACGGCGGGCGGCTGGTCTACCCCATGGACTTCTCCACCTATACCTTCCGTCCCCAGGACCTGCCCATGCTGATCGCCTGCGGCCTGGTGATCCTGTATGTTCTCTCCCTTGCCGTGCTGCTTGTGCGCCGCGTGCTGGCAAACCGGCGACGGCAGGCGGACGCCTCCACCGCCCGGGCCATCAACCCGAAGTTCGGGTTTCTGGGCTTTCTCGGCTTTTTGGGGTTCCTTGGGTTCTGGACGTACCACATAGACCGAACCGTCTTCCCCTGCATCTTTTTCATGTTCTTTGGCTTTTTCGGCTTTTTCTACGAGGGAAAACTCTCCAACACATTGATGGACGAACGCTACCGGGAGAACCAGCGGAAGGCCCAGTCTGCGGCCAACCGGACGGCCCTGTCCATCATCTTCCTGGCCACCCTGATCCTGGGCCAGGGCCGGCTCATCGGCAGCCTGGACTACGCATTCATCGCCTATGTTTCGGTGGTCTCCCTGGCCTTTGCGCTGGAACTGTTTTTGAGCGAATTCCTGCTCTACCGCTATGACCACGACGAAACGCCGGCCGGATATGAGGACTAGGCCATGCCGGAATTCACCTGCCGCTTGAAACAGTACCGGCTCCTCAAGGGCCTGACCCAGGAACAGCTGGCCGCCAGGGTCGGCGTCCGCCGGGAGACGATCATGCGCCTGGAAAAGGCCCAGTACAACCCCTCGCTGAAACTGGCGATCGACATCTCACGGGCCGTGGACGCCCCCATTGAGGAGATTTTTCTCTTCGATTGAACTGTCTGCCCCCTTCCTCCGCCGCGCAGACCATGGTTTGGCGCGCGGAATTTCCCTCTTGACGGCATGTCCCGTTTCTGGTATCCTTTTTCCACTAAAACCGCTGTGTGGATTTTTCAGTTGATGCAACTCTTTTCGCCGCACAATTATCCCTTGGATAATTGTGCGGCTTTTTGCGCCTGTCCCCGGCAATCGCACCACTCTCCCGGAGGAACTTATGAACGAAACATTTATGAAGGAAAAGCCCATCCTGCCTCTGCTGGCTTCTCTGGCCCTTCCCATGGTCCTGTCCATGCTGGTGAATGCCCTGTACAACATCGTGGACAGCTACTATGTGGCCCAGATCAGCGAGGACGCTATGACTGCCCTGTCCCTGGTCTACCCGGTACAGAATCTGATCAACGCCATCGCCATCGGGTTCGGCATCGGTATCAACGCCCTCATTGCCCTGCACCTGGGGGCGGGAGACCGGGAGAAGGCCGGCATCGCCGCCTCCCACGGTCTGGTCTTCTCCCTCCTCCACGGTCTGGTCATTACCATCGGCAGCATCGCCATCATGCCCGCCTTCCTGCGGATGTTCACTCAGGACGAAGCGGTCATCGCCATGGGGGTGGAGTATGCCGCCATTGCTTTCCTCTTCTCCCCGGCCATCATGCTCAGCCTCTCCTATGAGAAGATCTTCCAGTCGGTGGGGCGGATGAAGATCACCATGGCGGCCCTGCTGTGCGGGTGTGTCACCAACATTCTCTTAGATCCCGTACTTATCTTCGGCTATGGCTTTTCCCCGCAGCTGGGGATTGCCGGCGCTGCCCTGGCCACGGGAATCGGGCAGGTCCTGACCGTGGCCATCTACTGGATTGCCCGCAAGATCTATCCCCTCCCCATGGACATCCGCCTGCGCGGCTTCTCCTTTCACGGCGAGGTCGATCGGAAACTCTACGCCATCGGGGTGCCGGCTATACTGAACCTGGCGCTGCCCTCGTTGATGATCTCCAGCCTCAACGCCCTGCTCGCCCGCTTTGCCCAGCGCTATGTGGTCATTCTGGGCGGCTACTACAAGTTGCAGACCTTCCTCTACCTCCCCGCCAGCGGCATCATCCAGGGGATGCGCCCCCTCATCGGCTACAACTATGGGGCGGGGGAACACCAGCGGGTGCGCAAGATTTTCCGCCTGACACTCTGCATGACCGGCATCATCATGGCGCTGGGAACCGCGGTCTGCCTCATCTGGGCGGAAGACCTGATGGGCCTTTTCACCAAGATACCGGACACCATCCGCGCCGGAGCCCGGGCCCTGCGCATCATCAGTGCCGGGTTTCTCGCCTCCGCTGCGGCCGTCACAGTTTCCGGAGCGCTGGAGGGGCTGGGAAAGGGTGCGGCCTCCCTGGTCATCTCCCTGTGCCGGTATATGGTGGTCATCCTCCCCGCCGCCTATCTCCTGTGCTGGATTGGGGGACCCGCCGGCGTTTGGCACGCCTTCTGGGTCACGGAAGTCATTACCGCCGCAGCAGCCATCTATACTTATCGACGTGCCCTCCTGCGGCCCCGTCCGTCCATATAGCATTCCGGCAGGAGCGCCCGCAGCCAAAGGAAGGGGCGGACACTTCAGTTTGTCCGTCCCTTCCCTCCGTTATACCCCGGCAATGATCGGGGGTTACTGTTCAAAAGCCGCCCGAAGCCTTTCCAGTGCCCGGCGCTCCAGCCGGGACACCTGGACCTGAGATACCTGGAGAATTCGGGCGGTCTGGGCCTGGGTCAGGCCCTTGAAAAAGCGCAGGAGGATGGTCTTTTTCTCCTGGTCCGGCAGGGTATCGATGGCACTGCGCAACGCAATGCGCTCCACTAGATCCTCCTCCGTGCTGCCATCGTGGAGGGAAGACTCCAGGGTGAGCCCCTCTGCAGTCTCCTGCTGCAGACTCTCCGGTGCCGCGACGGCCAGTTCTGCCGCGGCGATCTCCTCGGCGCTGAGTCCGGTTTCCTCTGACAGCTCCGAGATCGTGGGTTCACGCCCCTGTTCATGAAGGAGCCGTTCCCGGGTCCCGAGAATCTGCGCGGCCTGCTCCCGCAGTCCGCGCCCAACTTTCACTGCTCCGTCGTCCCGGAGAAACCGCCGGATCTCTCCGGCGATTTTCGGCACGGCATAGGTGGAGAACTGGGTGCCGTATTGGAGGTCAAATCCCCGGATTGCCTTGAGAAACCCCATGCATCCCAACTGATACAGATCCTCCGGCTCCACCCCCCGGCCGTAGTACCGGCGAACAATGCTCCAGATGAGTCCGGCGTTTTCCCGGATCATCTCCTCACAGGCCTCCCGATCCCCCCGCTGGGCAGCCTCCAGCAGTTCGACGGTCCCGTTCATCGCCGGGCGGTGCGCTGGGCTATGCGGCGGCGCATGGTCACCTTGGTCCCCTGCCCCTCCTTGGAGGTCACCCGCAGGGTGTCCATAAAGCTCTCCATGATGGTGAACCCCATGCCGCTGCGCTCCTCTCCGCCGGTCGTGAAGAGGGGTTCCCGCGCCCGTTCCACGTCTGCGATCCCCTGCCCCCAGTCGCGCACCGCCACCTCCAGCACATCCCCCTCCAGGATGCGGCACTTTACCATAATCTTGCCGATGGTGTCCGGATAGGCGTGGACAATGGCATTGGTCACCGCCTCGCTGACGGCGGTTTTGATATCCCCCAGTTCCTCCAGCGTGGGGTCCAACTGCACGGCAAAGGCCGCCACTGCGGCGCGGGCAAACCCCTCATTGGCGCTGCGGCTGGGGAATTCCAGGGTTATGTAATTATGCACTTCCATGGCACACCTCCTAAATGAGTTTCACATATCGGGCCAATCCCGCCGTCTCCAGCACCCGGGCGGCCTGCTTTGGAATGTTGACGACCACCAGGTTCCCGCCCAGGGCCTCCATCCGCCGCTTGGCCCGCAGGATCACCGCAATGCCGCTGCTGTCCATAAAGGTAAGCCCGCCTAAATCCAAAATGGTCTTGCTGGGCAGGTTCTGTTCCATGAGGCGGTCCGCCTGTTCCATGAGACCTCGGGCCGCATGGTGGTCCAGGTCGCCCTGCAGGGCGATGGTCAGGGTGCGGTCCTCCACTTTTGTTTTGACTTCCACCGTTTTATGCCTCCCCTTGGTATCTCGATATCAATAGAAAAAGTATAGCCTGTCCGACACGGAGAATCTGTCGAAAGCAGAGGACCCCGGGAAGTTTTCCCGCTCCGCCTCCGCCTTGCAATCCGGCAGGCAGTGTGATAGAATACCTCTCACCGAGGTGAACAAGATGAAACTGCTGCTGCACACCTGCTGCGCCCCCTGCAGTGTCTACTGCGTGGAAAGCCTCCGGGCCGAGGGCATCGAGCCGGTGAGTTTTTGGTACAACCCCAATATCCACCCCTATCAGGAGTACAAGGCCCGGCGGAACACCCTGAAGGACTATGCCGCTTCCATCGGCCTGTCACTCATCGTCCGGGAGGACTACGGCCTGCGGCCCTTTGTCCGGGCGGTGGCGGCGGACATCGACCACCGCTGCACCTACTGCTACGCCGTGCGCATGGCGGAGACCGCCCGGTACGCCGCAGAGCACGGTTTTACCCACATCTCCACCACCCTGCTGGTGAGTCCCTATCAGAACCACGAGGGGATCGTGGCCGCCGGAGAGCGGTTTGCCAAAGAGTACGGGGTCGCTTTTCTCTACCGGGATTTCCGGGTGGGGTTCCGGGAGGGGCAGACCAAGGCCCGGGCGCTGGGGCTCTACATGCAGAAGTACTGCGGCTGCGTCTTCTCCGAGGAGGACCGGTACGCCAAGCAGATCCGCCGGGACCGGGAGAACAGCCAATAAGGGCAAAAAACTTCATGCGCCGCAGGCGCACCCCGATAACGGGCAAAAGGAAACGGCGCATGAAGTTTCGCGCATGTGGGCCGTCCCGGCCCACGCGCTTTGATTTTATGGCCGTGCCGCTGAAAGCGGCACATGGCCATTTTTGCTATGCTTTTGCATAGCAAAAATGGGCGCAGAATTCTGCGCCCTTTTTCTTTTCCTGACGAAACCTTTCCGGCGTTTTTCCGACTATAGGAGTGAAAGCGCTTTCAAAGGAGTTGCCGATATGGAGGACCGTGAGATCATCGCCCTGTTCTGGAGCCGCGCCGAGACGGCTATTCAGGCCTGCCGGGAAAAATACGGCGGCTACTGCCGCGCCATCGCCGCGCGCATTCTCTCAAGTCCGGAGGACACCGAGGAATGCCTCAGCGACACGTGGCTGGGGGCCTGGAACGCCATCCCGCCCCAGAAGCCGGGGTGCCTGCACATTTTCCTGGGCCGCATCACCCGGAACCTGGCCCTGGACCGGTACGCCTACTCCCACGCGGAGAAGCGCAGCAGCGGCTTCACAGCTGTACTGGACGAGCTGGCCGAGTGCGTCAGCGGCAGCAGCCTGGAGGAGGACTTCGATGCCGCCCTGCTGGGGGAGGCGATCTCCCGGTATCTCGCCTCCTGCAAGGCCGAGACGCGGCAGATGTTCCTCCGCCGCTACTGGTACAGCGACTCCATCCGTGACATTGCCAGGGCCTTTCACTGCAGCGAGGCCAGGGTGAAATCCATGCTGCACCGCACCCGGCAGGGGCTGCGGACGTACTTGACGGAGGAGGGGTTTACCCTATGAAACAAGAGGACTTATTCCGGGCCATCGGCTCGGTGGAGGATCAGCTGATTCTGGAGGCAGAGGCGCCGAAAACGCGTCGGCGCCTCTGGCCCAGGGCCGCGGCCCTGGCGGCGTGCCTCGCCCTGATCGCGGCGGCCGCAGCAGCGCTGCCCCAGCGCAGCGGCAGCACTGCCGGTACCGGCCAGGGGACGACGGATCTGGACGGCAGCGAGGATTCTGTCAGCGGCGACCGGCCGGGCAACATGATCCACAGTTCGGATTACCCCGGAGGCACGATTTATTCCGTGAACGTGGACATCGGGCCGCTGCACACTCTGCCGCCGGCATCTCCAGTGGCAGACGATTCCGCCGCTTGCCTTGCCTGGCTGGAGCCGGAGGAGATCTTTGCCATGGACACGCTGATTTTCCGGGGCGTGGTGCGGGATCTGCAGTACTTTGAGGTCACCGGCGGTTACCGGGGCTATTTCACGGTGGCCGCAGTGGAGGTGACCGATGTGCTCCGTGGGGATCTGGATGCGGGGGACATCTACAACATCTACCTGCCCCTACTGAAGGGCCAAGCCACCAGCTCCACCGCCGGGGATCTGGAAAACCTGGAGGTGGGCAGCGAGGCCATCTTCATGCCCTACGCCGCCACGGCGGACACCGGCATCACCAGCGGCGACGCCTACTTCTGCTATGCCGATGTGGCCGAGTGCTGGTTTGACGAGGGGATCCGGTTCCTCTTCCTCCAGACGGAGGAGGGGCTCCGGTATGCATCCGACGTCTATGACCTGGGGATGGACCCCAGCGAGGCTACCCTGGACGACGCGGCGGCCTATATCCGGTCCATGCTGGCCGCCCAGGAGAACCAGGAGGGGGGTGCGCTTTCCTCCCCCGGAGCGGCGGAGGCCCTACCGTCAGACGGGGAGGCCGCCCAATCTGCCGAGCCCCAGTCCGCTCCCGGCCGCACCGGCCAGGCGCCGGTGAACGGTGAAATCGTCGTGGACACCGGAGCATGGCGGCCCCGGGAAGCATGGGGCGGGGAACTGCCCAACGCGGAGCCCCGGTGGAACGACAGCGGCGCCATTGCCGCCCGGCAGGCCGAAAACGGTGCGCTGTGCGGCTACCCCAGGGCGGAGAATTTCTCCCCCGCCCCGGCCGATATCCGCTTCTGAGACGCTTCGGGATACAACAAAACCCCCGGCAGGAACTTCCTGCCGGGGGCTTTCTCTGTCTTTTCCTGTGTTTATTCAGCGCTGCCGAAGAAACGGTCATGAACCGCTTTGACGGCCCGGTTGGCATCCTCCTGATCGATGAGGACGCTGACCCGGATCTCGCTGGTGTTGATCATCTGGATATTGATATTGGCATCGTAGAGAGCCTCGAACATCTTGGCTGCTACGCCGGGGGTCGTCATAATGCCGGCACCCACAATAGACACCTTGGCGATCTTGTCATCCACGGTGATGTGGTCAAAGTGCAGGCTGTCTTTCACTTCCTCCAGCGCCTTTACTGCATCCGGCACGCTGGCCTTGGGCAGGGTAAAGGAGATGTCCTTGAAGTCCTCCCGGCCAATAGACTGGATAATGGTATCCACATTGATTCTGGCCTGGCCCAGCGTGGAGAACACCTTGAACGCCACACCGGGGCTGTGCTCCAGGCCCACCAGGGCGATCCGGGCGATGCTGGTATCCTTCGCCACACCGGCGATGTTGTTCTTTTCCATTTTGGCAACCTCCTTGACTTTCGTTCCGGGCTTGCGCTCCAGGCTGGACAGCACTTCCATATTCACATTGTATTTCTTCGCCAACTCCACGCTGCGGTTGTGGAGCACCTGCGCACCCTGGCTGGCCAGCTCCAGCATCTCATCATAAGTAATCTCCGGCAGTTTTCTGGCATTGGCCACGATGCGGGGATCGGTGGTATAGACCCCGTCCACATCGGTATAAATCTGGCACAGATCGGCGTTAAAGGCGGCCGCCAATGCTACCGCGCTGGTATCAGAGCCGCCCCGGCCCAGCGTTGTCACATCGCCGTAGCGGTTGATTCCCTGGAATCCAGCCACCAGCACCACCTTTTTCCGATCCAGCTCCGACTCAATGCGCTCATGGTCAATGCGCTTAATACGGGCGTTTGAATAGGTGCGGTCCGTTTGGATCCCAACCTGCCACGCTGCCAGAGACACCGCAGGGATTCCCATTTTCTCCAGTGCCATGGCGCACAGCGCGATGGAGATCTGCTCCCCGGTGGACAGGAGCATATCCATCTCCCGCTTGGAGGGGTTGTCGCTGATCTCCCGCGCCTTTTCAATCAGTTCATCCGTGGTGTCCCCCTGGGCGGCGAGCACCGCAATCACATTGTTGCCGGCTCTATAGGTATCGGCGATAATGCCTGCCACATTCTGGATGCGCTGGGCATCCCGCACGGAGCTTCCGCCGAACTTCTGAACGATGAGCTTCATCCATTTACCCTCTTTCCTTCGTCTCAATCAACGGCTGTTCCCACCTGGCGGCAGGAGCACACCCGTTATTCCCATTATAGCACCCGGAGCATGGACACGGCACCCAGCTTCCCGGCGGCGGCCTTGGCCTGGGTCTCGGTCATGGCCCCGGTGATCACCGCGCCCGTGCGCAGTTCCTCCGCCTGTCCGCAGACAGTCCGGGCGTCATCCAGGGAGAAATTTCCACGCAGATACCACTTCATGGGCAGTTCCGCCGCGCTCACCAGCGCCGCTCCCTGGCTCCAGCCCAGATTCCGCCGCTTCTCCCGGTGCTGGACGGCATCTATTACGTCGCCCATTACAGCCGAGGCCGTAGGCAGATCCCCGGCGCCCCGGCCATAGAACATCACATCGCCCACAGCGTTGCCGCGGATCATAATGCCGTTGAACACGTCGTCCACCGTGGCAATGGGGCAGGAGATGCTTACCAGATGCGGCGCCACATAGGCTGCCTGTTTCCCATTCTCCAGGCGCATGGCCCGGCCCAGGAGCTTGACACGGTAGCCCGCAGCGGCAGCAATGTCTACATCCGTCAGATGAATGGAGCTGATCCCCTCCATGCTGATATCCGCCGGGGAGACCTCCTTGCCCCAGGCCAAATCCGACAAAATGCAGATCTTGCGCCCGGCATCGATCCCCTCCACATCGGCGGTGGGATCCTTCTCCGCATAGCCCTTTGCCTGGGCCTCTTTCAGCGCGTCAGCAAAGGAGATCCCTCCCTGGACCATGCGGGTGAGGATATAGTTGGTCGTACCGTTGAGGATCCCGTAGATCTCCTCAATCTCATTGCCCGCCAGGCACTGGAACAGGGGGCGCAGAACAGGAATTCCGCCGCCCACGCTGGCTTCAAAGAGATAGTTGACATTTTTTTCCCGGGCAATTTCCAGCAGTTCCCGTCCGTGAGTAGCCACCAGCTCCTTGTTGGAGGTCACCACATGCTTGCCCGCCAGCAGTGCCCGGCGGGTAAAGTCCAGGGCCACCTTGGCTCCGCCGATGGATTCCACCACCACCTCCACCTCGGGATCGTTTTCAATCACAGAAAAATCCTTAATCATCCGGTCGGCATAGGGGCTTCCGGCAAAATCCCGGACATCCAGAATATACTTGACGTAGACCTCCTCGCCAAGGCGCCGGGCAATAATTTCCTGATTTCTCCGGGCCACCTCCGCCACACCGGCACCCACGGTGCCAAATCCCATGATCGCGATCTTAGCCATATGTTCTTCTCCTTCTGTAGATAGATATAAAGGGACCTGAAATCGCTTTGGCGGTACTGCGGACTCAGCCCGCCAGAATCTCAAATTTTACCATGCCCGGTGCCGCAGAAGCCTGCGCGATCAGTTCCTCCAGAGAGATCGTCATGTCCGAGGTCTCCGCCGATACTGTCACCGCCGCGCAGCCGTTGGTGGGGATGGACTGATTAATGGTCAGAATATTCGCTCCCGATGCGGCAAAAATAGAGAGGATGTCGCTGAGGACGCCGGGGGTGTCCTTCAGCATGGCGTAAAAGGTGATGATGCGTCCTGCTTTCATATTGTTAAAGGGCTGCACCGCATCCTTATATTTGTAGAAAGCGCTGCGGCTGATCCCGGCCTTTCTGGTAGCGGCCCCCACGGTGCCCGCCTCGCCAGTCTGGAGCATCCGCTTGGCCTCCGCCACCTTGACAAAGATCTCCGGCAGGGCCTCCGCAGCCACAATGTAAAATTTTGTCTTTCCGCTCAAACGTGTGCACCCCCTATGGTCATTTGTATTTATGTATTCCAGTATAGTACAAATGTCCGTGGTACGCAACCGTCAAACGAAACATTTTTTGAACATTTTTGGAGGGAGGATTGCCCACATTGCACAACCGTCTGCTGCGTTACCTCCTCCTTCTGGCGGGGATCTATCTTGCCCTGCGCTTCCTGCTGGTACCGCTGCTGCCTTTTCTCATTGCTCTGGGGCTGTCGGTGCTGATGGAACCCCGGGTCCAGCGGTGCCGTCAGAAGTTCGGGCTGCGCCGGGATTTTACCGCTGCCGCCCTCACCACCGCGCTGCTTCTGGCCATCGGCGCAGGCCTCTGGCTCCTGACGGGAAAACTTCTGGAGCAGGCTACCGCCTGTCTGGATGCTCTTCCCCGCCTGCTTCAACAGCTTCCTCACCTGCTGGACGCTCTGGAAGCCCGGTACACAGGCCTCTACCGGGCTTGTCCGGCGGAGATCCGGCTGTGGCTGGACGGTGCGCTGGAAACCCTGTCCAAGGAGGGGCTGTCTCTGGTAAGTGATGTCTCCGGCGCCCTGCTCACCTGGGCATCCGGACTGGTGGGAAAGCTACCGGGCATCCTCCTCTTCCTTGCCACCACCGTGCTAGCCGTCTACTTCACCGCGGTCTCCTATCCGGATATCATAACCTTTATCCGCCGCCAGATTCCCGGCTGCTGGCAGGGGGCGCTCAGCGCCGCAGCCGGCACACTGCGCAGCACTTTCTGGAAGTGGTTGAAGGCGGAAAGTCTGTTGTGCCTCATTACTTTTTGTCTGCTGCTGGCAGGGTTCTGGTACCTGCGCATCGACTATATCCTGCTGACGGCAGTGCTGGTTGCCATCGTAGATGCTCTGCCGGTATTGGGAGCCGGAACCGTTCTGGTTCCCTGGGCTATCTATCATCTGCTGCTGGGAAGCCTGCCCCGGGGCGTGGCCCTGCTGGCGCTGTACGCCATCATTCTTCTGGTGCGCAGCCTTATGGAACCCCGGATTATGGCCGCTCAGGCCGGGCTCCCGCCCCTCAGCGCCCTGCTGGCCATGTATCTGGGATACCGCCTGTTTGGTGTGTGGGGGATGCTGCTGTTTCCCGTTGCACTGCTCTTTGTCAAGCAGCTCCAGGACAGCGGCATTCTGCACCTGTGGAAATAGATCCCTTTCTGCCGCAACAGAGCGGCCCGGCAGTGCCGGGCCGCTCTCCTTTGTTCTTCTGATCCCCCGCATGGCCAGGTGTCAGCTGCGGCGCCTTGCACCACGCATGGGGTCATCCTCCCAGCAGGCCGCTGAGCCAGTCGTCCAGCCCGCCGCCCGTGTCAGACGGGGTATCGGTTTCTCCGGATGTGCCGGAATCCTCACCGCCCTCTTCGCTGTTCTCTCCGTCCGGATCCGTAATAATGGGCTGATCCGGATTGGTGGGGTCATAGGTGGGATCACTCGGATCTCCCCAGGGGAAGAGGGGGTTGTCCGGGTCAAACCACCCGCTGAAGGGATCCGTGTGAACATTACAGGTTCCCTTGGCCTCCAGAACCGACAGAATGTTCTCGTCATCCGGGGCCTCAATGGGAGTCCCGGTGACAATCTCCTCGCCGGTCTCCTCGTCTACCGTGATGGTGCTGCCCAGATAGACGATCTCCCGCTGGTACGTGCTGACCGTCCGCGTCTCCCGGCAGTCCGCCGGGCAGTAGGGTCCTGCCAGCATGTTGCTCTCGGTACAAATCTCCACAGTCTGGTGCATCGTACACGTCTCAGTCGGCTCTGTGCCGGACACCACCAGCACGCTCTGGGTGCTGGTGCAGCTGTCCCCGGCCAGCAGGCCGCTGGTGGTACAGGTTCTGACGCTGACCAGCCCCTCAGGCCGCTCGAAGAAGTCCTTGTTCTCCAGCCCCTCGTGAACCTGGCTCATAACCATGTACCACAGGTCCGCGGCTGGGTTGCCCTTGTTGTAGCTGATGACCTCGTTGAACTCCGGATACCCCACCCAGACAGCCGCACAGTAGTAGGGGGTATAGCCCACAAAATAGCGGTCATACAGGTTGCTGGTGGTACCCGTCTTGCCGGCCACGGTCATGCCGCTGATGCGGGCCTCGGTGCCGGTGCCGCTGGACACCACGCCCTTGAGCAGCTCGTTCATCAGGTAGGCAGTGGTCCCCTTCATGGCCACCCAGGTATCCTCCTCCTTGTTATTGTCCAGAATGGTGACTTCCACGCCGTCCTGGATCTGGGTGATCTTGGTGTAGGTCTTGGGCCGGTTATAGATGCCCTTGTTGGCAAAGGCGCTGAATCCCGCGGCCATCTCCATGGTGGTGACACCATAGGTGAGGCCGCCCATGGCCATGGGGCCCTCGTCCATATCCGAGGGATCCAGCTGGAAGCCCAGCTTGTTCACCATGAAGTCATATCCCACCGAGGCACCCATTTCCCGCACAATCCGGACGGTCACCGTATTCTTGGAGCGGCGCACCGCCTCCGTGATGGTCACCAGCCCAGCATAGGTGTTGGGCGAATTTCGGGGGTAGCCGGAGGTCTGCCGCTCATTGAGGGAGACCGGGTAGTCATCATAGATACTGGCCATGGTGATCGCTTCCGACTCCAGCCCGGGTGCATAGACAGACAGCGGCTTGATGGCGGAGCCGCAGGGACGCCGGGTGGCGGCAAAGCTCTGAACCCGGTTGCCCGTCTTCTCTCCGATCTTGCCCACAATGGCCTTGATCTCCCCGGTGTAGGGGTCCATCACCGTGATGCCCGACTGGAGCTGCTGCCCCTTGGGGGACTGGACATCCAGGTTGCTCACGTCTTCATACACGCTCTCCGCAATGGCCTGGATCTCCGGGTCCACAGTGGCATAGATCCGGTAGCCGGCGCTGTAGATCAGATCCACCGCCGTCTCCTCGTTGTAGCCGTACTCCTCCATCAGGTCATTCTTCACATCGTTGAACACCTGTTCCACGAACCAGGACCAGTACTGGCCGTTGCTGCTGCCGTCGGCTTCCTCCTCCGTTTCAGTCTCGTCTACGGTACCATACAGGGCCTCATACTCAGGCGTGCCGTAGAACACCAGTTCCTCCGCCACGGCCTGATCATATTCTTCCTGGGTGATGAGCCCCTGATCCAGCATCTCGTAGAGGATGATCTCCTGGCGGTATTTATTCCAGCCCACCGTATCCTTAGTCACCTGCACCTCTTCGCCGTTCTCATCGGTGATGGTCCGGGTCACCTCATTTTTGAACAGCGGATCATAGATCGAGGGGTTGTTGGTGATGGCGATGATGCTGGCACACTGCGCCAGAGTCAGATCTTTGGCATCCTTATTAAAGTAAGTCTTGGCGGCCGCTCCGATGCCGTAGACCTGTCCGCCGAAGGTGATCTTGTTCAGGTAGGTCTCCATGATCTGCTCTTTGGTGTAGTTCTTCTCCAGTTCCAGGGCCCGGAAGATCTCG
>CALXDF010000193.1 GCA_944386995.1 uncultured Oscillospiraceae bacterium
ACGCCAAGGCCCTGCCTCTGTACGGCCTGCGCCAGAACATCTTCACCGATCCTCAGAAGCCCATGAAGGTCACCCCGGGCATCTATCCCATCAACGGTGCCGACGAGAACAGCCCCTGCTGCCTGACGGTGGACTTCGCCCTGACCTACTTCCTGGTGTCTGGCGAGCTGGAGCGCTCCAAGATGCCGGTGAACCTGCTGATCACCGACGCCTCCGGTATGTCCGTTCTGACCGCCTGGGCCGCCGGCAAGTTCTCCAGTTCCTCCGTGAAGAAGTTCATGGACGAGTTCGACATTGCCAACAAGATCAAGAGCCGCGCTCTGATCATCCCCGGCAAGGTTGCCGTGATGAAGGGCGAGATCCAGGACAAGCTGCCTGATTGGAGCGTCATTGTGGCCCCCAACGAGGCGGTGCAGCTGGTGAAGTACATGCGTGACGAGGAGTGGAAGAAGAGCTATGTGGAGAAGGCTCCCGCCGCTGCCGGCGCTGCCGCTCCCGCTGCCGAGGCTGCTCCCGCTCCCAAGAAGGTCATCCCCGCACCTCCCATTGTGGTCAATGGCCCCTACAAGCTGGATGATCAGGTGGTCACCTATAAGGGCCACGATCCCGCCAGCAAGAAGTTCGTGGTCATCGGCGAGCGGATCCACTGCATCTCCCCGGCCATCCGCAAGGCTATGGACACCTACGACGAGGGCCCCATCCTCAAGCGTGCCGCCGAGCAGATCGCTGCCGGTGCCACCTACCTGGATGTGAACATCGGGCCTGCTGAGAGCAATGGTCCCGAGCTGATGCAGTGGGCTGTACAGCTGCTGCAGCAGAACTTCAACAACGTGCCTCTGGCTCTGGATACTGCCAACAAGGCCGCTATTGAGGCCGGCATCAAGGTCTATAACCGCACCAACGGCAAGCCCATCGTGAACAGCGCCGACGCCGGCAGCCGTATCGACAACATCAACCTGGCCGCCGCCAACGACGCCATTGTCATCGCTCTGTGCTCTGCCGACGGTATCGCTAAGGACAACGATGAGCGGATGCACCACTGCCACAACATGCTCGAGCGCGGCCTTGCCCTGGGCATGGAGGCCGACGACCTGTGGTTCGACCCCCTGTTCCTGGTGGTCAAGGGCATGCAGGACAAGCAGATGGACGTGCTCAACGCTATCAAGGCTTTCTCCGACGAGGGTCTGAAGAGCACCGGCGGTCTGTCCAACAACTCCAACGGTATGCCCAAGCATATCCGTCCCATCATGGACAGTGCCCTGGTTGCCATGTGCATGATGCAGGGTCTGACTTCCGCCATTGTCAACCCCTGCGACCAGCGCCTGATGGAGACCATCAAGAGCTGCGACGTGTTCAAGAACAACACCCTGTACGCCGACTCCTACCTGGAGATCTGATTTGCAGGCAAGAGCCGGGACCTCCTCTGGTCCCGGCTCTTGCCGCTTTCCCAACGGTTTTTTGTCCTGCTGCGTAAAACCCACTATACAACCGGGGGAAATTTTGGTATATTACTCTTAGTGAGCGGCATCCTAATAGTGATGCTGATGATAAAAGGAGGTTGTAACCTATGAGTGCATTGACTGATCTGATCTATGCCGGTTCCAACGCTGTCGCCGGTTTGACGGAGGGCGCCGTCAACGACGCCATCGCCAAATACGGCGCCGATACGCCGGTGGCTTTCCCTGATACCGCCTATTTCTTCCCCACGATTTACGCCGCTACCGGCGTGAAGGTGAAGACGCTGGGCGACCTGCCCGCCTGCGTGGGTGTCCTCAAGAGTCTTATCACCAATGAGGATGACATTGGTAAAGCCCTGAACGCCGGACTCGCTACCGCTGTTGGCGCCGAGATCATTGAGGGGCTCAAGTATGTGAATGGTGCTCAGCCCTATGAAAACGAGTCCGGGATCGGCTTTGTCCCTGATCCTGTGATCCGCTCCCTGGGCGTCCCCCTGGTCACCGGGGATATCCCCGGTGTGGCTGTTGTCCTTGGCAAGGCCGACAATGCCGAGGATGTTGCCAAAGTGGTCAAGGACTACCAGTCCAAGGGCATCATGACCTTTATGATCGGCGACTGCATCGAGCAGGCTGCCGAGCAGGGGGTAAAGATGGGCCTGGAGCTGCGCGTAGTTCCTCTGGGCCATGATGTCACCAGCGTGATCCATGTCGTTACCGTTGCCATCCGTGCGGCTCTGATCTTCGGCAATGTTCAGCCCGGCGATCTCTCCGGTCTGCTGACCTACACGAAAGATCGTGTCCCCGCCTTTGTCAACACCTTCGGTCCCCTGAATGAGGTTGTGGTCTCCGCCGGCGCCGGTGCCATTGCCCTGGGCTTCCCCGTGGTGGTGGATCAGGATATCGGCGATCTGCAGGTTCCCGGCGCCCTGGAGTACGAGGGCAATTACGACGAGACCGTAAAGCGCTCCCTGGCCCTGCGCAACATCCACATCAAAGTAAAGGAGCTGCCCATTCCCGTGGCCTTTGCCGCCGCGTTCGAGGGCGAGATCGTCCGCAAGGCCGACATGAAGGTGGAGTTCTGGTCCAACAAGAATACCACCTGCGAGCTGGTCACCATGCGGGAGCCCGACCAGGTGGAAGATCACAAGATCACCCTGGTGGGCCCGGACATCGACAGCGGCGAGACCGAGTACCCCATCGCTACCTACATCGAGGTGTCCGGCAGCAAGATGCAGAAGGACTTTGAGAGCGTTATCGAGCGGAAGATCCATGCCTGGTTCAACTACATGGAGGGTGTGATGCACACCGGCCAGCGCAACCAGATCCGCATCCGCATCAACAAGGACGCCTTTGACAAGGGCCTGCGTATGCACCATTTCGGTGAGGTCCTGTATTATATGATCATGGACGAGTTCGCCGCCGTGGTGGACAAGTGCCAGGTCACCCTGGTCACAGATCCGGCGGAGGCCAAGCGCATTCTGGACGAGGAGGCCACTCCCGCCTACAACGCCCGCGATGACCGCCTGGCCAGCATGACCGATGAGAGTGTGGACCACTTCTACACCTGCACCCTGTGCCAGTCTTTCGCCCCCAGCCACGTCTGCGTGGTCACCCCCGAGCGTCTGGGCCTGTGCGGCGCCGTCTCCTGGCTGGATGCCAAGGCCACCAAGGAACTCAACGATGCCGGTCCCTCTCAGCCCATCAGCAAGGAGGGCTGCACCGATCCGGTGAAGGGCTACTATCCCGATGTGGACCGCATGGTCCACGAGGCCTCCCACGGCGCACTGGAGCACGTGAGCCTGTACTCCATCATGGAGGATCCCATGACCTCCTGCGGCTGCTTCGAGTGCATCTGCGGCATCGAGCCCATGAGCAACGGCGTTGTCATCGTCAACCGCGAGTATAACGGCATGACCCCCACAGGTATGACCTTCGGTGAACTTGCCAGTATGACCGGCGGCGGCGTCCAGACCCCGGGCTTCATGGGTCACGGCCGTCACTTCATCGCCTCCAAGAAGTTCATGTATGCGGAGGGAGGCCCCGCCCGTATTGTCTGGATGCCCAAGGAGCTGAAGGATGATGTGGCAGCCCGTCTGAACCAGACCGCCAAGGATCTGTACGGTATTGACAACTTTACCGATATGATCGCCGACGAGACGGTGGCTGTCGACGCGGAGTCCCTGCTGAACTTCCTGACGGAGAAGGGTCATCCGGTGCTGAACATGGAGCCGCTGATGTAAACAGGAGATCCCATCCATCGCATCAGCTTATGAAGGAAAGAGGGGCGGCCCCGCTGGGGCCGCCCCTTCCGCTTTCCCGCATAGAAATGCTTATAAAATTTCGGAAAGGAGGAATCCCATTGCCCATCGCCCTGCGCAATATGAATGGCACGGACATTGCTATTCTTACCGGCCCCGGAAAACAAATTATCGACGCCAAGTCTGCACTGGATCTGGCCATAACGGTGAAATATGAAACTGGTGCGGCCAAAATTGCCATAGACAAGGAAGCCATCACTGACGAATTTTTCATTCTGAGCTCCGGTTTAGCCGGCGAGATCCTGCAAAAATTTGTCAATTACCAGATCCAAGCTGCAATCTACGGGGACTTCAGCCGCTATACCAGCAAGCCGCTGCGGGACTTTATCCGGGAGTCCAACCGCAGCGGGCAGTTCTTTTTTGTCCCAACACAGGAGGACGCCATCTCCGCTCTGCTGCGTTGTCAATAACCGCAGTTTCCTGCCACTGCCCCTCCTCAATACCAGGCTGCATCCTGACAGCCTCCTTGACAAAGGCCGCCGCTCCATATATACTATAAAATGAAAATTTGGCGGGTTTCGCCCGAAATTCCCGCCTTTGACGGGGAAAGGATAAAAAATATGTTTACGATCACCTTCGTGTTAGAGGGCGCGGCGCCGGTCACCATTGACGCCAACGCCAACGAGAATCTGCTGGATGTGGCCCGAAAGGCCAATGTGGCTATCGACGCCCCCTGCTCCGGCAACGGAGCCTGCGGCAAATGCCGGGTACGGCTGGCCGAGGGCTATCTGGACTCCCCTCAGAACCGCCATATCACCAGCGAGGAATATGAGGCTGGCTGGCGGCTGGCCTGCTGCAGCAAGGTGGTTGGCGACGCCACCATCGAGGTCCCTGATATTGCCTCTGCCTACCGCAGCCGCATGAAAATCGCAGATCTGGATTCTCCGGAGGAGATCGCTATCTTTGATAATCTGCGCCAGCAGATGCTGGAGGCAGGCTTTGCCTTCCAGAGCGACCTGAGCTTCCTGCCCCTGGAGCTCAGCGAGCCCACCCTGGATGACACTATGCCGGATAACGAGCGTGTTATCCGCGCAGTGGAGAAAGCCACAGGGTGCCCCTATGAAAATATTATCATGCCCTACTCCGTACTGCGGGATCTGAGCTGGGTGCTGCGGGAGAGCGAGTGGCATGTGAAATGCGTCATCTCCCGGGATGGGGACCGCATCCACATCCGGGACGTCCTGCCATCAGAAAACACGGATCCCATTGTGGGCTTTGCCCTGGACCTTGGCACCACCTCCCTGGCCGGCCTTCTGGTGGATCTGCAGAGCGGAAAGATTTTGGCCAAGGCCAGCTGCGGCAACGGCCAGATCCGCTACGGGGCCGACGTTATCAACCGCATCATTGAGTCGGAGAAGCGGGGCGGCCGCCGCCGCCTCCAGGATGCGGTGGTCAAGGAGTCCATTATCCCCATGCTGGTACAGATGTACCAGAGCGCCAATATCAACCCCAGGCGCATCTACCGGATGGTCCTGGCCGGCAACACCACCATGAACCACCTGCTGCTGGGCCTCTACTCCGATCCGGTGCGCATGGAGCCCTTCGTCCCCAGTTTCTTCCGTACCAATTATATTTATGTCCGGGACATTGGATTGAAGATGAACCCCCTGGCAGAGTTGGTAGTCGCCCCCAACATTGGCAGTTATGTGGGCGGAGACATCACCGCCGGCGCCTTCGCCTCCATGATCTGGAACAGCCCGGAGATGAGCTTGTTCATCGACCTTGGCACCAATGGCGAGCTGGTCTTTGGCAATAATGAGTTCCTCATGTCCTGTGCCTGCTCCGCCGGTCCTGCCTTTGAGGGCGGCGACATCTCCTGCGGCATGCGGGCAACCGACGGCGCCATCGAGGCGTGCACCATTGACAAGGAGACGATGGAGCCCACCCTTACCGTCATCGGCGGCGGAGCCCCGGTGGGGATTTGCGGCAGCGGTATCATCGACATCATCGCGGAACTCTTCCGCTGCGGCATTATCAACGGCAAGGGCAAGCTGGTCCGTGAGGGCAAACGTGTCCTCCACGATGAGCACGGCATGGGTTCCTTTGTTCTGGCCTTCCAGTCCGAGACCGGCGGGGCCAAGGATGTGGTTATCAACGAGGTGGACATCGATAACTTCATCCGTGCCAAAGGCGCCATCTTCTCCGCCACCACCACCATGCTTCACTCTCTTGGCTTCGACCCCTCGGTTATCGAGCGGGTCTATGTGGCCGGCGGCATCGGCAGCGGCATCAACATGAAGAACGCCGTCACCATCGGCATGTTCCCGGACATCTCTCTGGACCACTTCCACTATATCGGCAACTCCTCTCAGACCGGGGCTTACGCCATGCTTCTCAGTCAGGGTGCCCGTGAGAAGGTGGATGAACTGAGCCGCAGCATGACCTACCTGGAACTGAGCAACGAGCCTCAGTATATGGACAACTTCGTTGCCTCCTGCTTCCTGCCCCACACGGATGCCTCCCTCTTCCCCTCTGTTCAGGAGGAGTTGGGCCTGTAAATTTGAACGCCACCCCGGTCCGGAGCATCCGGGCCGGGGGATTGTCCCCCCTATTTTTCCAAACGAGGTAACGCCATGGAACCCATTTACGGCAAAAACAACAAAGAAGAACTTCCCCTGGAATACTATCTGGCAAAATTCAGGGAGGGTGACCCCCATGAGATGGCAGAGCGCTGCGCCCTGCCTTTCGACGGGAAGCGCTTTACAATTCACCTGCTGGGGGATCTCTTTATGCTCTCCCATCCGGACTATGCGATCCAGGGTGACCGGGAACCCACGAACCCTGAGCGCATCCTCTTCCTGCGCTATCTGTTGGATGGGAGATGCACGCCGCCCACCGGCACTTTCCGCACCTATCGGGAGTTCCCCTGGGGGGAGGTCTACCTCCAGCAGTTCACCGGCCGGTGCATCAAGCGCTTTGCCTTTTCCTACAATGCCAAGCCCGACCTGCTGCGCCGCATCATGGAGCATCTGCCCGCCCATCCTGTAAAAATGGGCGACATCGGCTATGAACTGGAGCTGATGGACGGACTCTTCATGCAGCTGATCCTGTGGCTGGGAGACGATGAGTTCCCTCCCAACGCACAGATTCTCTTCTCCGAGAATTTCCGGGACGCTTTCACCGCCGAGGATATGGCCAACATTGGGGATATTGTCCTCAACCGCATGAAGGTCATCGGCGCCAGCCTGTAAGCGCTCTTTCTGCAATTTTCCTTCTGCGCAGCGGCGCTTTCAGCCTGCTGCGCAGAATTTTTTGAAAAAGTTTGTGAAAGTTCTTGCAATCTGTCTGCAGATAGTGTATGATGATGCCGTCTTCCAGGAAGGGATGCCTGGTAGACACAAGTGAATAGGATTGGTAGAGTAAGTATGGCGCGTAAAGTGGCAAGCGGCTGGGAAGTTGCCCTTGCACGAAAGGCCCCCGAGAAATAGGGCCTACGATTCCATACTGCATCCGCTACCGCACAATTTTTTCGGATGTGACTGGATACCAATTCATGGCCGCTTGGTCTGAATTGGTATTTTTGTTGCCCCTTGGCAGCAAAGGCTGCATCCGATCCGCCGGGGGCTGGCGTCTTGCGCCGCCGCCTTGTGCAGTAGCTTCAATGCACTTTATCTCCTAAAAACAGCCCCGCCTGCGGCGGGCAAATCAAAAAAGGAGGAGACGCATATGAAGCGTAACCAACACAGCATCCTGAACACCCGCTCTCTGGTAATGATGGCCCTTTTGGTGGCCATCCAGATCATCCTGGCCCGGTACCTCTCCATCCAGAGCGAGACCTTCCGCATCAGCTTTGAGACGATTCCTCTGGCTCTGGCCGGTATGTGGCTTGGCCCCCTGGCGGGCGTCATTGTTGCCCTGGTGGCAGACATCCTCGGCACCGTTCTCTCCGGCATCGGTCTCTATTTTCCGCCCTTATCCCTTGGACCCATGGTGTTTGCTTTTCTCTGCGGCATCGGCGGCAAATATGTACGCCAGGTCCAGCGGCCCCTGCTCAGTCAGGTCCTGATGATCCTTCTGGTGGTTGTAGCCGGAATCATCAACAGCTTTTTGGTGGGCGTTGCCACTTTCGTGTGGTACCAGATTGCAGTCATGGGCACAGAGGGTTCCTTCTGGAGTCTGGCGGCGATCAATTTTACCAGTCGGCTGGCTACCAAGCCCCTGACCATTGTTGTCAGCGCGCTGCTGGTCTATGCCATCAACCGGGCGGCCTATCGTCCGGTCATCTCCCGGATCATGTCCCGGCACCGGGCATAAAGTCCCCCGCTGCCGCAATTTTTTGAAAGAAATCAGGTAATTGACATGAACTACAGCGAAGCCCTGTCCTATATCCACAGCATCAACTGGCAGTGGAGCAAGCCCGGCCTCAGCCGCACCCAGGAACTGCTGGAAAAGCTGGGCAACCCGGAAAAAAGTTTGAAATTCATCCATATCGCCGGTACCAATGGCAAAGGCTCTACCGCCTCCATGCTCGCCTCCATTCTGGAGGCGGCCGGCTACACCGTGGGACTCTATACTTCCCCCTACATCAACCGCTTCAATGAGCGCATGCAGGTCAACCACCAGTGCATTGGCGACGAGGAGCTGGCCGAACTCACCGACTATGTCCGCCCCCACGCCGACAGCATGACCGACGCGCCCACGGAATTTGAGCTCATCACTGCCATCGGCATGGAATATTTCAAGCGCCACCAGTGCGACATTGTTGTGCTGGAGGTAGGCATGGGCGGCGCTCTGGACTCCACTAACGTGATCGACACTCCGGAGGTAGCCATTATCACCGCCATGGGCTATGACCACACGCAGGTGCTGGGCAGCACCATGACGGAGATCGCCTCTGCCAAGGCCGGCATCATCAAGCCAAACGGCAATGTGGTGGTTTATGGGCAGAACCCGGAAGCGGAGGCCGTCTTTGAAAAGGTGGCGGCGGAACAGCACAGCGCCCTTTTCCGGCCGGATTACAGCCAGCTGATTCCCGGCGATTTCAACCTGGATGGTCAATCTTTCTCCTATAAGGAGTGGAAAGACCTGCGGATCCCCCTGGTGGGACTCTATCAGCTCAACAATGCCGCTGTGGTGCTCACAGCGGTAGACGTTCTGCGGCAGAGAGGCTGGGAGATCTCCGATGATGCAGTCCGCAGCGGGCTGCGCAATACCCGCTGGCCCGCCCGGTTCGAGGTCCTCCACCGGAATCCCGTGTTCATTGTGGACGGCGGCCACAATCCCCACGGCATCCGGGCCACCGCCGAGAGCCTCCAGCGGATCTTCCCGGGGCAGAAGTTTGTATTTGTCACCGGCGTATTAGCCGACAAGGACGTGGAGCACATTCTGGGCCTCATCGTCCCCCTGGCCCGCCGGTTCTACGCGGTCACGCCCCCCAATCCCCGGGCCATGCAGGCTGATGTATTGGCTCAGCGCATCCGCGCCATGGGAGCCGATGCGGTTCCCTGTGATACCATTCCCCAGGCGGTGCAGTCCGCCATGGACTTTGCCGGCCCGGAAGGCGTGGCCTGCGCCCTGGGCTCCCTCTACATGAGTGGAGATGTTCGCAACTGCTTTCAATAAATCTCCCCAGAGCGAGCTGCTTTCCTAAAGCAGCTCGCTTTTGTGCACAAATTTTTGTCAGGTTTTTTGTATCTTCTAGCATTGCGCTCTACGCAACAGTTTGTTATAATCTTAACGAACAGTGGGGCTCAGACGGACCACCCACGTTTTCCTGTCAAATAGGCCATGGCAGGACGGATTTTCCCGATATTAATTTGTCCCTGTGGCCGGGACCAGAGCGATCCAGCAGGACACTGGGACGCAGAAAGGAACGACGAACCATGAGCAACTTCAAATCCGACATTGAAATCGCCCAGGCGACCCCGATGCAGCATATCACCGAGGTTGCCAAAACTGCCGGCATCGACCCCAAGTATCTGGAGCAGTACGGCAACTACAAAGCCAAGGTGGACTACAACATTCTCAACGAGACGCCGGAGCGCTCCGGCAAGCTGATCCTGGTGACGGCCATTAACCCTACCCCCGCCGGCGAAGGAAAGACCACCACCACCGTGGGGCTGGCTGACGGTATGAAGCGGCTGGGCAAAAATGTTCTGGTTGCTCTGCGTGAACCCTCCCTGGGACCGGTATTCGGCGTGAAAGGCGGCGCCGCCGGCGGCGGCTATGCCCAGGTAGTGCCTATGGAAGACATCAACCTCCACTTCACCGGTGACTTCCATGCCATCGGCGCTGCCAACAACCTGCTGGCCGCTATGTTGGATAACCACATCTACCAGGGCAACAAGCTCAATATCGATCCCCGCCGCATCACCTGGCGCCGCTGTGTGGATATGAACGACCGGCAGCTCCGCTTCGTGGTAGACGGTCTGGGCGGCCGGGTCAATGGTACGCCCCGCGAGGACGGCTACGATATCACCGTGGCCAGCGAGATCATGGCTGTGCTGTGCCTGGCCAGCGACATCTCTGATCTGAAGGCACGTCTGAGCCGTCTGGTGGTTGGCTACACCTACGATGAAAAGCCTGTTACTGCCGGTGATCTCCACGCCGCCGGCGCCATGGCCGCTCTGCTGAAGGACGCGCTGAAGCCCAACCTGGTACAAACGCTGGAGCATACGCCTGCCTTTGTTCACGGCGGCCCCTTCGCCAACATTGCCCACGGCTGCAACAGCGTTACGGCTACCAAGATCGCCCTGCGCCTGAGCGATTATACCGTTACCGAGGCCGGTTTCGGTGCAGATCTGGGCGCTGAGAAGTTCCTGGACATCAAGTGCCGTATGGCTGGCCTCAAGCCCAGCGCCGTGGTTATCGTGGCGACTGTCCGCGCCCTCAAATACAATGGCGGCGTGCCCAAGAATGAACTGAGCCAGGAGAATCTTGCCGCTCTGGAAAAGGGCCTGCCCAATCTGCTCAAGCACGTGAGCAACATCACTAACGTCTACAAGCTGCCCTGCGTGGTGGCCATCAACCGCTTCCCCTTCGATACCGAGGCCGAACTGAAGCTGGTCGAGGACAAATGTAAGGAGTTGGGCGTCAACGTGGCCCTCAGCGAGGTGTGGGCCAAGGGCGGCGAGGGCGGTATCGCCCTGGCGCAGGAGGTCATCCGTCTGTGCGAGCAGCCCAATGACTTCTCCTTCTCTTATGATCTGAACATGTCCATTGAGGACAAGATTACCGCCATCGTTCAGAAGATCTATGGCGGCAAGGATGTAGCCTTTACCTCCAACGCCCAGAAGCAGATCCAGCAGCTCACGGCTCTGGGCTATGACAAGATGCCCATCTGCATGGCCAAGACCCAGTACAGCCTCAGTGACGATCCCACCAAGCTGGGCGCACCCACAGGCTTTACTGTCACCGTGCGCAACATCAAGGTATCTGCTGGTGCCGGCTTCCTGGTAGCCCTTACCGGTGACATCATGACCATGCCGGGCCTGCCCAAGGTGCCTGCTGCCGAGCGCATCGACGTGGATGCTACCGGCAAGATCTCCGGCCTGTTCTAAGATGCGGAGTTCCATCAAGGGCTGTGGCGCATGATCCCAGTCCGCTCCCCTGTCCCTTGCGCAAGGGGCCGGCGGCTCACCGCCGCCGGCCCCTTTCCACGGCTGCTCTCCAAAGGAGGATCCCTAATGCCCGCTCCCGTATGTTGTGCCATTCTGCCTGCTGCGTCCGCACTCCGCCGCGGGGCGTCCCTGAATGTCCTGCTGGTCATGGAAAGCGCGGCTGCATGCACTGCTCCGGTTCGCTTTTGGGGCAACGACGGCAGCGGCTGGCGAAAACTGCTGGAGGAAATGCGGGTGTTTCCCGCGGAGGAGCATGTCCATCTCTATTTTACCCTGCCCGCCAGCTGCTTCCTCGCCCCATTCTGGGACGGCAGCGCGCCGGAGGAGGTTTCCCTGGCCGTAGGCGACTGCCCGCCAAAGGCAACGGACGCTGGTGTCCTCATCTTTGTAGAGGACCGATGACCAAACAGACAACCTAACAAATAAGGAGAATGACTTTTATGGATTTTGCACAAGCCAGTTGTACAGAATTTGTCACTGTTCTGGCCTCCAACGCCCCAGTGCCCGGCGGCGGCGGCGCTTCCGCCCTGGTGGGTGCTATCGGCACAGCTCTGGGCAATATGGTGGGTTCCCTCACCGTCGGCAAGAAGAAATACGCCGATGTGGAGGAGGAAATGGTGGCCCTGAAAGCCAGATGTGATGCCATCCAGGCCGATCTTCTGGCCCTGATTGCCAAAGACGCAGAGGTTTTTGCCCCCCTGGCCAAGGCCTATGGACTGCCCAAGGAGACAGAGGAGGAAAAAGCTTACAAGGCCAAGGTCCTGGAGGAGTGTACGGTGGCCGCCTGCTCTGTACCCATGGAGATCATGGAGAAGTGCTGCGAGGCCATCGAGGCGATTGCCCAGTTCGCTGCCAAGGGCAGCCGTTTGGCCGTGTCTGACGCCGGATGCGGTGCCGCCTGCTGCAAAGCAGCGCTCCAGAGCGCCAGTCTCAACGTGTTCATTAATACCAAATCCATGCAGAACCGGGCAGTCGCTGAGTCCCTTAATGCCAAAGCCAACGCCATGCTGGACAAATATTGCCCCATGGCTGATGAAATTTTTGCCCAGGTCCGGGCGAACTTCTGATTGCCGCCCGTGCGGCAGATTGACTGATAAGAAAAGGAGCGAATCCAACCATGGCAACGATCTGGAAGGGCGCAGAGGTCAATACCGGCCTGAACGCCCGCATTATGAAAGATGTGGAAGCTTTGAAGGCCCGGGGTATCACGCCGACCCTGGCCATCGTCCGGGTAGGCGAGCGGCCAGACGACCTCAGTTACGAGCGGGGCGCTATCAAGCGGGCGGAATCCCTGGGCGTGGCGGTGGCCAAATGCGCCCTGCCGGTGGACGTAACCCAGGAGGTACTGCTCCAAGTCATCCGGGATATTAATGCCGACTCAAAGATCCACGGCGTGCTTCTGTTCCGTCCTCTCCCCAAGCATCTGGACGAGGCGCTGATCTGCAATACGCTGGTGCCGGAAAAAGATATCGACGGCATTACTGAGCTGTCCCTGGCCGGTGTTTTTGCCGGGAAGCCGCTGGGCTTTGCCCCCTGTACGCCGTCGGCCTGCATGGAAATTCTGGACCACTACGGAATCGACTGCACCGGCAAAAGAGCGGTGGTCATTGGCCGGAGCCTGGTGGTTGGGAAGCCTGCCGCCATGATGCTTATCAAGAAAAATGCTACCGTGACGGTCTGCCACACCCGCACGGCGGATCTGCCCGCCGTCTGCCGGGAGGCGGATATCCTCATTGCCGCCGCCGGCAAGGCCGGCATGGTGGGCGCGGACTTCGTCCGCCCCGGCCAGATTGTCGTTGATGTGGGGATCAACTGGAATGAGCAGGAGCAGAAGCTCTGCGGCGATGTGGACTTTGAGGCCGTCTCCCCCATTGTGGAGGCCATTACCCCTGTTCCCGGCGGCGTTGGAACCGTCACCACCTCTGTTTTGGTCGGGCATGTGGTGGAAGCGGCCAAGCGCACGCTAGCGTAAAGGGGGCGGTATTGATGAATCTCTTTACCGCTGCGGAAGCCGCTGCCAACTATTCCACCGCCGGCGCCGGCAAAACCAAGCTGCCCATTCCAAAGATGATGCTGCTGGCCATCCTGGCCGGCATCCTCATCGCCTTTCCCGGAGCTGTCACCAACATGGCTACCTATGCCCTGGACAACAACAGCACGGTGCGCATGATCTCCGGCCTGCTGTTCGCCTTTGGCCTGGGGATGGTGATCCTCTCCGGTGCGGAGCTGTTTACCGGTAATACCCTGATCACCATCAGCGTACTGGACAAAAAAGCAAAACTGACCGGACTGCTGCGCAACTGGGTGTTCGTGTACATCGGCAACTTCATCGGCTCCCTGATCGTAGCCTTTATCTGCGCCAAATTCGGCTGGGTGGGTGCCGGTGAAGGCGCCCTGGCCGTATTCTCCATGAAAGTAGCTGTCGGGAAGATGACCATGCCCTTCCAGAATGCGTTCTTTATGGGAGTCCTGTGCAACATTCTGGTGACCCTGGGCGTGCTGTTCTCCCTGTCTGCCAAAGACGTAGCCGGCCGAATCCTGGGTGCCTATACCCCGGTGGCTTTCTTCGTCATCTGCGGTTTCAATCACTCTATCGCCGATATGTTTTACTGCACCGTTGGGCTCTTTTCCAGGGCGCAGTATGCGGCCCAGGCCGCTGAGGCCGGTATTGCCGTGGAGAGCCTCACTTGGGGCAACTACTTCCTGGGCAACATGCTGCCGGTGACCCTGGGCAACATTGTAGGCGGTATCTGCGTGGGATTCCTGTTCTGGTTCTGCTGGCTCCGCGGTTCCAAGAAAAAGGGATGACCCTGCCCCCTTCCCAAGTACATAAACACACCCCCGGGACGAAGGTTCGTCCCGGGGGTGATTATTTGCTGCAGGTTGGGGAGCCCCATACTATTCCTGTTTCGCCAGCCGCTCCAGGTCTGCTGCCGTCAGGCGGTAAACGGTCCACTCGTCCATGGCTCTCGCTCCCAGAGACTGATAGAACGCAATGCTGGGCCGGTTCCAGTCCAGACACCACCACTCCATCCGGCCGCACCCCCGCTCCCGGGCGATCCTGGCCAGCTGGCGCAGAAGGGCCTTGCCATATCCCTTCCCCCGGCACTCCGGCCGGACAAACAGATCCTCCAGGTACAGCCCCGCCCGGCCCAGGAAGGTAGAAAAATTGTGAAAAAACAGGGCGAACCCCACTTCCTGGCCCTTGACTACGGCGAAAAGCACCTCTGCCCGATGCTGTTCAAACAGTTCCCGGCGGAGAAGGTCCTCGTCCGCTACCACCTGATCCAGCATCCCCTCGTACTCCGCCAAATCCCGGATAAATTCCAGGATCAATGGAATATCCTGTTCCGCCGCCATGCGGAAAGCAACTTCACTCACACTACATCACTCCAAATCACATCATCCACCGGAAGATCGTGGGCCTCTGTCTCCAGATGGGGCAGCATCTGAAATCCATAACACAGCGCCAGGGTGGGGTGGCCGGGGTAGGCGGAGAGATACTTGTCATAGAACCCGCCGCCATAGCCCATGCGGTGTCCCTCCCGGTCAAAGGCCAGCCCCGGCATCAGCACCAGGGCGGCAGGGTCCTCCGCCACCGGTCCATCAGCCACCGGCTCCGGAATGCCGTAGGCCCCGGGGGCCACAGCGCCCAGGTCGTCCAGCCACAGGAACTTCATCGTATCGCCGTAGACCTTGGGCACCGCCACCCGTTTACCGTCCTGTTGGGCGCGCTCCAAAATGGCCGCCGTCCGCACCTCCTGGTTGTAAGAGAGGTAGCCATACAAAGCCTCTGCCCGCTGATAGGCCGGATGGGCAAACAGTTTCTCTGCCAGTTCCGCGCTGGCGCTCTCAATCTGCTGCGCCGTCATGGCCCGTTTCTTCTCGCCGATTATCCGGCGCAGGGTCCTCTTGTCCATGGGTATCCTCCCTGTGAAAGTGTTCGTACACCGCCTTGGCGGCATTTTTCGGCACCACGGCCTCCAGCTCCTCCAGCGATGCCTCCCGGATCGCCTTCACGCTCCTGAAACTCTTGAGCAGCGCCGTCCGGCGCGCCTCCCCTACTCCGGGGATGTCCTCCAATACGGAGCGGCGGACACTGCGGGAGTGGCTCTCGTGGTGGTAGGTGATGGCAAATCGGTGGGTCTCCTCCTGGATGCGTCCCACCATGGCAAACACCGCCTGGTTCTGCTGGATCCCGATCTCCCGGCCTGCAGGCGTCACCAGGGCCCTTGTCCGGTGGCGGTGGTCCTTCACCATGCCGAAGATCGGGATAGAGAGGCCAAAGCTCTCCAACACCTGCCGGGCCACATCGGCATGGGTCTCGCCGCCATCGATGAGGAACACATCCGGCAGAGGGGAGAACTTCTCGTCTCCGTCCAAATACCGCTGAACCCGCCGGGTCAGCACCTCCCGCATCGAACTGTAGTCGTCGGGGTGTCCATCCAGTTCTTTGATCTTGAACCGCCGGTACTGGCTTTTTGCGGGCCGTGCCCCGTGGAATACCGTCATGGAAGCCACGATATCGCTGCCGCCGGTGTTGGAGATGTCATAGGCCTCCATCCGCTTGGGGACCTCCGGCAGTCCCGCCATTCTGGCAAACAGCTCCAGTGTCCGGTCCACCCGTTCCTCCTTGGTGGTAAGGCGCTCCGCCTCCTCCCGGGCATTGCGGGCCGCCATGTCCATCAGTTCCGCCTTCTCGCCCCGCTGGGGCACCCGAACGTGAACCTTATGGCCGGAGGTCTCCTCCAGCAGCTTTTCAAACGTCTCCATATCCTCAATCGCATAAGGCAGCAGGATCTCCCGGGGCAGGGCGGTGCGGCCGCCGTAGTACTGGAGCAGCAGAGCAGCCAGCATCTCCTCTCTCTCCTCTCCGCCGGGCGCGGAGAACAGCTCCGCCTCCCGGTAGATAAGCTGGCCCTGCTCATAGTGAAGGACCGCATAGCAGCACTTGGCCTCTTGATACAGGCCCCAGATGTCCGTGTCCGCCACGTTGGCGGCAATCACCCGCTGCCGTTTTCCCAAGGTCTGGATGGAGCGAAGCTGGTCCCGCAGCTCTGCGGCCCGCTCAAATTGCAGATTTTCCGCGGCCTGGGTCATATGTGCCTCAATCTCCGCCGTCACTTGGTCCAGTTTCCCGGTCATCAGCAACACCGCCTGCTCAATCCGCCGGCGGTACTCCGCCGCATCGGGCACACCGCGGCAGAATGCGTCGCACCGCCCCATATGGTGGTTCAGGCAGGGCCGCTCCCTGCCGATATCCCGCGGAAAATGCTTGGAACAGGTGGGCAGTTTCAAGGCCAACTGAATGGCATCCAGGGCGTGGCGGGTCTCCTGTCGCCCGCCGAAGGGACCAAAATACCGGGCGGTATCTTTTTCCTTGCGGTTCACCAGGGAAAAACGGGGATAGGGTTCATTGGACAGCCGGACAAAGGGATACCCCTTCCCGTCCTTCAGCAGAATATTGTAGCGGGGCATGTGCTGTTTAATAAGGGAGTTCTCCAGCACCAGGGCCTCGAACTCCGAGCGGACGATGATGGTATCAAAGTCGTCCACCTGTCCCACCATCACATGGGTTTTGACATTGTGGCCGCTGCCGGACTGAAAATACTGGCTTACCCGGTTTTTGAGCTTTTTTGCCTTCCCCACATAGATGACCTCATGGCGGGCATTTTTCATCAGATAGACTCCTGGGGCCATGGGCAGAGAGTTTGCCTTTTCCAACAGCTCCGCGCGGGTCATCGGGACTCCTCCTTTTAGCGTACAATTAAAAAGGCGGCTTCCTTTCGAAACCGCCTTTCCCACAAACCTATTTACGCAATCAGTTACTCACCGAAACCATTGTTAATGAGCTCCGCCAGCGCTTCCACAGCTTCTTTCTCATCAGAGCCATCCGCAATCAGGGTGATGGTGGTGCCCTTGACAATTCCCAGAGACAGTACGCCCAGCAGGCTCTTGGCGTTCACGCGGCGCTCGTCCTTCTCCACCCAGATCCCGCTCTTGAACTCATTTGCCTTACGAATAAAGAAAGTAGCGGGACGTGCCTGCAGGCCGACCTCGCTATGAATGGTGACTTCCTGCGTGTACATAGACAAATCTCCTTCAACACAAGTATAGGATAAAAGGTTATTATTAAGATACCAAATTTACGTATTTCCGTCAATGCCGAATTTGCATAAACTTTGACGATTCTCCCCCAGTATGTTCTGTAAATTCCAGCAAATCACACAAAATGAACACCCTTTCCTATAGTTAGTCAAAGCAACGCACAAAGTTTCAGTCCAAAAAGGCGGACAAGAACCCCATCAACTGTCCGCCCGAAGCGGAGTTTTGCCCCCGTTTCAGGCGCATATCCCCATGTATGCGGTCATTTCTTTTCTACGGTGGCCCGCGCTTTTGGGCCGTCCCTGCCGGTCGTCCCCCGCATATCTTATCGATTCTATTCAGGCAGCTAAGTTACTGCGGCGGCAAGGGGATCGGGGCCGTCGGAACTGACAGTCCCCTTCATCACTTCAGCTCCACGATCGTCACGCCATCCTCCCCCTCGCCGTAGCGGCCCAGTCGGAAAGATTTTACCGCGCTGTGGCGCCGCAGGGTCTGATGAACCGCCTGGCGCAGTGCACCGGTTCCCTTGCCATGGATGATGCTCACGGTGTTTAGTTTTCCCATCTGCGCGGTATCTATGAAGTGATTGACCACATCCTCCGCCTCGTCGGTCATCATCCCCCTGATGTCCAGCTCATTCTTAGCGGCGGCGGCCCGGCTGTGGGCGATCACCCGCGTCATCTGCTGCTTGACAGCCTTCTTGGCCGCAGTCTCCGCATCCTCCACCAGCCGGACGCCGGATGCCTTGATGGTCATCTTCATATTGCCCGCTTGCAGCTGGAGTTTCTCTCCGTCCGCCGACAGCACAGTGGCCCGGGTTCTGGTGCCCGGCAGCTCTACAATATCCCCCTTCTGAATCGGGCGGGAGGGCTTTGGTATCGGCTCCTGGACAGATTTTGCATGGAGCTCCTCCTCCATTCGGTTCAGTTCCCCGCGAACAGCAGCCTGGGCCTGGTTTACGTCCTGCCAGCTGGCAGAGCGCTCCTGCTTCTTCCGCAGATCGCTCAGTTCCGCGAAAATGGCATCGGCGGATTCCCGTGCCTCCCGGACGATGCGCCGGGCCTCGGCCTCCCCCTTGCTGCGGGCGTTCTCCTTGGCCCGCTCCATCTGCTCCCGGAACTCCCGGGCCCGTCTGGCATCCGCCTCCCGCTGCACACGCAGGCGCTCCGCCTCGTCCTGGTCCTTTTCCAGCCGCTGGCGCTGGCGCTCCAACTCGGAGAGAACTTCCTCGAAGCGGATGGACTCGCTGTCCATCTGCTGCCGGGCAGTCTCAATGACCTCCTCCGGCAGTCCCAGGCGCTGGGAGATCGCAAAGGCATTGGATTTTCCAGGGACCCCGATCAGCAGGCGATAGGTAGGCCGCAACGTTTCCACATCAAACTCACAGGAGGCGTTCTCCACCCCCTTGGTGGTCATGGCAAAGGTTTTCAGCTCTGCGTAATGAGTGGTGGCTGCAATACGAGCCCCTTTCTCCCGAACATGGGTGATGACGGCAATGGCCAGGGCCGCCCCCTCCACAGGGTCCGTACCCGCTCCCAGCTCGTCAAAGAGAACCAAGCTGTTCTCCCCCGTCTCCTTTAGTATACGCACAATGTTGGTCATGTGCGCGGAAAAGGTGGAAAGGCTCTGCTCTATGCTCTGTTCATCGCCAATATCTGCCAAAACAGTTTCAAATACATTGATGGCGCTGCCGCCGGCGGCAGGGATCTGGAGACCGCACTGGGTCATCAGGGTCAACAGTCCCAAAGTCTTCAGCGTCACGGTCTTTCCGCCAGTGTTGGGGCCGGTGATCACCAGCGTGTCAAACTTCCCGCCCAGTTCCACGTCAATGGGCACCGCCCTGGCGCTGTCCAGCAGAGGATGGCGGGCTTTTTTCAGCACCAAGGAACCGTTTTTCCGGATTTCCGGGTGCATCCCCTCCATTTGATAGGACAACTGCGCTTTTGCAAAGATCAAATCCAAATGGACCAGCACATCATAGTCCCAAAGGATATCGCCGCTGTATTTGGACGCCTCGGCGCTGAGGGCGCTGAGGATCCGCAGGATCTCCTGCTCCTCCTTGGCCTCCAGCTCCTTGAGTTCGTTGTTGGCCTGGACCACCCCCATAGGCTCCACAAACAAAGTCGCTCCAGAGGATGAGGTGTCGTGGATCAGGCCGGGCAGGTCGGCGCGGTGCTCGGCCTTCACCGGCACCACAAAGCGCCCGTCCCGCATGGTAATCAGGGACTCCTGGAGGACCTTGCTATAGCTGGGGGAGGCAATGATCCTCTGGAGGATCTGCCGGCCCTTAGCCGCGGCAGCCCGCTTGTGGCGTCGGATATCCGCCAGCTCCGGACTGGCGGTGTCTGCAATCTCGTCCTCATCCAGAATGGTGGAATAAATTTTCTCCTCCAAAAACTTGTTGCCGTGAAGGGACTGGAACATGTGGTCGATCACCGAATGGCTGGCTGTGTCGGCGTTGAAATACTCCTTTACCCGCCGGGCACAGCGAAGCATCCCCGCCAGAAGCAGCAGCTCTCTGGTGTTCAGCACACCGCCCCGGTCCGCCCGGGCCAGGATTTCTGCCACCCGCTTCAGACCGGAAAAATTGGGACTTCCCTGCAGCCCCAGCATAGACCGTGCCGCCTCTGTCTCGTCCTGGAGACGGCGGACCTCGTCATAATCTGTAGAAGGAAACAGCTTCCGGGCCCGGTCCTTGGCCTCATCGCTGACCGCCTGGGCCGCCAGCCGCTCCAGTACCGCCGGCAGTTCCAGCGTACGGATGGATTTTTCAAACAATTCGCTCATCTGTGGTTCTCCTGCAAAGGATATGTGGAACATCGGAAACGCTCTTCCGCTGTCCGGATTCGATACAAACAGTATTAATCACACAAATTTCTACAAATATCAATCACTCTTGATCCTCTTATAGTAGTCCAGCGTACGGAACCCCCGCTCCAGCTGGGCTGCCACATAGGCCTCTGCCGCATGACCCAGCCGCCGCAGATCCTCCTCCGGCATTTGGAAAGCATAGAGCCGCTTGGAATCTCCGTAGACAATATGGCGCAATGCAGCCAACCCCGCCGTACCCAGCGGCATGGAGAGTCCCCCCTTCTGGGGACAGCGGGCACAGTGGAGCGTTCCCCGGACCACATCCAGCATGGGCTCCTCCGGCTCTTCTCTACCGCAGACAGCGCACCGGTCTGCCAGCGGCTCAAAGCCTGACAGGGACATGAGCTTTACCTCAAACGCAGGCTTCACCAGCGCCGCCGGACGGTTCAGCGTCCCCAGGGCATACAGGGCGTTAAGCAGCAGGGAGAGGATCTCCCCCGCCGGCAGATCCGCATATGTCACCGCCTCCGTCAGCTCCGCGAAATAGCTGGCCAGACTCAGCCGCTCCAAATCCTGCCGAATTCCGCTGAACAGCTCGATGGTATTCGCCTCCGAAAGGATCTGCCAGCCGCGGCGCTCGGTAAGCGTCATCTCACTGTAGACCAGCAGCTGTGTCGCCGCAGTCACCCGGCTGCGCCGGCCCCTTGCCCCTTTCGCGACCACCGCCAGCTTCCCAAGTTCTCCGGTGAGGACAGTCAGGATCTTGTCGGCCTCCTTGGTATCTACAGAGCGCAGCACGATACCGCGAATCACCGTTCGTTCATTTGCCATTGCCTATGTACTCCTCCGGGTGCAGGCAAAGACGGTCACCCCGTCTTTGCCTCGTTTTCTTTCCCCCCGCCCGGCGGCTGCCGGTGCAGCAGATAGAACACCGGGTCGCCAGTGGCGCAAAACAGGTCCCAAAATCCATCCATCCCACCGCCTCCTGTCGGTCTTAGCATGGACACTCCGGCAGCAGATATGCGAGGGAAGATGTGGGGAAACTGGGTGCAGCGGAACTCCAGCCTCTCGTCCGCTTTAACGCCTATTGCTCATCATAGCCGAAACTTCTTATGTAATTCAAATTGTCCCGCCAGTTTTCTTTCACTTTTACCCAGGTCTGGAGAAACACCTTGGTACCCATGAACCGCTCCATGTCCTCCCGGGCCTGGCTGCTGATCTTTTTCAGCATAGCCCCCTGTTTGCCGATGATAATCCCCTTGTGGCTGGCCTTCTCACAGTAGATCGTCACATCCAGATCAATTATGCCGTTATCCCGCTCGGAAAACTTGGTCACTTCAATAGCGGTACCATGGGGGATCTCCTTGTCCAAATTCCGCAGCAGCTTCTCCCGGACGATCTCCGCCATAATCTGTCTCTCCGGCTGGTCGGTGGTCATGCCGTCCGGAAAGAGCTGGGGGCCCTCCGCCGCATAGCGGGAGAGCTGCTCCATCAGTTCGGCCAGTCCGTCGTGCTTTTCAGCGGAGATAGGAATGATGGCGTCAAAATCATAGGTCTCGCTGTAGGCGGCCATTACAGAGAGCAGAGCATCCTTTTCCACGGTGTCGATCTTGTTGATCACCAGCACCGCCGGGAGGCTCTCCTCCCGGATCCGGTCAATGAGCACCTGCTCCGGCGTGCCTACATGGGGAATAGGCTCCACCAGCAGGCATACACAGTCCACGTCTGCCACAGATTCCCGGACCACCTTCACCATATAGTCTCCCAGACGGTTGCGGGCCTTGTGCAGGCCTGGGGTATCTAAGAGGACAAACTGAGTATCATCCCGGTTCACCACTCCGTAAATCCGGTTGCGTGTAGTCTGTGGCTTGTTGGAAACAATGGCAATCTTTTCTCCCACCAGGGCATTGACCAGCGTGGACTTGCCTACATTGGGCCGTCCGGCAATGGTAATCATGGCAGTTTTTGTAATCGGCATAGCAATCCCTCTACAATAATCCTTCATTATTTTCTCATTTTGCGGCTTCCCGCCGCCTGTTGTTCTCCCGGGCGCACCGCGTTCGAATCCGCCCAAGGCCCCACAGGATCAGCCGCTCCGGCCATTGAATGCACCAGGCCAGAGCCACGGACACCAGCAAACTTGCCGGCACCGCCGCCAGGCCCCACAGCAGCCGTCTCCCAATGTCCGGCACGCGCTGCACCAACAGCGCTCCAATCACCTGATCCGGGATCCAGGATACCAGATAGACCGTCAAAGACAGCCGGGACAAGCCCGTTACACTCCGCCGCAGCCATCCGGGGCAGCGGGGCCTCCACTGCACCAAAACGGAGAATACCAGCACAGCGGCAACGGCGGTCAGCAGCCCATTCCAATAGGTGATATCCAGGTATCCGAATGCTCCGCCATCCGCCCGCCAGAGGTGAAGTGCCCCGCCGGCTACCGGGCAGAGCGCAGCCAGCCCCAGCAGGACCGGTCCCCGAAGGCGGATCGGATGTTCCCGCAGCCAGGCTCCCAGGCAATAGTAGGCCAGGGGGTATAACTTCTCCCACCACCCCGGCACCAGCTGCACCTGCGCGTCTGTATACCGGGAAAGGTTGGCCGCCGAGGGCAGGATGGCCATGCACACCAGACTTGCAGTCAGGGCCAGGCGGCCCGCCCGGTCCACCCCCCGCCAGGCTGCGTTGATAAACGGGATCAACAGGAAGAGCCCCAGATACATCTCAATATACCAGCTGTAGGGCGCGCCGTTGAAATTCAGAATCTCCCGGCACCAGATCAGCGGATTCCAGGAGCCCTCCATAGCCACCGCCTTGAACAGCAGGCAGGCGGCACTTGCCAGCAGGTATACGCTCACCACCCGGCCCAGCCGCCAGTAGTAATCCCGGCTCCAGGTCTGTCCCACACAGAGATAGCCGCTCAGCAGCAGGAACAGGGGCACACAGGTCATGAGCGCCGGCCGCAGGAACGCCGCCGCCACCATAGCCGTACCCGCCAGGGGTTCCTCATAGTATTGAATATTGGAAAAAAAGTGGACTGCCAGGACCTCCACCACCGCTAAGGCGCGAATCAAATCCAGGCTCCAGTTGCGTTCCCCGGTCATTGGGGTCTCCCTTCCGCTGCAACGCCCAGCATCCGTCTTTTAGGTCTTGTCTGCTCTATCCCGCAGGCCGCTCCGGCGGGTTCTACCGGCCGATGCCCAGTTCCGCCAGGATAGCGTCTTCCCGGGCGCGCATCTGTGCTTTCTGCGGCCCCTCGTCCAGATGGTCGTATCCCAGCAGGTGGAGGACTGAGTGGACCACCAGATAGGCCATCTCCCGGCGGTTGGAGTGGCCGTACTCCTTTGCCTGGGCCTGTACCCGCTCCAGGGAGAGGCACATGTCCCCCAGCGGTACCAGGCCCGTGGCCGGATCCGCGTCCTCCTCCCCCGGCAGTTCCCCCGGCCACAAGTCAAAAGCCGGGAAGCTCAGTACATCCGTGGGCCGATCCACCCCGCGCATCTCCAAATTAACCTGATGGATCCCCTCGTCGCTGGTGACACAGACGTCCACTTCGCAGGGAAAATCCACCCCCTCGGCAGCCAGGGCTGTGCGGATGACTTTGCGAATCAAGGCCCGCTGACCCTCATTCACCCCCGGCACATCGGCGGTGATGGGGATATAGTGTCGCTTTGCCATATCAACTCTCCTTATCCGGCCCCTCTACAGGCTCGTCCAGCATCCAGGGGAGGTATAAGCTGACGTCCAGGTCAAAGTTGGGCTGGGGAAATCCCTCCGCCACATTGCAGGTCTCATGGCCCAGTATCAGACTAAACTGGGGCAGCCGCACAGGCGGCCCCCAGGGGGTGCCTTCGTTTTCCCTGCTCTCCGGCTTTTTGACCACACTGCCCGCGATCCGCCAGCTGATCTCATAGAGCAGCCCCCGCTCCCGCCAGTCCGCCTCATGGTAGAGTTCACACACGCAGGTTGCTTTCTCCGGCGGGATGGAGAGCCTGTCCAGAATTGCCAGCAGATCCTCCGGCAGCCTCCGCTCCCTTGCCAGGGCCAGGAAATTGCGGCAGTGGCCGCACATACAGTCCCAGTCCCCAGCCTTCCTATAGTAGTTCCGGGTGGCCTGCTCGTCCACTGCCACGGTGTAGCCGTACCAGGAAAACTGTGTCATGAAGGCACCGCCTCCCCATAAATCCGGGCTGTCTGGTAGAACTTCACCGCATAGTAGATTTTCGCTCCAAAGGCGGCCAGCAGCCCCGCCATACTCAGCGGGGGATAAGCGACCAGCACGACAAAAGCAATATACCCCCACACGATCCCCTGCCAGCCCGCTCCCAGCTTATCGCTCCTCATACCCCGGGCGCAGGCGGTCTCGATCTCCTCGATCCCATCTGTGAGCCGGTACATGACCAGCAGCTCAAAAACAACTCCCACGGTCGTCAATAGCAGATCCATCACACGTGCCCCCACAGAGCCGCCCAGCAGCGCGGCGTCAATAAGTACCAGCGGGTGAAGATCCACCCAACGTGCTCCCACAGGGCCGCCCAGCAGCTCTATCAGCCATATCACTCCCGCAAAAACAGCCGCAGTCGCTGTCAGCTTTCTCATGCGCTGAAAGGTTTCGCTCTCAGGCACCTCTCCCGTGCCAGACAGGATCAACAGGTATCCCACCCAAGCCGGAGTAATACCCAGGCGGCCCAGTTTGATCTCAACAAGCAGGAACAGCAGGCCCAAGAAGATCTTTTTCATGGTCGTTCCCCTTCATTCTCTGTCACACTGAATCGAAACAGCCTCTACCGCTTGTCCTTTTTCCGGCTGTAATACTCGTCGTAGGCCTTGATGATCCGCTGGACCATGACGTGGCGCACCACGTCCTGGTCGTTGAGCTCGCAGATGCCGATGCCCTCCACACCCCGGAGGACCCGGACCGCCTCCTTGAGCCCGGAGGTCTTGTCCGGCGGCAGGTCGATCTGGGTGACATCGCCGGTGATGACCATCTTGGAGCCAAAGCCCATGCGGGTCAGGAACATCTTCATCTGCTCCCGGCTGGTATTCTGGGCCTCATCCAGGATGATGAAGCTATCGTCCAGCGTCCGGCCCCGCATGTAGGCCAGGGGCGCCACCTCGATGTTGCCCCGCTCCAGATACTTATTATAGGTCTCCGCCCCCAGCATGTCAAAAAGCGCATCGTACAGGGGCCGGAGGTAGGGATCCACCTTGCTCTGGAGATCTCCGGGCAAAAAGCCCAGCCGCTCCCCGGCCTCCACCGCCGGGCGGGTGAGGACAATGCGGTTGACCTCCTTGGAGCGAAAAGCCGCCACCGCCTCCGCCACGGCCAGGTAGGTCTTGCCGGTGCCGGCTGGCCCGACGCCGATGGTGACGGTGTTGCGGCTGATGCTGTCACAGTAGTGTTTCTGGCCGATGGTCTTGGGTTTCACCGGCCGGCCCTTGGCGGTGATGCAGATGACGTCCTGGGTCAGTTCGCTGATCTTCCCCTCCTGGCCGCTGCGGGCCAGGCCGATGACGTAGCGCACCTGCTGCTCCCCCAAAGGCTCTCCTTTGGCTGAGAGCGCCAGCAGGGCGTTGATGGCCTTCACCGCCAGCATGGTGTCCTCTGGCTCACCGTTGATGCGCAGTTCCCCCTCCCGGTTGGTAACGGTTACGTGGAACTCCGCCTCGATGAGGCGGATGTTCTCATCAAAGGAGCCGAAGATATTTACCGCCTGTTCCATCCGCTCAATGCTGATTCGTTGCTCCATATTGGGCTATTCCCTCTATTCTTTTTCAATCTCCACAAACCGGCCGATCTGCTCCTGGCACTCCGCCGAAAGCTCTACCAGAAGGTCATCCCCCCAGGGAACCGCCGTCAGCGTCTCATGCTCCACTTGGCCCTCCTCCATGCTGCCGGTGAGATACGCCTTCAGCACGCGGTAAGCCAACTGCTCCGCCTCCTCCTGGCTGCGCTCCACTGTCTGCTCCTCATAGCAGCGATACGTCTCCTTGACAACCGTAATGGGCAGAGCGATGCCCCCGGGCAGGGTCAGTTTGGTTCTGGTGACTATTTTATCACAATCTCCCCAGGGAATGCTACTACTATTATAGAAATTTATCCGCTTGGCTCCCCAGCAGATGGCATACCGGGTATGTTCCTCCCCAGTGTACACCTTTTCCCGAACGCTCCCCGGCACCTGACACCGGATCTTATGCCAGGTTCTGGCGTACACCTTTCCCATGCCTCGGAGAAAACGGGTTCCGGCCTGCTCATCGTCGGTGACGCCGCTGATCAGGAGCTGTCCCTCCTGCACCATGGTACCCGGCAGAACCAGCTTCTCCCCGTCGTAGGGCTGCACCGCAGTGATCAGACCGTCCCGGGCCGCAACAGTATTCCCCGGCTGCCGCTTGTTTACCAGCTCCGGCTTGGGGGTTCGCTCCCGAACCTGTACATAGGCCCGGCTTCCGCTGACATTGACGGCAATATAGCTCAGCTCCGGGATCTCCAATAGGATCTGATTGCGCAGCTGTTCGGAATGGATGGAGAAGGCATAACTCCCCATCCCCACGCCATATTGATCCAGCACCCGGAGAATCTCCTCCTGGCTGACATTGACATTCCCTTCAATCTGGATATCCCAGATAAAAAAGGACCCTGTCAGGAGCAGAAGCGTGCACAGCCCCAGCCCCGCCATCAGCACACGCCGGCGGCGGAAGCGGCGGGCGAAAAACGGCAGGCCGCTCTTTCCCACCACCTGCATTTCCGCCCCCAGTTTTTCCTGGTGTTTTTTCAACTCCCGAAAGCTTTTCCGGGTCATGGTGAAGGTAAAGGAGATGGGCGTTTCCCAGTTGAGGTTCCAGAAGTTGATCTGCCGGGCGGCGCACAGGTTCAGTACCCGCTCGGGAAAACCGCCCTCCACCCGCACCGTCACGTGGCCTTTGCAAAAGTTCACCGCCCGCTGCAGCATGTTCCCCCTCCTTCTATCGCACCAGTTCCACCTTGGTGATCCTGCCCTTCACCCGCAGTTCGCTGCCGTTCATCGCCGTCAGTTCCAGGCCTTCTCCTGCCAGACGTACAATGAGCTTCCCGCCGTTGATGTCGATGGTCTCTGTGCTATAGGAAAGAATCCCCTGGTGTCCGCTGAGCAGCAGCTGGCAGTCGCCGATGAGTTCAATGTGGGGCAGGCTTCCGATCACATCCGCCGGCAGATCAAACACGTCAGCCGCCCGGGTCAGAAAATTCAGCTCTTTTTGATTCCAATCCATGGTTTCACCCCTTACTGGAACACTATGAACGCCTCCCTCCGGATATGCCGCTCCAAGAGGCCTGGTAAAATCTCCGGCTCCCCATTCAAAAAATTTTTGCCGCCCACTTGACAAGCTCCGCTTTTTGTATTATTGTATTAAGCACCTAATACAATAATACAAGGGGGATCGCAATGGAATGGAACCTATCTGATGACCGCCCGATCTGGCTCCAGCTCAGCGAGCAGCTGGCCCGGCAGATCGTCTCCGGCATCTACCCCCCCGGCGGGAAGCTGCCGTCGGTCCGGGATCTGGCAGCGGATGCCGGTGTAAACCCAAACACCATGCAGCGCGCGCTCAGCCAACTGGAGAGTGAGGGGCTGGCGGTGAGCAACCGCACCGCCGGGCGTATGGTGACAGAGGACACCGCTGTGATCGACGCAGCCCGGCGCAAAATGGCCCGGGAAATCATCACCACATTTTTCGCCGCTATGGCCGGCCTGGGTCTGTCTCGGGCGCGGGCGATTGAACTGCTGAAGGAGGAAGAAATTCATGAGTGATTTATTGATCCAGTGCCGGGGGCTGTGCAAGTCCTATGGCCATAAAAGCGCACTCCAGGGCGTGGACCTGCAGGTAGACCGGGGCCGCATTGTGGGACTCCTGGGTCCAAACGGCAGCGGAAAGACTACCCTCATCAAAATACTCTGCGGTCTGCTCCAGCCCACCGCCGGGGAAATTCTGGTCGACGGACAGTCCATCGGCACCCACTCCAAATCGGTCATCAGCTATCTGCCCGACCGGATGTACTTTGCTGACTGGATGGCCGCCACGGACCTGTTCGACCTGTTCCATGATTTCTACACCGATTTTGACCGCCAGAAGGCCATCGCCATGTGCGAAAGCCTTGGCGTGGAACCCCGGGACAAGATGAAGACCATGTCCAAGGGCACCAAGGAGAAGGTACAGCTGGTGCTGGTCATGGCCCGGAAGGCCCAGCTCTACCTGCTGGATGAGCCCATTGCCGGGGTTGACCCGGCGGCCCGGGACTTCATCCTCAGCACCATCCTCACAAATTACAACGAGGAAGGCTCGGTCCTGATTTCCACCCACCTGATCAGCGACATTGAGCGGGTGCTGGATGAAGCCATCTTCCTCAAGGAGGGTAAAGTAATCCTCCACAACAGCGTGGACAATATCCGTGAGACCGAGGGCAAGAGTGTGGACGCCCTGTTCCGGGAGATGTTCCGGGCCCAGACTTTGGAAGGAGGGAATTTCTGATGCTTGGAAAACTTTTGAAATACGACTTCCGCTCCATGTGGAAGCAGTTCGCCTTTATCTGGCCAGCGGCCCTGGCGCTGGCCCTGGTGAACCGGTTCACCCTGACCCTTTCCGGGGACAGCGAGCTGGGCGACATGGTGGCCGGGATCGCCGGCCTGGTGTATGCGGCGATTCTCATCTCCATGTGCGTCATCGCCATCATCTTCGTCATCCAGCGGTTTTTCAAAGGCCTGCTGGGGGATGAGGGGTACCTCATGAACACCCTGCCGGTGAAGCCCTGGCAGCTCATCGCCTCCAAGCTGATCTGTGCCACGGTGGCCACCATCGTCAGCATCGCCGTGGCCCTGCTCTCCATTTTCCTGCTGGCTCCCCTCAGCGCGGTAGACTTCGCTGACGCCTTCCGGGAGGCCGTCCAGGTGTTCTCGGAGCTGATCGCCCGCTACCACGCCAACGTGCCCCTGCTCATTGTGGAGCTGGTGGTGCTGTGCCTGGTGGGACTCCTGGCCAGCTACCTGCAGCTGTACCTGGCCATGGCCATCGGCCACCTGTTCGGCCGCAACCGCATCGCCATGAGCGTCATCGCCTATGTGGGCATCAACGCGGTGATCAGCGTGGTCACCACTGTGCTGGGCAGCATCTTCCTGCAACATACAGTCTGGTTGTTCATGGGTATGAACGACTGGCAGATCTGGCACACCGTGATGGTCTGCCTCATTCTCTTTACTGCTGTGCAGGCCGTGGTGTTCTTCTTCATCACCGAAAACATCCTGCACCGGCACCTGAATCTGGAGTAAAGCAGGCCGGGAGGCCGCCGGATGGCGGCCTCCCACCGAAAAACATCCCTGTGACTATGGAGGAATGATGATGAAATCTCTGCCCATCTGCTTTTTGGCCCTAGCGCTGGCCGGCATGGTGCTCACCGCCTGCGGCGCCCCGGCGGAGGACGGCTCCTACACCTTTGACGGCGAGGAGCTCTCCAAGGCCCAGGTGCTGGTGCTCACCGACAGCAGCGGCACAGAGCTGGGTACCATCACCGATTTAGACACCATCGACACCCTGGTGGACGACCTCAGCACCGAGGACTGGACCATGGGGGAACTCTCCGAGGACGCCCGGCCGGAGCTGGTGGTCTCCCTCTACCAGGAGTCCACAGAGACCGTGCTGGGAGATAACGGGGAGGATCTCATCCACCTGCTGGACCTGGAATCCTATCCGGAGGAGGGCTGCATCGCCCTGCGGCTGGATGCCGTGCCGATAGCGCTGGACTTTCAGGTGCCCCAGAGCGCCCTGGACGCCCTCAGCGCCTTGGCTGAATCCTGACCCGGCACCCTTTGCAGGCATAAGGAGAACTTACCATGGAATCTAGCGCATCCCTCTCCCGCCCCGGCTTCCGGGGCCTCTCCGGCACCGCCTTAAAGGCCATCGCCCTGGCGCTGATGGTGCTGGACCACATCCACTACTTTTTCGAATACACCGGTCTCATCCCCGAGTGGTTCAGCATGCTGGGCCGTCTGGCGGCGCCGCTGTTCCTCTTCTGCGCGGTGGAGGGCTTTGCCCACACCCACAACCGGAGGAAGTACTTTTTCCGGGTCTGGATCATCGCCGCCGCCATGGGAAGCCTGCTCTTTGCCATGGCCTATTTCGGCGTGCTGGTCCGGCCCGACGGGTTCTATCCCCTCAACGGCATCCTGCTGAACTTCGTGGTGCTCATGCCCATCTGGCAGGGGATTGATTGGCTGCGGCAGCGGCGCATCGGCCCAGGGCTGGCCGCGATTCTGATCCCGATCCTCTATCCCTTCGCCCTCGCGGCGGTGGTGAACCTGATCCCCGCCCTGGGCTACCCCATCCCGGCCCTGGGCTACCCCGCCGCCTATGTCAGCATGTCCATCCTCCCCTCCTGGACCACCATTGCAGACGGCGGCGTGGTCTTCATCCTGCAGGGGATCCTGCTCTACGCCCTCCGCAGCCGCCGGGGATGGCAGATGATTTCCTATGCCGTTGTTTCCCTGGCCTTCTATATGGGGCTGGTGGGATACCAGCTGACAGCGCAGGGGCTTCCCCTCTCCGCCCTGCTGACAGAGGCCTACCAGTGGATGGAGATTTTCGCCATTCCCCTGATGCTGTGCTACAACGGGGAGCGGGGCCGGGGCTGTCAGAAGCTGTTCTATGTCTTCTACCCCGCCCATGTCTATGTGCTCTATGCCCTGTCCTGGGCGCTGATGGTTGCGGTGCCCAGTCTGGCGGCGTGAAACAGCCCGGTATGATTTCTTCGCTCGGAGGCGATACTACATGAAAAAAGCATTGTTTGTTCTCTGTCTGCTGTCCCTTGCTGTTCTGACCGGCTGTGCCGGCACCACGCGGTTTTCCGATTTTCAGGTGGAGAAAACAGACGCCGCGCTGGTGGCTACCGGAGCGGTGTCTCTCCAGGGCGAGGACGGCGTCCTGCTGACCATCCAGGCCCTGAAGCCCTTCTCCACCACGCTCCATCTCACCTATACCAAGGGTGACGGGGATGTCTCTGTGGCCCTAGGAGACAGCCGCCAAGCCGTTTTGGAGGCAACTGCCGCAGAGGATGCCGCCGCCGACCTTCCGCTCTCCCTGTCCCAGGGGCGCAATGACATCGCCCTTTCCGGCGCGGACTGCCAAGTGGACTATACTGCTGTCCTGGACGTGCCGGACTTTACTTTGGTGGAGAGTTTCGGCACCGGAACCACCCGTTAGCTTTTGCCAACTTCTTTTCTTGACAGAGGCGGCATTCCCACCCTATAATAAAGGCAGATTCTGAAATCTTTTGCGCAAAGGAGAAACGGTATGAGAGGAATTCCCTCATCTGTCACTGACATCCGCAAGCGGGTTTTTACCGAAGTTGCCCGCATGGCTTATGATGGGGACTACAGCCGTATGGAAGAACTGCCCTATCGGATTGTTCCGGGCACGGAGGCTCGGTACCGGGAATCCATCTTCCTGGAGCGGGCCATTGCCGGGGAGCGGGTCCGCCTGGCTATGGGGCTTCCCCTGCGGCCGGTGGATCAGCACACCGTCCTCAGCAAGGGCGTCAGCGAGAGCGCCATTGCCGAGAAATATTATGATCCCCCTCTTATCAATATCATCGACTTTGCCTGCCACTCCTGCCCCACCAAGCAGTACCGGGTCACCGAATACTGTCAGGGCTGTCTGGCCCAGTCCTGCCACCAGGTCTGCCCCAAGGACGCCATTCGCTTTGTCAACGGCAAGAGCTACATCAAGCAGGATATCTGCATCAAGTGCGGACGCTGTGCCGAGGCCTGCCAGTACAACGCCATCATCAAGCTGGAGCGCCCCTGCGAAAAGGCCTGCGGCATGAACGCCATCAGCCCCGGCGAGCACGGCCGGGCCAAAATCGATCAGAATAAATGTGTCTCCTGCGGCATGTGTCTGGTAAGCTGTCCCTTCGGCGCCATCGTGGACAAGGGACAGATCTTCCAGCTCATCCACGCCATCAAGCGGGGCGACCGGGTGGTGGCCATTGTGGCCCCCGCTTTCCTGGGGCAGTTCGGCCCCGCGGCCACACCGGAGCGCCTGACCCCCGCCCTCAAGCGCCTGGGCTTTGCCGGCGTGGCGGAGGTGGCGGTGGGCGCGGACCTCTGTACTATCGAAGAGGCCATTGACTTCCTGGATGAGGTTCCGGAAAAGCACCCCTTCCTGGCGACCTCCTGCTGCCCGGCCTGGTCGGTCATGGCTAAAAAGCTTTTCCCGGAGTTTGCCGACTGCATCTCCATGGCCCGGACACCCATGGTCCTCACCGCCCGGCTCCAGAAATACAAGGACCCGGGCTGCCGGATCTGTTTTATCGGCCCCTGCGCAGCCAAAAAGCTGGAGGCCAGCCGCCGCTCTATCCGCAGCGACGTTGATTTTGTTCTGACCTTCGAGGAACTCCAGGGCATGTTCGAGGCCAAGGGGGTCCGCTTTGAGGATATCCCCAAGGAGGAGGAAGTGCCCCTCACCGAGGCTACCGGTGCAGGCCGCGGCTTTGCCGTTACCGGCGGCGTGGCCAAAGCTGTGGTGGGTGCTATTGCCCGCATGGAACCGGAGCGCGAGGTCAATGTGGTCAGCGCAGAGGGGCTGGACAACTGCCGCAAGATGCTGCAGCTGGCCAAGGCCGGCAAGTACAACGGCTACCTTCTGGAGGGCATGGCCTGTCCCGGCGGCTGCGTCGC
>CALXDF010000194.1 GCA_944386995.1 uncultured Oscillospiraceae bacterium
GTGTCCGAGGGCATGAACGACGTGTACGACTCCCTCCAGAACTACGGCCGCCGCCCGGTGCAGCGCCTCCAGGACCACGGCATCTTGGGCCCCATGACCATTCTGGGCCACTGCATCCATGTGAACACCGCGGAGATGGATATCATCAGAGAAACCGGCACCATGTGCGTCAACAACCCCGAGAGCAACATGGGCAATGCCGTGGGCATCTCCCCGGTGCTGCAGCTCTACAAAAAGGGCATCCTCCTCGGTATGGGCACCGACGCCTATACCAACGACATGCTGGAGAGTCTGAAAGTAGCCCTGTGCTCCCAACGGCACAACGCATGCCTCCCCAATGTGGGCTGGTGTGAGGTCACGGACATGCTCTTCAAGAACAATCCCATCATTGGCGAGAAGTACTTCGGCGTGCCCCTGGGGAAACTCTCTCCGGGCGCGGCGGCTGACGTCATCGTCATGGACTACAAGCCCTTCACCCCCTTCTCCGACGCCAATATCGACGGCCATATGCTCTTCGGCATGACCGGCCGCCAGTGCCAGACCACCATCTGCAACGGCCGCCTTTTGATGAAGGACCGGGAACTGGTGGGGATCGACGAGGAGGCCATCAACGCCCACATTCTGGAGGAGAGCAAAAAACTCTGGGGCGAACTCAACCACCGGAAATATTGATCACACACAGAAAAGAGATTTTGTCATGGAAGCAAAGAAGCAGGGTACTCGCTGGTATCGTCTCTGGTTTGTGACAGCGGTCATGTGGCTGGTTGCCTTTTGCGGAAACTTTGCCGCTGGACGGCGTGATTGGGTCGTACGGCTTCAACTATGCAACATTTTCGTCTCTTTTGGCGCCGGTCTTGTCAACCGGAGGCGCTATATAAACCGACAGCATTTGGATTCTTAACCCCCCACGAGAAGTGAGAACAGGAGGAACCTTTATGAGCGAACTTATGATCCCCATTCCCTTCCGGGAACTGATGAACTGGATCACAACAGAATATGACCGGGACGGCTCCGTCTTCGGCGTCCGCCGGCCGTATATCGCCGGGGAGAAAAAGCTCCCCATATTCGGCGGCGAGACCATCGAGACCCCCTTCGGCCCCGCGGCGGGTCCCAACACCCAATTGGCGCAAAATATCATTGCCGCCTACTTCGCTGGCGCCCGGTTCTTTGAACTGAAGACCGTGCAGAAAGTGGACGGCGCGGACCTAGCCGCCTGCATCAGCCGCCCCTGCATCCTGGCGGAGGACGAGTGCTACAACTGCGAGTGGAGCACGGAACTCTACGTTCCCCAGGCCTATGAGGAGTATGTGAAAGCGTGGTGCGCCTGCAAGATCCTGGCCAAGGTTTACGGCTTGGGCGACCCCAACGGCTTTATCTTCAACATGTCCGTGGGGTACGACCTGGAGGGCATCAAGGGCGAGAAGATCGACAAGTACTTAAACGGCATGACCGACGCCTCCCAGGAGCCCATCTTCCAGGAGTGCATCGCCGTATTGAAGGAGCTGTTCCCCGGCGAAAGCGCCTTCATTGACACCATCTCTCCCTGCGTCTCCGACAGCGTCACCGTCTCCACCCTCCACGGCTGCCCGCCGGATGAGATCGAGCGCATCGCCTCCTATCTCATCACCGAGAAGCACCTGCACACCTTCGTCAAGTGCAATCCCACGATCCTGGGCTATGAGAGCGCCCGGTCCATCCTGGACGCCATGGGGTACGACTACATCGCCTTTGACGAACACCACTTCAACGAGGACCTCCAGTACGCCGACGCCATTCCCATGTTCCGCCGCCTGCTGAAACTGGCCGGGGAGCACGGTCTGGAGTTCGGCCTCAAGCTCTCCAACACCTTCCCGGTGGATGTGAAGAATGGGGAGCTGCCCAGCCAGGAGATGTACATGGCCGGCAAGAGCCTCTTCCCCCTGACCATCGAGATGGCCCGCCGGATCTCCAAGGAGTTCGGCGGGCGGCTGCGCCTGAGCTACTCCGGCGGCGCCGATTTCTTCAACATCGACAAGCTCTTTTCCTGCCATATCTGGCCCATCACCATGGCCACCACGGAGCTGAAACCCGGCGGATATCAGCGGTTCAAACAGATCGCCGAGAAGCTGGAACAGCTGCCCGTCCACCCCTTTACTGCGGTGGACGTGGAGAAAACCGAGGCCCTGGCCCTGGCCATCCGCGGCGACAAGCACCACGTAAAGGCCGTCAAGCCTCTGCCCCGCCGGAAGCTCTACAGCAAGGTCCCCCTCATGGACTGCTTCACCGCACCCTGCAAGGGCGGCTGCCCCATTGGCCAGGACATCCCGGAGTATATCGAACTGTGCCGCCGGGGCAAGTACGCCCGGGCTCTGGAGGTCATTCTGGAGAAGAACCCCCTGCCCTTTATCACCGGCACCATCTGCGCCCACCACTGCATGGACAAGTGCACCCGGAACTTCTATGAGGCGCCGGTACAGATCCGCGCCGCCAAGCTGGTGGCCGCAGAGCGGGGCTACGACAAGGTGATGGCCCGTCTCAAGACCCCCACCCCGGTCTACGACGGGAAGAAGGTCGCCATCATCGGCGGCGGCCCCACCGGCATGGCGGCAGCCTACTTCTGCGGCCGGGCAGGGATCCCCACCACCCTCTTTGAGCGGGAGGGCGCCCTGGGCGGCATTGTCCGGTACGTGATCCCCGATTTCCGTATTTCCAATGAGGCCATAGAGAAGGATGCAGCCCTGATGCAGAAGATGGGCGTGGAAGTGAGACTGAACACCCCCGCCCCCTCGGTGGAGGAGCTGAAGGCCAAAGGCTATACCCACATTCTCTTCGCCATCGGCGCCTGGAAACCCGGAAAGCTGGACATCCCCGGCAATGTGAAGCCGGTCATCCAGTGGATGCGGGACGTGAAAAGCGGCAAGGTGGAGGAACTGGGCCATGCGGCCATCATCGGCGGCGGCAACACCGCCATGGACGCCGCCCGGCTGGCCCTCCGGGCCGGGGCGAAATCCAGCACTCTGGTCTACCGCCGCACCCGGAAATACATGCCCGCCGACGCGGAGGAACTGGAACTGGCCATGGCCGACGGGGTGCAGTTCCTGGAACTGGTGAGCCCGGTGGAGCAGAAAGACGGGAAACTGCTGTGTAAGAAGATGGTTCTGGGTGAGCCGGACGCCTCTGGCCGCCGTAGCCCTGTGGAGACCGACGAGACCGTCACCATCGACTGTGATACCGTCATCTCCGCCGTGGGCGAGAAGGTGGACAGCGACATGCTGGCCGCCTACGGGGTAACGGTGAATGACCGGGGCCGTCCCTCCTTTGCGACAAACCTCTCCGGCGTCTACACCGCCGGCGACGCCCTCCGGGGGCCCGCCACGGTGGTGGAGGGCATTGCCGACGCCGCCGCCTTTGCCGAGGAAGTTATCGGCACCCCCTATCAGGCGAAGATCCCCCATGTGGCCCATGCACCCCGGGCCGAGGCCGTGGCGCGCAAGGGCATCCTCTGCGAGAGCGCCAAGCGGGAGGGGGACCGCTGCCTCAGCTGCAACGTGGTGTGCGAGTGCTGCGTGGATGTGTGCCCCAACCGGGCCAACGTGTCCATCCAGCTCCCCGATGGGCGGTTCCAGATCCTCCACGTGGACCGGATGTGCAACGAGTGCGGCAACTGCGCCGCCTTCTGCCCCTACGACAGCAGCCCCTACAAGGAGAAGTTCACCCTGTTCTTTGACCGGGAGGGCTTTGAGGAGAGCAAGGACAACAGCGGCTTTCTCCCCCTGGGCGGAAAGAAGGTGCTGGTCCGGCTGGAGGGCAAGGTCTTTGAGGCCGACCTCAACGGCAGCAATGACCTGCCGGCAGACATCGAGGTGTTCATCTACACCGTGCTCACCAAGTACAACTATCTGCTTGGATAGGTGCCAGCGGGGAGAAGGTATCTTCTCCCCGCTGTTTTGTAACCATTTGTCGTAGAATTGTAGGGATTTCCCAGAAGTTTTGTGGTATGCTGGCTGTAAAGGAGGGGATCGCACCGTGGAAAATCGGGATCGCTATGATGTTTATAAACTCATCCCCGTGCGCCGCAGCTTCCTGCGCCGGCGTCTGGGAATGGCCTGGTACAGTACACGGCGGTATCTGCTGTGGGCCAGCGGGAAGTACAAATTTGCCAAGCGGCGCTCCCTCTCCAACCAGCTCCCCTATTGTGCTGCCTCCCACGCCACCCCCCTCCTGCGGCAGCTCAAGGATGTGGAGATGCAGTACCAGTACAACAAGATCACCAACCTCCATCTGGCGGCGGCACGCCTGGACGGGCTGCTGCTCTACCCGGGAGAAACCATGAGCTACTGGAAGTGCATCGGCCGTCCCACCTACCGGAAGGGGTATCTGGACGGGATGGTCCTCTACTGCGGCCAGATCCGCTACGCTGTAGGCGGCGGCCTGTGCCAGCTGAGCAACCTGCTGTTCTGGATGACCCTCCATACGCCGCTGACGGTGGTGGAGCGCTACCGCCACAGCCACGACGTGTTCCCCGACAGCAACCGCACCCAGCCCTTCGGCAGCGGGGCTACCTGCGCCTACCCCCACCGGGATCTGATGATCGCCAACCATACCGAACATACCTTCCAGCTCCGGCTGCGGGTAGGCGAGGAAAATCTGGAGGGCGAGTGGCGCAGCGACGCGCCCCTGCCGGTCTCCTACCGCATCGTGGAGCGGGATCACGAGTTCCGTCCCGAGTTCTTCGGCGGCTACAGCCGCCACAACAAGCTCTACCGCCAGACTCTGGACCGGGACGGCTCTGTTTTAGACGAGGAACTGGTGGTGGTAAATCACGCGCTGATGATGTACAGCCCCCTGCTGCCGGAGACGGAATCCGGAAGAACAGAATAACAACAGGGCCGCGGCTGTGTGCCGCGGCCCTCTCGTTCTCATCCTCTGGGCGGCTTTTCCAGTCGCTCCACCAGCGTCACAAGATAGAGTTTCTCCGCCAATGCCTGCTGGAATGCTGCGCTGCGCCCCTTTCCCTGGCCCCGCATGGCAGAGAGTTTCTGCTCCGCCTTTTCCAGTTCCCCCAGAAGGAACGCATACGTGTTCTCATACCCCGCCAGGCGCTCCACCGCCGTTTCAGCTGCTACTCCTTCCAGCAGCTCATATCCTCCGGAGTCGTTCTTTCTTGTCAGGCGCTCCATTTTCCCACACTCCTTCCCAGTTTGTCCTAGTATAGCAAAAACCTCCAGACCTTGCAACGGTCCGGAGGTTTTCTCCTGTTCTCAGTGGGCTGGCACCACTTTGTGGTACCAGCGGCGCATATGGTAGCCAACGGCGGCGGACATCTCCCGGGATGCCACGATCTTGTCTGCCAGAGTCAGGATCCACGCCTCGCTGCTGCGGGGCAGCGGGGCCAGGGGGAACATATGGCTCTTAATGGCCGCCCTCTGCCGCTCATCCATGGGAAACAGGCGGCTGGCCCGCCGGGCCGCCAGAGCGCCGTGGGTAAAGGCGTGCATGCGGCGCAGGCGCTGGAGGCCGGCGTAACGGCGAACATAGCGCTGATGGGAGGGGCTGCGCCAGTCGTAGCAGAAAAAGTCGTGAAGCAGAGCCGCCCGGGTCACCGCCTCAATGCGCTCTTCCTTCAAGCGGAAGCGCTTTGCCAGGCGGTAGGCGCACTTGGCCGTGTCCACCGAGTGGTCAAACAGGGTATTCTCCCCGCCGTGGTGCTCGCTGTAGCGCAGGGCCTGGAACTTGGGGTGGCAGAGGATATCCTCCGTGACCTGAGAAAAACTTTGCAGCATGCCGCTCTCCTTTCCCGATTATCTTCGAATTTATTATAGAGAGAAGAACCCTGCAATGCAAGGTGAAAAAGGTGGAAATTTCAAACGAAAATTTATGGTCCAAGGCCAGTCCGATCTCTACATTTTGTATAGCGTCGCTGTGATCCCTGATGTTTTTACCAGGTTTCTTTACAAAATGTATTGATGCAGTCAGAAAGTTCTGGCAGTCTTGCGCCGGAGAAAACATTTCACCAGGTGGCCGATGCCATCAGGAAATAGCGCATCCGATGCTTGAAACACCCGCCCTGGATCTCACTGATTGCTGTCGCATTGTCCTATGTTATATGCCGTGCATTCTATGACACATCACCTTGACCGGCCGGTCTGTTTGGGCCGATTTTGCCTGCTTGTCCCTTTTCCCTCTGGTATCCAGTCTTGTTAACTGCATCGGCGGAAACCAAAACACCCGCACGCAGGACACCCTTTTGGGGGCGCTGGGAGCGCCCGCCTTCTGCTGGTGATTGGTCTCTATTCCTTTTTGTTCATACATCTCCTCGGGGCTCTGCTCTGGAAAACGGGGCCAGAACAGTCCCTATGCAGGCATCCTCATCCTCTTTCCCGGGCAAGGAAATGCGGGATCTTCGATCTGCTTATGGCTGTGAAAGGGCGGGGCATTGATTTGCCCCGCCCTTCCTGTTGCAAACTCCAGCTATCCTGTGCTATGATACAGGCAGATCATCCGGACAAAGGAGGATGCCCTATGGACGCCGCAGAGCGCAGACAAAAGATCCGTGAAACGCTGGAGCGCGCCGATCACCCTATCAGCGCCACTGCCCTGGCGGAACGGCTGGGGGTCAGCCGGCAGATCATCGTGGGGGATGTCGCCCTGCTCCGGGCCGCAGGCGCAGCGATCGCCGCCACGCCCCGGGGCTATACCCTCCGCCGGGAATCCCATGGGATCGTGCGCACGGTGGCCTGCCGCCACACGGCAGAGGGAATGGAGGCGGAACTCAACGCTATGGTGGATCAGGGCTGCACGGTACTGGACGTCATCGTGGAGCATCCCATTTACGGCCAACTGACCGGTTCCCTGCTGCTGCGCAGCCGCTATGATGTACAGCAGTTTATCGTCCGTTGCCAGGAGTCCGAAGCTGCCCCCCTGTCCCTTCTCACCGAGGGCATCCACCTCCACACCCTCTCCTGCCCGGACGAAGGGCGCTACCAGTCGGTCCTGACGGGTCTCAAGCAACTGGGCTTTCTGCTGGAGGAATAGGATCAGCAAAAAAAGGATTGACAAATTCCAGAAATCGGGTAAAATAATCAGGATATGTGTCAAGACACGTGTCCTGATTATTGATTTGCGAGGTATACCGCTATGGATTCATCCCAGTCTAAAGGCCTGCGGGCCTTCCTCAAGCGCAAGAACATCGTGATCTCCGCCCGGCGTTACGGGATCGATGCTCTGGGCGCCATGGCTCAAGGCCTGTTCTGTTCCCTGCTGATCGGCACTATCCTCAACACCATAGGGACCCAGTTCGGCGTGGGTTTCCTCACCGCCCAGGTCATCATCATCAACGATGTCCCCTACACCATCGGCGGTCTCGCCTCCTTTATGAGCGGACCGGCTATGGCGGTAGCCATCGGGTACGCCCTCCAGGCACCGCCGCTGGTGCTTTTCTCCCTGGTAACAGTTGGATATGCCTGCAATGCTCTGGGCGGAGCCGGCGGGCCGCTGGCCGTGCTGTTTGTGGCCATTATTGCCGCTGAACTGGGAAAAGCGGTTTCCAAGGAGACCAAGGTTGATATCCTTGTCACCCCTATTGTCACGATTCTGGTGGGGATCGGGGCCGCCTGGCTTATTGCGCCGCCTATCGGCGGAGCCGCAGACGCCTTTGGTCAGCTCATTATGCGTACCACAGAGCTTCAGCCCTTCTTTATGGGCGTTTTGGTGTCGGTTCTGGTGGGAATCGCCCTGACACTTCCCATCTCGTCGGCGGCTATCTGCTCGGTGCTGGGGCTGACGGGCCTCGCCGGCGGAGCGGCGGTAGCCGGCTGCTGCGCCAATATGGTTGGCTTTGCGGTTCTTTCCTTCCGGGAGAACCGGTGGGGCGGCCTGGTGAGTCAGGGGCTGGGCACCTCCATGCTGCAAATGCCCAACATTGTTAAAAATCCACGGATCTGGCTCCCCGCCATTCTGACCTCCGCCATTACTGGTCCCCTTGCCACCTGCGTGTTCCACCTGGAGATGAACGGCGACCCTATCAACTCCGGCATGGGCACCTGCGGTCTGTGCGGTCAACTGGGGATTTGGACCGGCTGGGTCAACCCCAGCGCCAAGGCATTATCAAACGGCGCAGCGGCCATTGCCCCCGGCGCCATGGACTGGGCTGGACTTATTCTCATTTCCTTTGTCCTGCCGGCTGTGCTGTGCTGGGCCTTTGGTCTGTTCTTCCGCCGGATCGGATGGATCAAGGAGGGAGATCTGACCCTTCAGTGACGTTGGAGGAAAAGGCTTTACATAAGTTAAGACTTTTGTAACAAAATCCTGCTGGTTTATTTAATAACCCTCCTGTATTCTATAAACCATAAGGGACAAAACTTTTTCATCTAATCCTCTGAATAAATGGGAGCGGGGAGAGCAGCAGCTCTCCCCGCTTTCGTTTTGCTGTTCTACAGGCCCGGCAGCTCCGTCAGCGGCGCGAAGGTGTATCCCATGTCCTCCCATCTGGTCAGCAGATCATCCAAGATTTCCGCATTGGTCCGCGAGGTGGAGTGAAGCAAAACAATGGCCCCATCGTGGATGCGGGGCAGGAGCTTACTGTAGGCCTCCTCCGCTGTTGGCTGGTCGTCCGTGTTCCAATCCACATAGGCAAGGCTCCAGAACACCGTGTGGTACCCAAGGGACCGGGCTTGTTTCAGATTCTCCACACTGTATTTCCCCTGGGGCGGGCGGTAAAACCGGGACAGCTCTTCTCCAGTCGTCTCCTGATACAGCGCCGCCAGATCCTCCAATTCCTTCTGGAACGCTGTCTGATCGGCGATGGCAGACATGTCCGGATGGTGGAAGGTATGATTTCCAACGATGTGGCCCTCCGCCGCCATGCGCCGGACGATGTCCGGTGCGCTCTCGACCATATGCCCCACCACAAAGAAGGCTGCGGGTACTTCGTGCTTTTTCAGTGTGTCCAGGATCTGCGACGTATAGCCGTTCTCATATCCGCAGTCGAAGGTCAGATAGATGACCTTCCTGCCTGTGTCCCCCAGGTAATAGGCGCCATACTGGGCTAAATCTTCTGCCGTAGCGTTCCCTACCGGGGCCTCCCCCTCTGTGGGGAAGGAGAGTCCCCAGTTGTCCGCCGAGGCCGGGACCAATGCCGGCGCAGCTGCCGGCAGAGTTCCTCCCCCCTCTTCCAGCAAAACCGCTGCCGCCAGCACTGCGGCACACACTGTCAGCACGGCTATCACCTTCCGAACGCTAAGCAGCATCAAAATCCCCCCGTTTCTATTTTCTATCAGCAAGGTTGCGCAACTGCCCGAAAATTATGCATATCTTTCTCTCCCCTTTGCTCCATTTTGAAAATTCGATATTACCGAACAATTATTTTGTAACCGCAAACGCCCTCTCTTGCCAGGATCCGCCTCCAGGCGTTATACTATTAAAAAGAATCGGTCTGGCGGAACATCTCCTGTACCAATTCGCACCATCTGGAGGCGATCTCATGAAACTAATCCGAACGGAAGAGGCAGTCGGCCATGTGCTGTGTCACGACCTGACTCAGATCATCAAAGGCGATTTCAAGGGTCCCCGGTTCCGCAAGGGCCATATCGTGACCGAGGCGGACATCCCGGTACTTCTCAGCATGGGAAAAGAAAACCTCTATGTCTGGGAGATGGTGCCCGGTATGGTTCACGAAAATGATGCGGCAGAGCGGCTCTGCCGTATCTGCGCCAATGCCAATATGAAGCGCAGCGAGGTCAAAGAGGGCAAGATCGAGCTCTCCGCCGCCTGTGATGGTCTGTTTCGGGTGGACGTGGCGCGACTCAATGCCATCAACGCATTGGACGATATCATGATCGCTACCCGCCATTCCAACACCGCAGTCAAGGCGGGGGACAAACTCTGCGGTACCCGGGTCATCCCTCTGGTGATCGAGGAGGAGAAGCTCCGTTCCGCCGAGGCCATAGGCGGGGGAAAACCCCTGCTGGAGCTGCTTCCTTATCGCCTGAAAACCGCCGGGGTCATCACCACCGGCAGCGAAGTCTACAAGGGTCTGATTCAGGATACTTTCACGCCGGTGATCGTGGAGAAGCTGAAGGACTATGGCATTGAAATGACAGAACACGCCATCGTCAGCGATGAGATGGCGATGACTGCTGATGCCATCGCACAAATGCGTGAAAAGGGAGTAGATCTGATTCTCTGCACCGGCGGTATGAGTGTGGATCCGGACGACAACACCCCCGGGGCCATCAAAATGAGCGGGGCGCAGGTTATCACCTATGGTGCCCCGGTACTGCCCGGTGCCATGTTCCTCCTGGGCTACTTCAACGACGGCACCCCCATCATGGGCCTGCCCGGCTGTGTGATGTACGCTGGAGCTACGATCTTTGATCTGATTCTCCCCCGGGTGGCGGCAGGTGCGGCGGTCACCAGGGCGGATATTGCCGCCATGGGCAACGGCGGACTGTGCCTGGGCTGCAATCCTTGCCACTGGCCGAACTGTCCCTTTGGAAAATAGAGTTCTGCAGATGGGGCATACTGCCCCATTTACGCACTCACTCATTATTTTATAAGGAGAATAACGAAATGAAAAAGTTACTGTCCCTCTTGCTGTGCCTCAGTTTGATCTCCGTCCTCGCCGCCTGCGGCGGCAGCAGCAACAATGAGCTGATTGTCTTTGCCGCCGCCTCCATGCAGGAGACTTTGGAAGAAATTGCGGACCTGTACAAGGAAGTTGCGCCCGATGTGACCATCTCTTATAACTTCGACTCCTCCGGCACACTGAAAACCCAGATTCAGGAGGGGGCAGACTGCGACATCTTCATCTCTGCCGCCCCCAAGCAGATGAATCAGCTGGATGCCAACGGCGGTGAGGAAAACACCGAGGGGCTGGACTTTGTCCTCTCCGACACTCGCTTGGACTTGCTGGAGAACAAGGTAAATTTGGCTGTCCCCGAGGGGAACCCCGCCGGTATCGAGTCCTTTGACCAGCTGGCGGATCTGCTGAAAAACGGAGAGGTCTTTCTCGCCATGGGCAACAACGACGTGCCTGTAGGACAATATACCCAGAAGATTTTTGACTATTACGGTCTGGATGAAGAGGCCCTGGTTCAGGCCGGGAAACTGACCTACGGTTCCAACGTCAAGGAGGTTACCACCGCCGTCAGCGAGGCCACCGTGGACTGCGGCGTCATCTACGCGACCGACGCTTTCTCTGCCGGCCTTACCGTGGTGGATGAGGCCACCGCCGATATGTGCGGTCAGGTCATCTATCCCGCGGCTGTACTGAAGATCTCTCAGCACCAGGATGCGGCGCAGGCTTTCCTGGACTATCTCTCCACAGACGAGGCGGCCGCAGTATTCGAGCGCGTCGGCTTCACCCCTTTAACCTGAGGCTCTCTCCACAGGGGCTGTCTCGCTGGTCTCTCCCGGCGGGGCGGCCCCCTCTCCTACTTTCCTGCGGAAGCAGGTTTCTCCTCTTCAATTCCCTGCGCATCGCCGCCATACTTCCCCATTGACCTGTCGTCAATGGGGACCCCGATGATTTGTACCCGTTCGGGCGGGATCAATCCTCCCTGACACCAAGGTTTTGCACAGCAAAACCCTGTACGCCGCTGATGCGGCGTGGAAATTGCGTCCCTCTCTTTTCCACTTTCCTATGGAGGTAACCTATGGACTGGTTTCCCCTTTTCAACTCCCTGCGCATCGCCGCCATTTCCACGGTGGTGATTTTTTTCTCAGGGATTTTTGCTGCCTACTACATTGCCAAACTGCCGCCCATCCTCAAGGGGGTCCTGGATGTGGTGCTGACCCTCCCGCTGGTGCTGCCGCCCACAGTAGTGGGCTATCTTCTGCTGCGGTTGCTGGGTCCCACCCGTCCCCTGGGGGCGTTCATTCTGGAAGCGTTTGAAACCAAGCTGGTGATGACTTGGTGGTCTGCCATCTTTGCCACGGTAGTAGTTGCATTTCCCCTCATGTACCGCACTGCCCGTGGGGCTTTCGAGTCCTTTGACCGGGATCTGGCGGATGCCGGGCGCACCCTTGGGCTCAGCAACACGTGGATCTTCTGGCGGGTACGGATGCCCTGCTGCCGGCAGGGCATCCTGGCCGGGGCAGTGCTGGCCTTTGCCCGGGCTCTGGGCGAATACGGAGCCACCTCCATGATCGCCGGATACACCCCGGGCCGCACTGCCACCATTTCCACCACAGTTTATCAGCTTTGGCGCACGGACAACGATGCCCTGGCCTTCCGGTGGGTTTTGGTCAATATCGCCATTTCCGCCGTGGTGCTGCTGGCGGTAAACCTCCTGGAGCGGCGCAGCCGCTCCGCAGGCCGCAGAAAGGCGGTGGGATGAGATGTCCCTGATAGTAGCCATTGAAAAGACCTACGGTGCGTTTCATCTGGACGTATCCTTCCAGGCGGAGCGGGAAATTCTGGCCCTGCTGGGGGCCTCCGGCTGCGGGAAAAGTCTGACCCTCAAGTGCATTGCCGGCATCGAGCGTCCGGACCGGGGCCGCATCGAACTGGACGGCCGGGTCCTGTTCGACAGTGAAAAAGGCATCTGCCTGCCGCCCCAGCAGCGGCGCATCGGCTATCTCTTCCAGCAGTATGCTCTTTTCCCCAATATGACTGCGGAGCAGAACATCGCCGCAGGCGCCCACCATCTGAAAAAGTCTCAGCGGCAGCAGCGGGTGGCGGAACTGCTGACGCTGCTGCATCTGGAAGACGCTTCCGGCAAGCGGCCCCGGCAGCTCTCCGGCGGTCAGCAGCAGCGGGTCGCCCTGGGGCGCATTCTGGCCGCGGAACCGGAGGTCATCCTGCTGGATGAACCTCTCTCCGCCCTGGACAGCTACCTGAAATTTCAGATGGAGCTGGATTTAAGCGACCTGCTGGCCTCTTTCGGCGGCATAACCCTCTGGGTCTCCCACGACCGCGGGGAGGTATACCGCAACTGCCGCCGGGTCTGTGTCCTGGACAATGGCCGCTCTGCTCCGGTCACCAGTATGACAGGACTGATGGCCGCCCCCGGTACCGTCAGCGCCGCCCGGCTCTCCGGCTGCAAGAATTACGTAACGCCCGCCCCCACGGAAGACCCCTATGTGGTCGTCATCCCGGACTGGGGCGGCATTCGGCTGCGGTGCGGCTCCCCCTGGCAGGCGGACATCACCCAACTGGGCATCCGGGCCAACTTTGTGCGTCCGGCGCAGTCCGATGCTCTGAATGCCATCCCCTGTTGGGTGGCTCGGGTAGTGGAGGACGTGTTCACCACCATTGTCCTGCTGCGGCCGGAGGGGGCTGTCCCCGATGCGCCGCTGCTCCGCATGGAACTGCCCAAAGACCTATGGACCGGGGCGCAGGCACTCACTGTGTCGGTGGCACCGGAACACATCCTGCTCTTGCGATAGAAACAGTCGGACGCACCTGATCAACAAAGCAGCACCTTCCGAAAGTCTTTTCGGAAGGTGCTGCTTGTTTTTTATTCTTCATCCCAGGGGGTATTGTCCGCCGCCGGGCCGCCCTGTTCCGGCTCCGGCAAGACACCGCTTTTTTTCATCTGCAGCTCCTGCCACTGTTCCTTGGTGATGAGGACCTGACGGGGCTTGCTGCCCTCGAAGGGGCCTACCACCCCCCGCTCCTCCATCTGATCCACCAGGCGGGCGGCCCTGGAGTAGCCCAGTTTCAAGCGCCGCTGGAGCATGGACACGCTGGCCATCCCGGTCTCCAGCACCACCTCTACAGCGGCGGGGAACAGCTCGTCCCCCTCCATCTCCTCCACAGCGGCAGTGGTGCTCCCGTCGTAGCGGTCCTTCTTCCCATTGCCTTTCTCTTTTTCGGCCATGGCCTCCTCGATCTTCTGCATGACCTCGTCGGAATACTCCGCCTCACCGGACTGCTTGACAAAGTCCACCACCCGCTCGATCTCCTCCGGAGTGATAAAGCAGCCCTGAACCCGGCGGGGCTTTCCCTCCCCCAGGGGAGCATAGAGCATGTCGCCCCGGCCCACCAGTTTTTCCGCGCCTGGGGTATCTAGGATGATCCGGGACTCCAGACTGGAGGCCACCGCAAAGGCAATACGGCTGGGGATATTGGCCTTCATCAGGCCGGTGATCACATCAGCGGAAGGCCGCTGGGTGGCGATGACCAGGTGGATCCCTGCGGCGCGGCCCATCTGGGCTACCCGGCAGATGCTCTCCTCCACCTCTTTGGCAGCTACCAGCATCAGGTCGGCCAGTTCGTCGATCACTACCACCACTGTGGGCATCTTTTTCACGCCCTCCCGCTCTCCGGCCAGAGCGTTGTACTCTTCCAGCTTTTTGACGCCCATCTCCGAGAAGGTCTTGTAGCGCTTCATCATCTCAAACACCGCCCACTGGAGGGCTCCGGCGGCCTTCTTGGGGTCGGTGACCACGGGGATCAGCAGGTGGGGAATACCATTATAGGGGGCCAGTTCCACCATCTTGGGGTCCACCATAATGAAACGGACCTCTTCCGGGGTGGACTTGTAAAGCAGAGAGATAATCAGGCTGTTGGTACACACAGACTTACCGGAGCCGGTTGTACCTGCAATCAGGACGTGGGGAAGCTTGGCAATATCCCCGATGATATCCTGGTTGGAGATATCCCGGCCCACAGCAAAGGCTACGCAGGACTTGTGGGACACAAAGGTCCGGCTCTCCAGCACGTCCCGGATCGGCACTGCCGATACATGCTTGTTAGGGACCTCGATTCCCACCACAGAAATCTTGTCCGGTACCGGCGCAATCCGCACGCTGCTGGCCCCCAGGGCCAGGGCAATATCGTCGGAGAGGTTGGTGATCTTGGAAAGTTTCACCCCCTGGTCCAGCACGAACTCATAGCGGGTGACAGCCGGCCCGCGAATGACCTCGCCGGGCGTAGCATCCACACCGAAGCTGGTAAGGGTCTCCGCCAGGCGCTGAGCATTGGTCCGCAGCTCTGCCCCCGCCTCTGTCGGGTTGCCCTGACCGCTCTGATTGAGCAGGGTAATGGGCGGATAGTGGTAGGCCGCTTCTGTCTCCTCCAGATTTTTGCCAATCTCGGCAGATACCTGCGCCGCCGCCTTTTCCACCTCTGCCTTGGCATCAGCGCGGCGGGGCCGCTGGACCTCCTCCGCAGGTGCATCCGACTGGGTGTGCTGCGGCGGGACAGGCTCCGGCTGGGTCTCCTGCACCACTGCCGGGACCGCCGGCTTGGCCGGCGCACTTCGCTCCAGCAACGTATCATCCACGAAGGGGGAGTCCATGGTGAACTCCACCGCTGTCTCCCCCCGCAGCGGCTTATCTTCTGTAAGGACTTGGTCCGGGGTCATCTGATCCCGGGACTTCTGACGGAAAAACCCCTTAAGAATGCCGGGGCGCTTTTTCTCCGGCAGATCGTCCAGAGGGATATCAATCCTGGGGTTGTCCCGGGCAGCGGCATGGACAGGCATGTCGGCAGCGTGCGCTGTAGCGGAGGACCGTGCACGCGCCGGCGCAGGCGCCGGTACCTCTTCATATGCCAAGCGCTCCCGCTGCTGCCAGCGCCGCCACAATCCGGCAATCCCCTGGTGGAAAACGACTGCCAGCAGCACCAGCAGGATCACCACAAAAATCACAACCGCAGCGATATGGCCGAAGACCTCCTGGAAACCATGGGCCAGCAGTCCGGATACTACGCCGCCGGATTGGAGCGCCACACCGGTATTCCACATCCGGGGGATAATCCCCACACTGGAGGCAAACGACACCTGGCACAGCAGCAGATGGCAGATGCTTCCCAGTGCCACCGGCATCAACAGGGTGCAGGCTGTCCGCAGCGCCACAGGCCGCCTCCGGTGAAAGAGGAGGATATACGCCGCAACCGCCAATGCCGGAGCCATCAGGTAGTAGCCCCAGCCTACCAGCCCCTTGCAGCCGGTGGGCAGCAGAGCAATGAGCCATCCCTCCGTTTGAAAGTAACCGACAGCGATACACAGGGCAAGCAGCAGGCAGACCACTCCCCCCACCTCCCGCCGGATCGGGCGCTTGGCGGGTGCCTTCTTCCGGCCGGAGGAGGCGGAGGTGGTTTTCCGTTTGCCTTGGGCTGCCGGTTTCTTTTGTGTTGTAGCCATACTGTCTACACCTCTTATTGCAGGAATGTCAGCACCAGCGTCACCGCTCCAGCTGCCCAGCAGTAATAGGCAAAGGCGCCGAATTTGCCCTTGTTGGCCACGAAACGCACAAGAGCGATCGAGAAATAACCGGATACCGCCGCAGTCAACACCCCCACGGCGTATACCGGCAGCAGAGATATGTCGACGCCGCCTGCTGCGATCACGTCGCTGATCTCCAGGATATTGGCGCCCAGCACTGCCGGGATGGAGAGCAGGAACGCAAACCGCACGGCAAATTTCCGATCAAACCCCCGGAAACAACCCGCGCAGATGGTCATTCCCGAGCGGGAAATTCCCGGCACCGTGGCAATCGCCTGGCCAACGCCCACCAGCAGGGCATCCAGCATGGTGGCGGTCTTTGCGGTCTTCTTCCCCTTGCGGATCCGATCACAGGTAAAGAGCAGCACACCGGTGACCAGCAGGGCGGCGCCGATAAAATATGTATTACTGTTAAGGCTCTCCACAAACGACTGAATGGGCAGCACCGCAAACAGAGGCAGCGTTCCCACCACAATCATCAGGACCAGCCGCCGGGCCGGCGGCACCGGGGTAGGGGTCTGGTGCCGGGCAAGGTCCCGGACCCCGCAGAAGAACTCCACCACCATCGCCTTGATGTCGGGCCAGTAAGCTACAAACACTGCAAACAGTGTCCCCAGGTGAAGCAAGATGCTGAAAAAGACATCGTCCACCCCATCAATGCTCAGGTTGAACAGGTTTTGGGCAATGGCCAGATGGCCGGAACTGGAAATGGGCAGAAATTCCGCCACGCCCTGGATCAATCCCAATAAAAAAGCAGATAACAGCGACACGTCTGCGCCTCCTTGCAAGTACTCTTTTTACAGTATAGCATACCCGACCGGGCATTTCCAGAATTTTTTGACACCCCGGGACTCCCCGCCGTAGAAGAAAGGGGCCGCACACCCGCTCAGGGTGCGCGGCCGGTCTCTTTCTCCTGTTTCTAATGGGTCACTGTGACGATAAACCCATCCACATTATTTCCGGACACCGTGTACTCCCCACTCTCCGGTACCGGGACCTCCAGCCCCTCTACAAAGTAAATCTCATACTCCGTGCCGTTCAGCGTGTACCACAGGTGGTCCCCATCGAAAGGGAACTGGCGCAGATAATCGATATACTCCTCCAGGCAGAACCCATTCTCCACAATGATCTGAGCGTGGGGGAATCCAATATAGCGGAAGTGCCAGCTCTCCGGGCCGATCTTGGTAAACTCCTCCTTCTCTGTAGTATAGCGAAGAATGAAGCCGTAGTCCTGACAGTGCTCTCCGATCCAGGCATACTCCCCCGTGCACTCCAGGTAATCACCCTGGTTGGTGCTGTAGAGGTCCACCGCATAGCCGGTGTGGTGTTCGCTGCCGCCGGCCTGGGCCACAAAGCGCTGTGCATGCTCCAGTCCATTGCGGGCGGCACTGCGATCGAAGAGCCCCTGCTGGAAGTCATATGTCCGGTAGCCGGACACCACCATCACATCCGTCTGTCCGCCCTGGGCTACATAGTCGTCCAGCATGGCATTCAAATGCTCCACCGTCTCCGGCAGGGCCATGGTCTCGTAGAGATTCACCGTATAGCTGCTGCTCTTGGCATCAATAATCGCCACCAAGTCATCCTCAGCCCCTTCAGGGAAGGTGTACTTGTGCTCATTGCTTACCAGAATCTGCCCGCCGATACCGATGTCCGCCTCGGTCATGGTCTGAATGGTGTAGCCCGCCGGTGTCCCACCGGTCTCTGTCTGGCCATCGCTTTCACCCTGGCTGTCCGTTTCACTCTCTCCGTCGCCATCCTGGCCGCTGTCCGGCACGGTGGCATCCAGCTGCTGGTCCTGGCCGCTCTGTTGGCCGCCGGTGTTCTCCCCTTCAGGCGCCTTGTTTCCGCTCATCCCTTTCAGAAAGAAGGCCCCGCCGGCCGCCAGGCCGACCACCAGCAGGACCAGTAATCCCACTGCCCACGGCTTCAATCGGCGGTGCCGCCGTCTATATGCACGTTTCCCTGTCATTGTCTTATGACCTCCCGTTATCATTCGCATTGGGTTGATTGGTACTGTCTGTTAGACGAAAGACAGTATAGCATAGTTCCCTGAAAACTACAAGAATCGGCAGGGGATATTTCCTCTGCTTTCAGCGGTTGCTTTCTGCCGCATTTTTCGATATAATAGGAAAAACGCTTTCTCTCAGACGGGAGGTGCCCCATGTCTACGCTTCTATTGCAGCACATCGGCACCGCTGTCACCTGTGACGGCGCAGACCGGCAGCTCCACGGCGTCGACATTCTCTGCGCCGACGGCGTCATCCGGGCCATGGGACCAAATCTTGCGGCGACGGCGGAGGAAGTCATTGACTGCACCGGTATGTTGTGCTATCCGGGCCTGATCAATACCCACCATCACCTCTATCAGTGCTTTTCCCGCAATCTGCCCCAGGTGCAGAACCTGGAGTTGTTTGATTGGCTGCGGGCTCTGTATGAGATCTGGAAGAACCTGAACGAGGAATCGATCCGCTTTTCATCTCTCACCGCGATGGGCGAAATGATGAAACACGGCTGCACCACCTGCTTCGACCACCACTATGTATTTCCAGCAGGCTCCGGGGACTTGACCGGCGTCCAGTTTGCGGCGGCCGCAGAGCTGGGAATGCGGATGGTCTGTTCCCGCGGCAGCATGGATCTGAGCCGAAAGGATGGCGGTCTCCCGCCGGACAGCGTGGTTCAGACCATCGATGAGATTCTCTCCGACAGCGTCCGGGTGATAGAAACCTATCACGACCCCTCTCCCGGTTCCATGCGCCAGGTGGTGCTGGCCCCCTGCTCCCCCTTCTCTGTCTCGGCGGACCTGCTGCGGGAGAGTGCAAAGCTGGCCCGCCAATATGGCGTCCGCCTCCACACACACCTGTGCGAAACCAGGGACGAGGAGCGCTATACGCTGGAAATGGTGGGCATGCGGCCTTTGGCCTATATGGAGCGGCTGGGATGGCTGGGCAGCGACGTGTGGTATGCCCACGGCATCCATTTCAACGATGCGGAATTGAGGCTCCTGGCGGATACAGGTACCGGAATCGCTCACTGTCCGGCCTCCAACATGAAACTTGCCTCCGGCGTATGCCGGGTGCCGGACCTGCTGGAACTGGGGGTTCCCCTGGGGCTTGCCCTGGACGGCAGCGCCAGCAACGACGGCAACAGTCTGCTGGAGGAACTGCGCACGGCCTACCTCCTTCACCGCCTCACCAGCAGCAGCCGCGCCCCCTCAGGGTATGACCTGTTGAAGATGGCCACCACGGGCGGTGCCCGTCTGCTGGGGCGTACAGACATCGGCTCTCTGGAGGTCGGGAAACGGGCGGATCTCTTCCTCATCGACAGCCGCCGCTTGGAGCTGGTGGGAGCCACCTTGGATCCGAAGAACGTGCTGGCCACAGTGGGGGTCCGCGGAGCGGTGGATTACACTGTGATCAACGGAAGCGTCACGGTTCGGCAGGGTCATCTGGCTGCTCTGGATGAAGAGCGGCTGGCTGCGCAGGCCAACCGGGCCTGCCTGGCCTATCTCAAGCTATAAAATCAGGAAGAAAAAAGGAGCGACTTGTCACATGATGGAAGGAATGGAAGGCTTTTTCGATTTATTTTCTCTGATCATTGCCGCCTACGGGGTCTATTTCCTGTATATCTGGTTCAACACTATGGTGCGGAAAAAGCCGATCGACACCAAGATCCTGCCTACCGATCTGACCATGGACACCTGCAATGATCCGGATCAGTGCGCCGCCTATCTTCTGCGTTGGCTGCTGATTACAGGGCTGTCCCTGGTGGTTTACGCCGCGGTCAGCTATTTCTTTGGGCGGGAGCTGTGGTTCATCTGGGTGATTGTTGGTTACTTTGCGGTCATCCTGACTTATTACGGATTGACCATGCGGACCCTGCGGCGGAGATTTTGGCCGGATACGGTACGCAAAAAGAAAAAGAAGCACAAGCAATGACTTCGGTATCTGTTTCTCCTGCCCCGCCCTTTACTGTCCGGGAAATCCGGCCCGGAGACGATGGCGCGGTGGAGGCCGTGATCCGCACCTGTCTGGCGGAATTCGGTGCCGATCGGGAGGGGTTTGCCTGGAGTGACCCGGATCTCGGCCGGTTTTCTCAGGTCTATGCCCGCCCCGGCACCCGATATTGGGTGGTTCTCTCACCGGAAGGCAAACTTGTCGGCGGCGCGGGAATCGGTCCTCTGCTGGGGGCCGAGGGCGTGTGCGAGCTGCAGAAAATGTATTGCCTGCCCTGTGCCCGTGGCACCGGGGCCGCTCACACGCTCATGGATTTGGCCCTGGACTTTGCTGCCCGGTACTATCGGCAGTGTTACCTGGAGACCTTCCACACCATGACTGCCGCCAACCGCTTCTATCAGAAGTATGGCTTCCGGCGGCTGGAGAAGCCCTATATTTCCACCGCCCACTTTGCCTGCGACGTCTGGTATCTTAGAGACCTCTGAACCGGCACTCCTGCATGAAAGCGGAGCGGCATGGCGTTTGCCATGCCGCTCCGCTTAGCACTTTCCATCGCCGGTGCCTTACTGCCCCATCTTTTCCAGGGCATCCCGGGCGGCGGACTGCTCGGCCTCTTTTTTGCTGTGGCCGCTCCCTTGACCGGCAGATCGTCCGTTGATCAGCACCTCAAAGACAAAGAGCTTGTTGTGATCCGGGCCGCTCTCCCCTACCAGGCGATAGGTGAGGGTGCTGCCCTCCTCCCGCTGCACCAACTCCTGCAGCGCCGTCTTATAATCCCGGCGCTCCTCCACCACGTGATCCGTGGCCTTGTCCAGCAGCACTGCATGAATAATCCTGGAAATGGATGCCATATCGCTGTCCAGATAGATGGCGGCAAACACCGCCTCCACCGCATCAGCCAGGATGGACTGACGATACCGGCCGCCGCCAGACTCCTCACCCCTGCCCAGCTTCAGATACTGCCCCAATTCCAGGTGCTGAGCTACCTCATACAAACTCTGTTCGCACACCAAGGCAGCCCGGATCCGGGTCAAATCCCCCTCCGGAAGATCCGGATAAATCTTAAACAGGTGCTCCGCGGTAACAAATCCCAGGATGGAATCCCCCAGGAACTCCAGCCGCTCATTGCTGCAGATCCCGGCCCCCCTGTGCTCATTTGCGTAAGAACTGTGGTTCAGCGCCTCCGCCAGCAGCGCGCGGTTACGAAAGTTGTAATGCAGTTTTCGCTCCAGTGCCTCCATCGGCGCGCCTCCTCCCATATATGCTCGTCCATAAGAAAACTCCGCCCAAGCGGAGTTTTCTGACCGTTACTTCATTTTATTGACCAGATAGTTGACGCAGTCGCCGACGGTTTTCAGTTCAGAAACCTCGTCTTCCTCCACCTCGCCGATGTCGAACTCCTCTTCCATGGCCATGACCAGCTCCACCAGATCCACGGAGTCAGCGCCCAGATCCTCTTCAAACGAGGTCTCCATGGTAATCTCCTCGGCATCCACCGCGAACTGCTCGCCGATGAGCTCCTGCATCTTTGCCAGTACGTCCTGTGTATTCATTTTCCTTACTCCTCTCTGGGAATTAAAGAGTCACTGCTGAGATAATATGCCAAATCACCTTGTCTGTCAATAGGGTTTTCCGGAATTTTTAGGATTCGCCCTCTTGTACTTTCATCTTGCCGATATTGGCTTCAATTTCGGCAATAATGCCGCTCTCAGCCACCTTCACTGCCTGATAGACCGCGTTTTCAATCGCTTGGGCGCCGCTGGCGCCGTGAGCCTTGATCACCGGCCGGCTGATTCCCAGGAAAGCTGTGCCGCCGATCCGGTCCGGATTCAGCTGCTCCTTGAAGGCCTTCAGGCCGGATTTGACCAGCAGTCCCGCAAGTTTTGTCTTGGTGGACTGGAGGAACAGCTTTTTCACCTCACCCCCCAGGTAGGAACCCACACCCTCGATGGTCTTGAGCATGATATTGCCGCTGTATCCGTCGGCCACGATCACATCGCAGCCGCCCTTGATAGCCTCCTTGGCCTCAATATTGCCGATGAAGTTAATCTCCCCCCGCTCCCCGGCGGCCTGAAGCACCGGCCAGGTCTCCAGGCGCAGGGTATCCCCCTTGCTGGGTTCGGCGCCGATGTTGAGGAGTCCCACTCTGGGGTTCCGGATCCCCAGGACATGGGAGGCGTAAAAGCTGCCCAGGTACGCGAACTGCACCAGATACTCCACCGTACACTCGGCGTTGGCGCCGCAGTCGATCAGCACTGCCTGGCCGCCGGCGGTGGGGATTACCGGGCACATGGCGGCCCGGCGGATCCCCTTGACCCGCTTGACCAGCAGGGTTGCCGCGCTCAGCAGAGCCCCGGTACTGCCGGCAGAGACAAAGGCATCCCCCTCCCCTGCTTTCAGCAGATTCAGCCCCACCGTGATGGAGGAGTCCTTCTTGTGCTTAAAGGCCATAGCCGGGTCGTCACAGATCTCGATGACCTCCGTGGCGTTCACCACAGACACATTGGTCGGGGCCTGCCCACCCATAGCGGCCCGGACTTCCGCCTCCCGGCCCACCAGGGTAATCTCCAGCTCCGGGCGGCTGGCCGCAGCAGCCAGAGCCCCCTTGACGATCTCACCAGGGGCGTTGTCGCCGCCCATGGCGTCGATGATGATTTTCATACTCTCTCTCTCCTTTATCTGCTGCACACCACGCGCGGGCGAGGGCAATTCCTCCCGGCATGAGGGTTTTGCTCCGCAAAACGCCTGTACGCCGCACCTGCGGCGGACCGGCAAGCGGAACTCACCGCAAAATCTCCTCCCGCATGGGCTCCAAAATCTCCAGACTTCTCTGGCTCAGCACCGCGTTCTTGTTCCGCTTGCCCTTGACCTTGTAGCCCAGGGGCGGAATGATGCCGAAGTTGATATTCATGGGCTGGAAGTTCCCCACACTCCCATTGCTGACATACAGTCCCAAGGCGCCGATGGCCGTCTCCTGGGGGAAGTCGATGGGCGCCATGCCCCGCAGCCGCCGGGCCGTCTCCACTCCCACCAGGAAACCGGATGCCGTGGACTCCACATAGCCCTCCACGCCGGTCATCTGCCCGGCAAAGGAGATGCGGGGTTCCTTCTTCAGCCGGTAGTACCGGTCCAGGAGCCGGGGGGAATCCAGATAGGTGTTCCGGTGCATCACCCCGTAGCGGACATACTCCGCGTGTTTCAGGGCCGGGATCATGGAAAACACCCGCTTCTGCTCCCCAAACTTCAGATGGGTCTGGAACCCCACCAGGTTGTAGATGGTACCGGCGGCGTTGTCCTTGCGCAGCTGCACCACCGCATAGGGCTCCCGTCCGGTCCTGGGGTCCTTGAGGCCCCGGGGCTTCAGGGGGCCGTACCGCAGGGTATCCTCCCCCCGGCGGGCCATGACTTCCACGGGCATGCAGCCCTCAAAGACGTTTTTGTCCTCAAAGCCGTGAACCTCCGCCTCCTGGGCTTCGCACAGCTCACTCCAGAACGCCTTGTAGGTCTCCTCATCCAAAGCGCAGTTGATATAGTCCGCAGTGCCCTTGTCATACCGGGAGGCAAACCAGGCCTCCCCCATGTCGATGCTCTCAAAGGTCACCAGTGGGGCGGCGGCGTCAAAGAAGTTGAGGGTTGTCCCCTCCCCGAAGAGGGCCGAGAGCTTCTCCGCCAGAGCGTCGCTGGTGAGAGGACCGGTGGCTACGACGACCTCCCCCTCTGGAAGATCCGTCACCTCCCCTTCCACCACCCGGATCTTGGGGTGAGAGCGGATGGCCCTCGTGATATACTGGGAGAACCCATGGCGGTCCACTGCCAGGGCCCCGCCGGCCTCCACACGGGTGGCGTCCGCCGCCTCCATGATCAGGCTCCCCAGGCGGCGCAGCTCCTCTTTCAAAAGCCCCACCGCATTTTCCAGTCCCGCCCCCCGCAGGGAGTTGGAGCAGACCAGCTCGGCAAACTCCGAACTGGTGTGGGCAGGCGTCATCTTCTCCGGCTTCATCTCCCGGAGCGTCACCGGGATGCCCCGCTGGACCAGCTGCCAGGCCGCCTCGCAGCCCGCCAGCCCCGCCCCGATGACGGTTACTTGCTCATCTCTCATCTTGTCCGCTTTCTCTCAGGGCTCGTCGCTGCGGCCCAGTAAATAATCTGTCGATACCTGGAAGTAGTCCGCCAAGACTATCAAATTGGGAAGGCTTGGGTCATACGCACCGCTCTCATAAAACTGATAGGTGCGCAA
>CALXDF010000195.1 GCA_944386995.1 uncultured Oscillospiraceae bacterium
CTGATGAAGGGCAGGGTCAGGCCCACCACCGGGAACACGTACAGGCACATGCCCACATTGACCCCCACCTGGGCAATGAGCATGCCGGCATAGCCCATAACGATAAGGGCGCTCTGGGGGGAGCAGGCCCGCCGGGCCACCCAGATACAGCGGACGATGATGGCCCCCAGCAGAAGCAGCAGGAGCATGCAGCCCACCAGGCCGAACTCCTCCCCGCAGACGGCGAAGATCTCGTCGGTGTACCGGGCGGGCAGCGCCGAGGCCGACGTGCTCTGGGTCTGGGTACCCTGGAGATAGCCCTTGCCGAACAGCCCGCCGCTGCCGATGGCCAAGACGCTGCGGGTCTGCTGCCAGCCTATCCCCTGGGTCTGCTCATAGAGAGAGGCCTCGCTGGTGTTGCCCAGAAGCCGGTCGATCACCACGGTGATGCGCTGGGCAAAGTACCTGTCGCTGATGCGGGGCCAGATAACCGCCGCAGCCACCACGCACACGATGATCGCCAGAAGAAACCACCGCTTTTTTACCCCGCCGGCCCAGGCCATGACCACGAATATGGCCAGATACACCAGTCCCATGCCAAAGTCGCCGGTGGCAAATACCAGCAGGGCAAACAGGAACAGGGTGTGCCCCGCGATGGAAAACACCGCGGCCGGGCGGCTGATGCTGCCCCGCTCCCCCAGCTTCTTCATCTGCCACGCCAGCACCAGCACAAAGGTGAGCTTCACCACCTCGCCGGGCTGGATGTTGAAGGGCAGGCCGGGTATGCTGATCCAGCTCAGGTTGCCCACGTCGTCCTCCACCCCCAGGGGGGTGCGCACCAGCAGGTTGAAGCCCACGTTGAAGAGGAGCAGCAGCTTCCAAGACTTCTCCGTGAACAGCTCGATATCCACGGAGGAAAAGAGAATATAGGCCGCCACCCCCAGCAGAATGCCCACAGCCTGGACGAGCATGTTACGGTTGGTATCCAGATAGCGGGTGGCGCTGTATATGAGCACCAGGCCGAAGCCGCTGGCCAGCAGACAGAGGATCAGCAGCAGCCGGTCGCCCCGGCGGAAAAATTCCCGGATGGAATCGGTCAGCCAGGTCAAGGACATTCCTCCTCTCTTACCTGGTCCTAAAATCAATTTAGTTTACCATCTTTTTTGCGTTTGGTAAACGGGTGTGTTATAATATTTAAGCGAATTTTCACATTTGAGGTGTTGTATGGAATACGTATCCAATTCTCCGTCGGAGACCGAGGCGCTGGGGGAGTCTCTGGCCCGGCGGCTGTCACCGGGGGCCGTGGTGGCCTTCACCGGAGATCTCGGGGCGGGCAAGACCGCCTTCACCCGGGGGCTGGCCCGGGGGCTGGGGATCTCTGAGCCGGTCACCAGCCCCACCTTCACCATTGTCAATGAGTATGAGGGCGGCCGTCTGCCCCTCTTCCACTTCGACATGTACCGCCTGGGCTCCTCCGACGAGCTCTTTGATATCGGCTGGGAGGACTATCTCCGCCGGGGCGGCGTGTGCGCCGTGGAGTGGAGCGAGATCGTGGACGACGCCCTGGAGGGCGACGCCATCCGGGTGGATATCCGCCGGGGCGCGGACGACGGGCAGCGCGTCATCACCATCACGGGAGGTACGGAAGAATGAAGATACTGGCACTGGAGTCCTCCGCCACGGCGTGCTCCGCGGCGCTGTGCGAGGATGAGAACCTGATCGCCCAGACCTTTCAGAACAACGGCCTGACCCACAGCGTCACGCTCCTGCCCATGGTCTCCTCCCTGCTGGAGCGCTGCGGGGCGTCCCTGGAGCAGGTGGAACTCGTCGCCGTGGCCGCCGGCCCCGGTTCCTTCACCGGCCTGCGCATCGGCGTGGCCGCCGCCAAAGGGCTTGCCTGGCCGGACAACAAGCCCTGCGCCGCCTGCTCCACCCTGGAGTCCATGGCCTGGAACCTGGCCCATCTGGAGGCGGATCTCTGTCCCGTCATGGACGCCCGGCGGCACCAGGTGTACAACGCCCGCTTCCGCGGCACGGGGGACGGCCTGGAGCGGCTCACCCCCGACCGTGCCATTTCCCTGGACGAGCTGGCGGAGGAATTAAAAAACCGTGGAAAACCGCAAATTCTGGTTGGAGACGGCGCCGTTTTATGCTATACTACCCTCAAGGAACTGGGGCTGGACGTCCGGCTGGCACCGCCCCACCTGCGGCAGCAGAGCGCATGGGGAGTTGCCCGGTGCGCCCTGGAGCTGGCCCGGGCGGGCGGGCTGACCGACGCGGCCTCTCTGGCGCCCGCATACCACCGGCTCTCCCAGGCAGAACGGGAGCGGCTGGAAAAAGAACGAAACAAAGGGGAATGAACCATGGACATGGAAAAGGTACACATTTTGGACCATCCGCTGCTCCAGCACAAGCTGAGCATACTCCGTGACGAGAACACCGGCGTCAAGGATTTCCGGGAGGTGGTCTCGGAGATCGCCACCCTCATGTGCTATGAGGCCACCCGGGATCTGCCCCTGGAGGAGGTAGAGATTAAGACCCCCATCACTACCGCCAAGTTCAAGATGATCGCCGGTAAGAAGCTGCCCATCGTCCCCGTCCTCCGGGCCGGCCTGGGCATGGTGGACGGCATCCTCACCCTCCTCCCCTCCGTCAAGGTGGGCCATATCG
>CALXDF010000196.1 GCA_944386995.1 uncultured Oscillospiraceae bacterium
AGCGAAAAATAATTGCCCTTCAGAGCCTGCAAACTCTTGCCGTTCGGAAGAGTGGACGCCTGCAACCGCCGATACGCAGTTCTTCACACGCAGGAGGTCACTGGTTCGAGTCCAGCAGTCTCCACCAGATCTAGCATATGGAATAGATGCCGTAGGCGCAAAGCCTACGGCATCAACCATTTCCGGGATTTCCGCAGGTCAAAAAACACGGTTGTATTCCATAGATATTTTTCCGTTGTTCACGGGCTTGAACCCCCGTGCCGGCTATATCGAGTTAAAATTCGGGGACAATCCACCTGTAACCATGGAAAAATACGAGTTTTATCAGATATGCGTCCGAAAATTTTCGACAAAGTTTATAGGCAGGAATTGTAACAAGTGACGGTTTCTCTAACTAATTGATCGAAGAAAATGCATCACAAAAAACGCCGGTTTTAGATCCCCATGGAATCTGAAAACCGGCGCTTTTATTTTCTCAGAAAGGACCGCGGAAGACAGGCTGTAAATCAATCCAACCAACCCATATCTGCAAAGGAGGCCCCATGAAGGAAGCATATTTCAAATGAATTATCCCGCCGATTAGTGACTGCTGCCCATTGAAACCGCCGTGGAAAGGGATGAGCCCCCATGGAAGAAGAAATTAGGATCAAACTCACGATTTGGCTGAGGCCGGAATTGGTTCAGCGCATGGACGGCTGTCTGAGTGGCGCGTGGAATTGAACATGATGGGCCACGCCATTGCCGCCCGCTTCCGCGCTGATCCGATCAACCGGCGGGAGCTGCGCGCCTATGCAGTGGACGAAGTCAAGCGCACCGACGGCAAAATCCGATTCGACGACGCGCTGGACCAGCAGCGCCGCCTGACAGATGATGCATGAGCAGGATCCGGTTCATGTCCCCCTACCTCAAGGGCGGCCGTGACAGCGCCAGACGATCCAAGCGTGTTCGCTACCTGGCGACACGACTCGGCGTAGAGATTCTGCCGGATGCGCGCGGGAATCTGCCTGCCACAAAGAAACAACAGGACGATATCCGGCGTTTGCTCCGGGACTTCCCGGAGAGTAGGGAACTGCTGGAGTACGAGGATTACCTGACCCAGCCCACCCAGCCCAACGCCTCCGAGCGGATCCAACAGGTCCATGAAGAATACGTTGCAGCGATGAGCCAAGCGGCTGGGGAAACACGGCCTCTGGGATGCCAATGGGAAGGTGGCAAATCTCTCTCAGGCCATCCGGGAGGTGGCGGAGCACCCCGGCAATGTCTGGACGCCGGTGGTAGACATCTGCAAGGAGGATGCGGGGCGGCTGGGATATACCACTGCCGCTGACTGGCAGGCTCTGGTTCAATCCTGTCTCTGCGACATTGCCAGAGGCTATAAAATCCAGCCGGACCATCTGCGCTGGTATGCCGCCTTCCACCAGAAGGAGAGCAGCGTCCACATCCACATGGTGGTGTTCTCCTCAGAGCCCAGGGAGGGGTTCCTTACCAAGCAGGGGATCCAGGAGGCCCTGCGTCTGGCTCAGGATGGGATCCAACTGTCAGTTGTTCAAAAAGAAATCGGTAGCCAGGACTCTGCTGTCACAGCGAATGAACACAATCATGCACCGGCGAGATCTGTTCCTATGACCACGAATGTCGTCTCTGTGGCCGGAGCGGTCCTGTGGAGGTTCGAACGCCATGGGCAGGAGCTTCGAAGACAACTGCAAAGAGGATGTCATCTGCCGCGGGCTCCAGATCGACCGCAAGCGCCGTAAGAAACTTCGGGAATGGAAACGGTCCAGGGGCATCAAAAGCGACCATGGATAAAGAGACACAAATAAAATAATCACCGCATATATTCTTCGGATTATAAATTTCAAAGTTCAAAGTATAGAAAAGGTTGCTGCAAGCCCTTCACTTGCAGCAACCTTTTTCGATACGGTCTGATTGGGAATCATTATTTTCCTTTATGGATAGCATGTTCCAGACGCTGCAGTGCATCCTGGAGTGTACTCCGGTGGCAAGCCAAGTTCATCCGTGCGAATCCCTGGCCGCCTGCACCGAACCATGGCCCCTGATCCATCGCGACTCTCGCCTCTTGGTTCAGAAACTGCTTCAGCCCCTCTTCATCAAGTCCCAACGACCGGAAATCCAGCCAAACCAAATACGTGCCTTCCGGCTTGAGGGGTTTGACCTCTGGCAGATGCTCTCTCAGATAGCGCTCCAGCAACTCATAATTCCCCTCCAGATATTCCATCAGGTCAGAAAGCCAGACCTCGCCGTGGTTATATGCTGCCTCCAGCGCCACCATGCCAAAGGTGTCCGGGCTGTGAATTGCACTTTTGCGCCGCTCTTCACAAAACTGCTCTCGAATCTGTGGATTGGAGATGATCGCATTGGCTGTGGCGAGCCCTGCCAGATTGAATGTCTTGGAGGGAGCGGTGCAGGTGATGGTATTGGCTGCGGCCTCTTTACTCACCGAGGCAACCGGAATATGCTTGTGTCCTTTCCACACCAGATCGGCATGGATCTCATCGGCCACGAGGAGCACGCCGTGCTTACAGCATAGGTCGCTCACCCGAAGCAATTCCTCCCTGGTCCATACCCTGCCCACAGGGTTGTGCGGGCTGCAGAAAATCATCAATTTGACGGAAGGATCTGACAGCTTTTTCTCCAGGTCCTCAAAATCAATGTGATATCCCGCCTCGCTCTGCACCAGTTCGCTGCATACCACCTCCCTTTTCCGGGCTGCAATAGCATTGTAAAATACGTAGTATACCGGGGACTGGACCAAAACCTTCTCATCTGGCTTTGTAAATGCGCCTACTGCCCAGTACAGCGCCGGAATTACCCCAGGCGTATAGACGATCCAGTCCTTCTCGATCTTCCAGTCGTGGCGCCTCTGCATCCAGCCAATAATGGAGTCATAGTAAGACTGCGGCACCACGTTATAGCCAAAGGCCCCATGGGTTGCTCGCCGGATGATCGCCTCCGTCACTGCCCGCGGCGTGGGGAAATCCATGTCTGCCACCCACATTGGGATCACGTCCTGGGCGCCGAAGGCTTTGTCGGCCACATCCCATTTCATGCAGTCTGTGCCGCGCCGGTCAAGTTTTTCATCAAATTCGCTCATCGATGTTCCCTGCTTTCTTTTATCGGACCAGTGTGTAATATTCTCGCTCTCCAGTTTTGTCTGCCGCTTATTTCTGAGCAGCCTTGTTTGCGGCCGCTTCCTCGGCAGCAAGTCTTGCCTCTTCTTCCACCCAATATGGGTCATAGTCCGCCTTCAAACCGCCGAATTCTTTGCCCTCCTTCTTAAACTGTGCACGCACACGGATCAGATTGAGGGCTACCAGACCGTAGTAGATGACCAAACAGATAATGGCCTTCGGCGTAAGTTGCAGGAAGGAATTGCCAGACAGATAAATCAGGATTCCACACACCACTACGATCAGTGCAATATGCGCAGGCCGCTTGAGCGGCAGGAAGCACCGCTTATAGAGATGCGGAAAACGCTTCGGGATAAACAGGGTGCTGATGGGGATCAACATGCTGAACAGGAAACTGGGGGCGCTGGACAGATAAAGTCAGTTTCCCACGCAAGCATGTTTTCTCAGTCCACTAACGCATCGGGCACATGATCGACCGCAGATTCGTTGATGACATCATTCCTGCCCGGATGGATATTGGCGGACTGCAGTTCTGTCA
>CALXDF010000197.1 GCA_944386995.1 uncultured Oscillospiraceae bacterium
GTGTGGATGGTTTTGGTCCATCGGTACTGGCGCTGCCCCTACTGCGGCCGCTCCCCGGGGCGGGTCGACTACCCCATTACTGCCTATTGCCCCCACTGCGGGAAAAAGCTGGACTGCGATGAAAGGAGCGATGACAGATCATGACCCTTCGCCTTGTGCGCCGGCTGTATTTCCTGGGGGTGGGTGTCTCTGTGCTCCTCGTCCTGTGCGGCGGCACCTTGGATATTGACTGGGCGCTGCTGCTGGGGTTGCTGCTGCTGGCGGCAACGGTGGCTCTGGAGGTTAAATACTGGCGCTGCCCCTACTGCGGCGAGCATTTGGACCGGAATCTCTTTGCCTCCTACTGCCCTCGCTGTGGGGAAGAATTAGACTACGATCAGGATTTGAGAGGACTTTTATGACCATTACCGAGCCGGCCTATGCAAAACTGAATCTGACGCTTGATATCCTGGGCAAACGGCCGGACGGGTACCACGACCTTCGAATGGTGATGCAGAGCATCAACCTGAAGGACACGGTCTCGGTCACCTTCAAGGAGCGGCAGGGGATCACCCTGGTGACCAACCTGAACTATCTGCCCCGGGATCATAACAACATCGCGGTGAAGGCCGCAGAACTGTTTTTCCGGGAGACGGGGATCGCGCCGGTTGGACTTACCATCCGGGTGGACAAGCATATCCCTGTGGCTGCCGGCATGGCCGGCGGCAGCAGCGACGGGGCCGCTGTCCTGCGGATTTTGCGCCGTGCGCTGGCCCCGGATCTGCCGGAGGCGGATTTGGAGGCTATGGCCCTTCAGGTGGGCAGCGACGTTCCCTACTGCGTCCGTGGGGGTACGGCTCTGGCTGAAGGCCGCGGTGAGGTGCTGACTGATCTGCCGCCCCTTCCGGACTGCCTGCTGGTGATCTGCAAACCGGGATTTCCAATCTCCACACCGGAGCTCTTCTCCCAGGTACGCCTGCATCGGCTGCGCTGCCATCCGGATACCGCGGGAATTACGGCGGCGCTGTCCGGCGGGGATCTGCCTGGGGTGTGCCGCCGGGTATACAATGTGTTTGAGGATGTGCTGCCCCGGAAGTATCGGGCGGTGGGGGAGATCAAGCGCCAGCTGATGGACCTGGAGGCGGATGCCGCCTGTATGACCGGCAGCGGTCCCACTGTGTTTGGCGTCTTTACCGACGAATTGCAAGCCCGCCGGGCGGTGGAGACACTGCGCCGGGATTATCCCCAGACGTTTTTGACCCGGCCGGTGGGGCGGTGCGCCCCGGCGGACAAGTGCGGCTGAGGCCGGGAGACGCTTGATGGCGATCCTGCCGGAACTGCGGAAATCATGAAAAAGTCCATATCGTCTGTATGATTTGGAAAAGCACTGTCCATACTGAGGTATTCCTCAGAAAAGGACGGTGCTTTCTTTATGAAGAAATCTGTGATCTGTCTGCTCTCCATCCTGTTCGCCCTGGGGGCGACCGCTGTCTGGACGGCGGCAGACGCCCATGAGGCCCGGGAGGATCTGGCCGGAAAGCTGATCCGGCTGCACGTTGTGGCAAATTCCGACAGTGAGGCGGACCAGGCGGTCAAGCTCCAGGTCCGGGATGTGGTACTGGAGGCAGCGGAGTCGCAGCTGGAGGACTGTGCCACGGTGGAGGAGGCGGAGAAGCGGTTAAAGGGGCTGCTGCCGGAGCTGGAGGCATTGGCCGCCGCTGTGACGGCAGAGAACGGCTTTGACTATTCGGCCCGGGCTGCCCTCACCTGGGAGGCCTATCCCACCCGGGAATACGATACCTTTACGCTGCCTGCCGGGCGTTATCTGTCCCTGCGGGTGACCCTGGGAGAAGGGGAGGGGCAAAACTGGTGGTGTGTGGTGTTCCCGCCTCTGTGTATGGCTGCTACCACCGAGGAATTTGCCGGCAGCGCGGAAACAGCGGGGCTGACGGAGGAGGAAGTTTCCCTCATTACCCAGGAGAGCGAGGGCTACGTGGTTCGCTTGAAAATCATTGAACTGGTAGAGGAATGGATTAGCGGTCTGAGCTGATTTTGTGAATATTGACTGAAAGGCTCCGCAACCAGCGGGGCCTCTTTTTCTGTCCCCGCAATTGACAGATCAATGCATTTTTGTATAATTGTATACAAGGATACATTTATCCAATCTACCGAGCAAAGTGAGGGGACGCTTATGTTGGAAGTATCGAGTAAGACCAACCTGTTGGAGTACCGCTCCTATAAATATTCTCTGCAGGACGTGGAAGAGCCCAACCTGTACCGGGATATCTACGGCTATGACACTGTGCCCAAGGTGCCTTTCAACCACCGCCGGGTGCCCATGAACATGCCCGAGGATATCTGGATCACCGACACCTCTCTGCGGGACGGACAGCAGTCTGTGGAGCCCTACACCGTGGACCAGGTGGTGCAGATCTATAAGTTCCTCTCCAAGCTGGGCGGCCCCTTCGGCATCATCCGCCAGACCGAGTTCTTTGTCTACAGCAAAAAGGACCGGGAGGCCATTGAGAAGTGCATGGAGCTGGACCTGCCCTTCCCGGAGATCACCAGCTGGATCCGTGCCAGCAAGGAGGACTTCAAGCTGGTGAAGTCCCTGGGCATCAAGGAGACCGGCATGCTCATGAGCTGCAGCGACTACCATATCTTCAAGAAGATGAAGATGACCCGCCGCCAGGCCATGGACCTGTATCTGGGAACGGTAAAGGATGCCTTTGACGCCGGCGTGGTGCCCCGCTGCCACCTGGAGGACATCACCCGGGCGGATTTCTACGGCTTTGTGGTGCCCCTGGTCAACGAGCTGCAGAATCTGGCCAAGGAGGCGGGGATCCCGGTGAAGATCCGGGCCTGCGACACCATGGGGTTCGGCGTGCCCTACACCGAGGTGGCCCTGCCCCGCAGCGTCCCCGGCATCATCTATGGCCTGCAGCACTATACAGATCTGCCCAGCGAGATGCTGGAGTGGCACGGCCACAACGACTTCTACAAGGCTGTGGCAAATGCAGCCACTGCCTGGCTCTATGGCGCCTGCGCCGTCAACTGCTCCCTGCTGGGCATCGGAGAGCGTACGGGGAATGTGCCCCTGGAGGCCATGATCTTTGAGTATGCCTCCCTCCGGGGCAGCCTGGACGGGGTGGATCCCACAGTCATCACGGAGATCGCTGACTACTTCACCAATGAGATCGGCTACAACATCCCGGTGATGACGCCCTTCGTAGGGGAGAACTTCAATGTGACCAAGGCGGGCATTCACGCCGACGGTCTGCTGAAGGACGAGGAGATCTATAACATCTTCAATACCAAGAAACTGCTCAACCGTCCGGCCACGGTGCAGATCAGCAAGACCTCGGGCCTTGCGGGCATCGCCTATTGGATCAACGAGGCTTACCACCTGCCGCCGGAAAAGGCTTACAGCAAGAAGGACCCGCTGATCATCGCGCTGAAGGAGTGGGTAGACCAGGAGTATGAGGATGGCCGTCAGTCGGTGCTGTCCAATCATGAGCTGGCCCACAAGATCAGTGAGTTGACCCATGGGGAATTGAAGTGGCCGGGGAGGAATTTGTAATGACAGCGAAACCATATAAGAACGTACTGCTGGCGGACCGGGTCTATGAGCGCCTGGAGGACGATATCATTTTTGGCCGCTATGCCCCGGGCCAGGTCCTGACGGAGCTGGGGCTGGCGGAGGAGCTGGGCGTCAGCCGCACTCCGGTGCGGGAGGCCATACGCCGCCTGACCCAGGAGCGACTGATCGCCGACAGCGACAGCGGCAAGGGAAGCGTGGTGCTGGGGATCACAGAGGAGGATGTCCGGGATATCATGAACATCCGCCTGCGGCTGGAGGGACTTGCCAGCTATTATGCCGCCCAGAACATCACGGATGAGGGGCTGGAGGAACTCAAGCACATCGTGGAACTGCAAAGTTTTTACACGGAAAAAAGGGACCCCGCCCACGTCAAGGAGATGGATGACCAGTTCCACGTGGAGATCTGCCGTCAGAGCGGCCGCCATGTGCTGGCGGATACGCTGATCCCCCTGCACAAGCGCATTCAGAAATACCGCCGGACCTCCATTGAGAACCCCAGACGCAGCGCGGAGATCGCGGTGGAACACCGGAAGATCTATGAGGCCATTGCCGCCCATGATGGAGAGGCGGCGGCCCGGCTGACGGAGGAACACCTCCAGCACGCTATGGACAGTATAATGGGAGGAAAAACAAAATGAGCGGTTTGACCATTGCTCAAAAGATCATTCGGTCTCACCTGGTCAGCGGGGACATGACCCCCGGCAGCGAGGTAGCCCTGCGCATCGACCAGACGCTGACCCAGGACGCCACAGGTACGATGGCTTATTTGGAGTTTGAGTCCATGGGCATCCCCCGGGTGCGGACGGAGCGCAGTGTGGCCTACATCGACCACAATACCCTGCAGTCCGGCTTTGAGAACGCCGACGACCACCGGTACATCCAGTCTGTGGCAAAGAAACACGGCCTGTACTTCTCACGCCCCGGCAACGGCATCTGCCACCAGGTCCACCTGGAGCGCTTCGGGATCCCCGGCAAGACCCTCATCGGCTCTGACAGCCATACCCCCACCGGCGGCGGCCTGGGCATGCTGGCTTTCGGCGCCGGCGGACTGGACGTGGCGGTGGCCATGGGCGGCGGCGCTTACTACATCACCATGCCCAAAATGGTGAAGGTGAACCTGACCGGGAAACTCAGCCCCTTTGTCACTGCCAAGGACGTGAGCCTGGAACTGCTCCGGCGCATCAGCGTCAAGGGCGGCGTAGGTTCCATCATCGAGTGGGGCGGCCCCGGCGTGACGACGCTCTCCGTGCCGGAGCGGGCCACCATCACCAACATGGGCACCGAGGTGGGTGCTACCACCTCGATTTTCCCCTCCGACGAGATCACCCGCGCTTTTCTGGCCGCCCAGGGCCGGGAGGGGGACTATGTACCCCTCTCCAGCGATGCCGACGCGGTGTATGACACCGTCATCGACATGGACCTCTCGGCCCTGGAGCCCCTGATTGCCTGCCCCCACAGCCCGGACAACGTGGTAACCGTGTCCAGCATCGCCGGGACGAAGGTGGATCAGGTGTGCATCGGCTCCTGCACCAACTCCAGCCTTATGGATCTGCTGAAGGTGGCGGCACTGCTGAAGGGCAGGACCATCGCCCCCTCGGTCAGTGTGTCCGTGTCCCCGGGGTCCAAGCAGGTCCTCACCATGC
>CALXDF010000198.1 GCA_944386995.1 uncultured Oscillospiraceae bacterium
CCCCGACATCTATGTGCCCTGCGAGGTGTGCAAGGGCCGGCGGTACAACCGGGAGACCCTGGAGGTCCGCTACAAGGGCAAGAACATCTACGAGGTGCTGGAGATGACCGCCGAGGAGGGAAAGGAGTTCTTCTCCGCCATCCCCAAGATCGGCAGCCGCATGGCCACCCTGTGCGACGTGGGACTGGGGTATATCAAGATCGGCCAGCCCTCCACCACTCTCTCCGGCGGCGAGGCCCAGCGGGTCAAGCTGGCAACAGAGCGCTCCAAGCGCTCCACCGGCAGCACCATCTACATCCTGGACGAGCCCACCACGGGCCTCCACACCGACGATGTGGGGAAGCTACTGGAGGTGCTCCAGCGGCTGGTGGACGCCGGGAATACGGTGGTGGTCATCGAACACAACCTGGATGTCATCAAGTGCGCCGACCACATCATCGACCTGGGCCCCGAGGGGGGCGACGGCGGCGGAACCGTGGTCTGTACCGGCACGCCGGAGGAGGTTGCGGCCTGCGAGGCGTCCTACACCGGGCAGTATCTCAGGAAGATGCTGGGGATGTAGCTGTCCGCCGTGACGCTGCTCCCGTTTCTGCGGCACGGAAGGGCAGGCCCCTGCCAGGAGGGCGGGGAGATTTCGTCCCCCCCGGGGACGACCTACTTTTGTCGCCAGACAAAGAGTGGTTTCCCCTGGCCGCAGGGGAGACGGTTCCGCCCCCCATTTTCTGTGGCGGGTGTCGGCAGACCCTGCCGGAAGGGCGGAGACGTTTCGCGTCTCCGGACGCGACCTACTTTTGTCGCCAGACAAAAGTAGGCAAAAACTGGCTTAGGGGCTGCGGCCCCTAAGTACCCCAGGGGCGTACAGCAAAGTGTAGCGTCCTTTTACCGGCGCGCGGGCATCGAATCGCCTCTGCGCCGCTTTCCGGGCCTTCCGCTCCGCTAGGCCCTGCCTGGGCGGTTATCCCGTCGGATACGCCTCCTGAGCCGCGCCTGCTGCGGTGGGTGTCGGCAGCCGGAGCTCGGGATCCTCCGCAGCGGGAGACACACAGGGGAAGTGGCGCAGGTAGCGAGGGCCGCAAAATCTGGCGGAAGCGCCAAGTCAGCGTCAGCGGGAATCAGCGCAGAGGCAGTTCCACGACCGCGCGCCGCCCGGATGCTCCAGGCTTTCCGCATGACAGCTCCCGTAAAATTTCGGGGGGTCTTAGGGGGTGAAATTTTGAGGACCGTTCGCCGCCCGAAAACACCGGGGGCCCCCGCCGGAGCCCAGCGCAGCGGGTCCGGTGGGGAGAGGAGACGCAGTGGAACGAGTGAGTTTTCCCGTGTGCGGGGAAACGAGCGATGTGTAGCTTGCGTCGACGAGGTCCGACCAATTTCATCCCCCTAAGCCAGCTTTTGCCTACTTTTGCCTGGCGGCAAAAGTAGGTCGCGCCGGGGCGCGAAACGCCCCATCCCCCCGCCGGTTCCGGCGGCAAAAGCGCCTCGCGTCTGGAGACGCGAGACATCCCCGCCCCTGGCGGCAGTGCCGCCCTGACTTTCAGATAACAGGAGTATGTTATGGACCTTTTACAGTGGCTGACCGAAACCCAGGCCGGGGAGTTCTGCCTGACGGTGCTGGTGTCCATGCTGCCGGTGGTGGAGCTGCGGGGGGGCATCCCCTTCGGCGTGGCGGCGGGACTGAGCATGCCGGCAGCTTTTCTGGCAGCTTTTATCGGCAATATGCTTCCCGTCCCCTTTTTAATCCTCTTTGTCCGCCGCCTCTTTGCCTGGCTCAAGGTAAAGGTGCCTCTGGTTCGGGGGGCGGTGAACTGGCTGGAGGCGCGGACAGAGAAGAAAAAGGAAGCTGTCCTCAAGTATCAGACCTGGGGGCTGTTCATTTTCGTGGCCATCCCCCTGCCCGGCACCGGCGCCTGGACCGGCGCCATGATTGCCGCGGCGCTGGACATGCGCCTGTCCAAGGCGGTGCCCGCCATCACCGCCGGGGTGCTGGCCGCCGGCTTTATCATCACCTGCATCACCCACAGCGTCACCGCCCTGTAAGCGGGCGCATAGGATGGGCAGAGGTGAAAGCATATGAGACTTCTGCAGGACGGACTGGTGGCCATGCTGGCCGCCGTGGGGCTGGCGACGATCCTCTGGATGGTGGCAAGCCTCTTTCTTCGCAACAGGCGCCGCCTCTTTTCCAACGTGGCCGCCGTGGTGCAGGCCAGGGGCGCCGGGGAAAACCTGGAGTACACGGTCCACACCCTCTCCCAGCTGCGCTATGACCGGGGGGCCTTCGGCACCATCGTGATCCTGGACTGCGGGCTGACGGAGGAGGGCCGGGAGCTGGCGCAGCTGCTCACCCGGGAGGAGGACTGTGTGGTCCTCTGCCCCCGGGAACAGGCGGCCGATTATTTTCAGTGAGGTACATAGGATATGCAGCACGAAACCGTTGACGGGACGATTCTCAGCCTGATCTTCCAGAACGAGGAGAACGGGTATACTGTGCTGCGCCTGGTGACCGGCGACGGGGAGATCATCACCGTGGTGGGATGCATCCCCTGCGCCGCGCCGGGAGAGAACCTGATCGTCACCGGGGTGTGGATGCACCATCCCACCCACGGCGAGCAGCTGAAGGCGGAGCAGGTGGAGCGGCACATGCCCACCACGGAGACGGAGATCCTGAGCTATCTCTCCTCCGGGGTGGTGAAGGGGGTGGGCCCGGCCACTGCCCAGCGGCTGGTGGAGCGGTTCGGCGCGGACACCCTCCAGGTGCTGGAGGAGGAGCCGGAGCGGATCGCCGCCATCAAGGGCATCACCGCCAAAAAGGCCAAGGAGATCGGCGAGAGCTTCCGCTACCAGACCGGGATGCGCCGCCTGCTGGAGTTCCTCGCCCGCAGCGACCTGCCCCTGTCCCTGGCCATGCGCCTCTACCGGCGCTACGGGATGGAGGCCATGGAGGCGGTGCTGCAAAACCCCTATCTCCTGGTGGACGACTTCTACGGCGTGGACTTCTCCGTCATGGACGAGATCGCCTTAGGGCTGGGGTTTGACGGAGGCAGCCAGCGCCGGGTGGAGGCGGCGGTCCTCTTTGAGCTGTCCCACAACCTGAACAACGGCCATGTATTCCTCCCCAGGGAGAAGCTCCTGGCCGCGGCGCAGCAGCTGATCGGCGCCGGCGAGGACCAGGTGGAGCGTGCCCTGGACGACCTGATCGCCCGGCAGGCTGTGGTGGCGGACGCCATCGGCAAGGTGGAGGGCTGCTACCTCTGGCGGCTCCACGAGGCGGAGCTCTATGTGGCGGCCAAGCTCCGGACCATGCTCTCCTGCAAGCCGGACGAGGGGCGCAACATCGGCGCCATCATCGACCGCATCCAGGCCCAGCAGGGCATTACCTATGCCCCCGCCCAGCGCCAGGCCGTGGAGCTGGCCGCCACGGAGGGGCTGCTGCTCCTCACCGGCGGCCCCGGCACCGGCAAGACCACCTCCGTGCGGGGGGTGGTGGCCGTGTTCGACAGCCTTGGGATGGACGTGGCCCTCATGGCCCCCACGGGCCGGGCCGCCAAGCGCATGAGCGAGCTGACCGGCCGGGAGGCCCAGACCATCCACCGGATGCTGGGCATGGTGTACAACGAGCAGACCGGGGATCTGACCTTTGCCAAAAATGAGAAGGAGCCGCTGGAGGCGGACGCGGTGATCGTGGACGAGATGAGCATGGTGGACCTGCCCCTGATGCGGGCCCTGCTCTCGGCTCTGCGGCCGGAGACCCGGCTGGTCATGGTGGGGGATCCGGACCAGCTGCCCTCGGTGGGGCCGGGGAACGTGTTTTCCGACCTGATCCGCAGCGGGGCCATCTGCACGGTGTCCCTGACCGAGATCTTCCGCCAGGCCCAGGAGAGCGCCATCGTCCGCAATGCCCATACCATCAATGCCGGTCTGGCCCCCAACCTTGCCAGCAACCAGGGGGACTTCTTCTTCCTGTGCCGCCGGGACCCCCAGCGCCTGGTGGACACGGTGGTCGGGCTGTGCCAGACCCGCCTGCCGGAGAACATGGGCGTGGAACAGAGCCAGATCCAGGTGGTCTGTCCCACCCGGAAGGGGGCCTGGGGCACGGTGGAGCTGAACCGTCGGCTCCAGGCGGCCCTGAACCCCCCCGCCCCCGGCAAGGGGGAGAAGGTCTGGGGGGATCTGGTGTTCCGGGTGGGGGACCGGATCATGCAGACCAAAAACGACTACGACGTGGTGTGGGAGCGCCCCGACGGCACCGTGGGCACCGGGATCTTCAACGGCGACGTGGGACAAGTCCTGGAGGTGGACCCCTCCGGGGAGCTGCTGACGCTGGCCTTTGACGACCGGAAGGCCGTCTACACCACGGACATGCTCAATGAGCTGGATATGGCCTATGCCATCACCGTCCACAAGGCCCAGGGCAGCGAGTACCAGGCGGTGGTGTTTGCCTGCATGCGCTGCGCCCCCTCCCTCATGGTGCGGGGCGTGCTCTACACGGCTATCACCCGGGCCCGGGAGCTGCTGGTAGTGGTGGGCGACGACAGCGCCATCCTCCAGATGGCCGCCAACGACAAGCAGCAGCGCCGCTACAGCGGCCTCAGGCGGCGGCTGAAACAGGCCGCGGCGGAGCTGGAGGGATACAGGGGCTGAGCGCTGCAAAGCGCCCCCGGCGGAGGCTTCCGCCGGGGGCGCTGTCTGTTCCAGATCCGCTGCTATTTCTGCACCCGCCGCAGCTGCTCTGCCGTCTCCTCCTCCAGGCGGGTGGTGACGGCCATCTTGCGGATGATGTTCTGCATGGTGAGCTCCAGGGCCGTCCCCTCCCGGTAGTCCGCCGGGAAAATGTAGTCCACCCGGCCGTCCCGCAGGAGCTGCTCCACGCCCTTTTTGTTCACCGCCTGGTACACGGCGATGGCCTGGCCGCCGTAGGCCCGCATCATCTTCATGCAGGGCACATCGGAGAGGCCGTCCCCCACATAGATCATGTTGGTGAAGGGCACCCGCTTGCTGTCGTCGGGCATGGAGGCGTTGAGGGTGTGATCGTCGGACACGTCCAGCACCCCCTTGTTGATGCGGTAGACAAACTGGGTCTTGGCGGTGAAATTCACCGCCAGCTTGGGCCACACCGGCGTGCCGGTCTCGTCATAGTAGAACTCGCTGGCGTAGATCTCCTTGAACTCCCCGGCGATGGCGCTGCCCTCGATGATCTCCCGCAGACCGGAGGAGATCACATAGTGTTCCACGCCGACCCCCTGGCGCTCCCCAAAGCGGTTGATGCGGCTGAACCAGTCGGTGACGCCGGGGAAGAAGGCGATGCTGCGGCCCTGGTGTTTCAGGCTCTCCCGGGTAAAGGGCACCCCCCGCCTGCGGCTCTCCTGGATCATGGTGTACATGTAGGCCAGGATCCCATCCATCTTCTCCCGCCAGCCAAAGCTGTTGGCCAGGCGCCAGAAGTCCGCCGGGGCCAGTCCCAGGCTGGGGATAAAGCCGTAGTTCTGCATATCCTGGGTGCACAGGGTCTTGTCAAAGTCATAGAGGATGGCAACGATGGGCTTTTCCCGTTCCATGGCGTTTCCCTCCGTTTTTAGGCAAAAAGCGGCCCCAAAGGGCCGCTTTTCTTATTTTTCCTTCTTATAATTGCGGCCAAACTGGAGCTCGTCCAGCTTGATGACCCGCGTGGCGTCCTCCGGCAGGCTGTCCCACAGGGAGTTTTCCTCCACTGCCAGGGCATCCATGGCTGCCTGAACATTGGCGGCCACATCCTCCTCCAAGGGCTCCGCAGTTTCCGGCTGTTTTGCCTGGACTTTCTTGATGTCCTCCATGGTGGGCAGGGGCGTGGTAAAGAAGTCCTCCTCCACGCGCATCTCCGGCTCCGGTTCCGACACCGGCTCGGGCTCCGGCTCTGTCTGGGGCTGGGGCGCAGGGGCGCGCCGGACCGGCGCCGGCGGAACCTCGAAAGCCTCCGGCTCCAGCTCCTCCAGGCGCTGGAGGATCTTCAGCTGTTCCTCGCAGTTGGCGCGGGTGACCTGGAGATACTTGGACACGGCCTGCTTCGCCTTTTCCAGCTTCCGGGCCTGGGCGGCAATTTCGCCGGCCACGCGCTCCCGGGTGTCGGCCAGCTTCTGCTCCTCTTCCGCCATCTGGGCCTCCAGCTGGGCCACGCGCTCCCGGGCCGCCGTCTCTGCGCCGGAGACCAGGCTCTGCTTGCGCTCCTCCACCTCGGCGGTGAGCGCGTCCCGCTTCTGCTCGGCCTCGGACACGATCTCCTTGGCCGTCCGCTGGGCCGCCAGCAGGGTGGAGCGCATGGCGTCCTCCACCTGCCGATACTCCTCCATCTGTTCCATCATCGTCTTGACCTTGGTCTTCAGGGCCGCCGTCTCCTTGTAGAGGTTGGTGTAGTCCTCGGTCAGGGCGTCCAGAAATTCATCCACCGCGGCCATGGCGTATCCGCCCATGACCGCCTTGGGGAAGGTCTTACTGCTCACTTCCTGCGGCGTCAACATCTCTCTTTATCCCCCCAGGTCAAAAATACAGTCCGTTGTTTTCCAGCTCGTCCAGCAGGTCTCCCACCATCTCCACGTGATAGGGGGTGATGATATAGGTATTGGCGGCGATCTTTTTGATGCGCCCCTCGCTGGCGTAGGCCACGCCGGAGAGGAAGTCGATCAGCCGCCGGGCAATATCCTTGTGGGTGGACTCCAGGTTGATCACCACGGTGCGCTTCTCCTTCAGGTGGTCGGCGATCTCGCTGGCCATCTCGAAGCGCTCAGGCTTCACCAGCACCACCTTGAGCTGGGTGGTGGCGGCGATGTTCACCACCTTGTTGCGCCGCTCGTCAAAGGCGCCGGCACTTTTGCGCTCCCGGTCCCGGTCTCTGTCCCGGTCCCGGTCGCTGCGGCGGTCCCGGTCGTCCACAAAGGGGGAGACATCCTGGTCGTCAAACCCCTCCTCATAGTCGTCCTCGTCCTCGTAGGGGTTGAAAATCTTTTTCATCTCGTCAAAAATGCGCATGGACTTTGTCCTCCTTATTTCTGATAATTCCGCGCGCCGAAGATCGCCGAGCCCACGCGCACCATGTTGGCGCCGGCAGCGATGGCGTCCTCGAAATCATCGCTCATGCCCATAGAGAGGTATTTGAAACCATTATGGTACAATTTGCAGTTAATGTCAATATAAAGGGCATAAACTTGCTGAAAATAAGGGAGGTTTCCATGTTCTTCCAGCTCCGCCGGCGGGATGGCCATGATTCCCTGGACCTCCACATGGGCAAAGTCCCGGGCCGCGGCGGCCGCGTCAAAGAGCGCCTCGGGGAGAAAGCCGCTTTTGCTCTCCTCCCGGCCGATATTCACCTCCAGCAGCACCGGCTGCCGGAGGCCGTGCTTTTCCGCCTGGCGGTCGATCTCCGTGAGCAGCTCCAGAGAGGACACGGAGTGGATCAGGGCCACCTTGCCGATGATCTGGCGGACCTTGTTGCGCTGGAGGTGGCCGATGAAGTGGAGGGGCACCCCCTCGTAGGCCCCCTGCTCATACTTCTCCAGCAGCTCCTGGACCCGGTTCTCCCCCAGAGCGTCGATCCCGGCGGCCGCCGCTTCCCGGCAGGCCGCCGCGCTGTTCATCTTGCTGGCCCCCACCAGGAGGATGTCCTCCGGCCTGCGCCCCGCGGCGCAGGCTGCTGCGTCCATCCGCCGGCGGATGGACTGGATGTTTTCTTGGATACCCATTATTCGATCACCTTTCCGTCATATAGATCGCTGGCGGAGATGATGACCTCGTCCCCGCTGCGCAGGATCCTGCTCTCCCGGGCGTTCTCCGACATTCCCTGGAGCGTGGTTTCGTCCGCCTGCACCAGATAGTAATCCTCTCCCTGATAGAGGACCTCCACCGGCTTGAGCCGGGCCCAGCGGCCCATGCGGCAGTAGACGGCGGTGGTGGACACCTGAGTCTCCTGCCCCTCGCTGTCGGTGATGGTCTCCGTCACCACCCGCAGGGCCATGGTGGGCACCCGGATGCCGCTGTAGGACTGGAAGATGATCTGGGCATTCTGGTGGCGCATCAGGGTGGTGAGGGAGAGGTACTCCTCACAGGAGAGGATTACCACCCGCTCGCCCCCCTCCTCGTCGCTGATCCGCTCCACAGTCATGGGGATCTCCCGGTCCAGACCGCTCATGAAGCGCAGTGTCACGCTCTCGCCGGCCGTCATCTCCTCGGCCTGGTCGGCGGGCATGGCGGAAACATAGTACCAGGTGCTGCCGTAGATCATCTTCCCCACGGCGTTCTCCGGCACCGCCGCCGGCTGGATGCTGTTCAGAACGGAGGGGGTCATACTCTCCAGGCTCTCCGGTGTCAGCACTCCCTCGTACCCGTCGGCCAGGGCGGAGAAGGTCCCGGACCGGGCCGTGGTCACGGCGCTGCTGCCGGCCTGGGCCGTGGTGCGCAGGGCGGCAATCTGCTGCTGGAGGGCGGAAACCTGCTGCTGCATCTGCTCATCCCCGGCGCCGCTGTACGTATACTCCCGCTTGAGGATCATGGCCCGCAGGGACTCGCTCTCGCTGCTGACATCCAGCAGCTCCCCCTGGGCCACGCCGGCGCGCAGGGCGAAAATGCCCTCCATGATGTCGCTGTCCAGCCGCAGCACCTGCTGGCTGCCGGAGGCCACGTTCTGGGCGAACTCCAGCTGTTCCAGCTGCTCCTCCAGCTCCTCCAGCTCCAGCGCCTGGTTCAGGGCGTCCTGGCTGGCATAGAGGGTGGCTACCCGGCCGCCGGCGCTGACCCGCTCCCCCTCGTCCCGGGTATGGTAGACCAGGCCGGAGCCTCCGGAGAGGATCTCCTCTTCCCGGACCAGATACCCCGAGACCGTGACCGACTCGTCGCTGCGGTAGGAGTAGGCCACTGTGGTGGCCAGGGGATCGGCCAGATAGGTGAGGACGCTGTAGCCGAAGTAGAACAGCACCGCCAGAATTCCCACGGCAGTAATCAGTTTTGTGACGAAATTGTTTTTCATGGGCTCCTTTCTATCTCACAGCGCCCCGTCCGGCTCCTCTCCCTCCCAGTCGGAGACATCCAGAGGCCGCACCGGGCAGACGGTGGAGATGGCGTGCTTGTAGATAAGATTCTGTTTCCCGTCGCTGTTGAGGATCACGGTGAAGCTGTCAAATCCGGCGATGGTGCCCCGCATCTGGAATCCATTCATGAGGAACAAGGTCACCGGGCACTCACTGCGCCGGGCGCGGGCGAGAAACAGGTCCTGCAATTTGGCGGTCTTGGTCTTGGTCATGGTCATCTGCTCCTTTTCTATGTAGGTGGTGGGCAGACAACCTCTGCTTGTCCGCCCCGGGACTATCCTACCCCCTGGGCGGCCAAAATTTCTGTCGCTTTCTGGAAAGCCTTATCAAAATCGCGCTCTTTTTCCCAGGCGATCCAGTGGATCGCGCGGTTCCGCCGCAGCCAGGTGAGCTGCCGCTTGGCGTACTGCCGGGAGCGGAGCTTGACCTCCGCCACCGCCTCGGCCAGCGTGCAGGCCCCCGCCTCGTACCGGAGGAACTCCTTGTAGCCGATGGCCTGGAGCGCGGTGGCATCCCGGGGGACGCCGCTGGAGAGCAGGGCTTCCACCTCCCGGAGGAGCCCCTGCTCCACCATCTGATCCACCCGCCGGTCGATCAGCGCCTTCATATCCTCCCGGTGGGCGAAGCACAGGCCGATATAGACCGGGTCGTACTTTCCGGGGAGGGCCCGGGTCCGCTCGTTGTGGGCGGTGATGGTCTCCCCGGTCTCCCGCCAGACCTCCAGCGCCCGGAGGATCCGCTTGGTGTCCGACGGGTGGAGGCGCTCCGCCGCCGCCGGGTCCACCTGCCGCAGCTCCGAGAGGAGGGGCTCGATCCCCTCCCGCTCCAGCTGCTGCTGAAGTTCCTGCCGGACCGCACCCCCGGCATGTCCGGAGGCAAAGTCCCGGCCGGAGACGACGGCCTCCAGATAGAGCCCGGTCCCCCCCACCAGGATCGGCAGCTTCCCCCGGGCGAGAATGTCCTGGATGCAGGCGTCCGCCGCCGCGGCAAACTTTGCCACGGACCAGCTCTCCGCCGGGTCCGCCACCGCCACCATGTGGTGGGGGATCCCCTCCATCTCCGCCGGTGTGGGCGCGGCGGTGCCGATGGTGAGCCCGCGGTAGATCTGCATGGAGTCCACGCTGACCACCTCGCCGTCATAGGCCTTGGCCAGCAGTACGCCCAGCTTTGTCTTGCCGCAGGCGGTGGGCCCCACCACGCAGACGATCTTCGGTTGTGCCACAGGCACTCCTCCTTTCCTGGAGATCACCCGGTCATTCCTCCGGCAGCTCCCCCCGGGGGGTGACGACCGGGGTCCCGTCGGCCTTCAGCAGGGGCGTCAGGCCCCCGGCGTTGCCGAAACTGTGCCAAAAGTAATTGACGCCGGTCTCCCGGTCCACCCAGATCTGGCTGTCCTGAAAGCCGGAGCTCTCGCTGTGGACCAGAATAAACCGCTTGTCTTTCTTTGCCATAAGAGGCTCCTTTCTGTTCTGTTCCGCACCTCCGGCGGAGGCAGGCTGGTCCCGGCAGCGCTGCCGGGGGAGGGGAGTGGCCACACTCCGTGGGGAGCGTTTCGCGCTCCGGCGCGACCCACTTTTTCCACGGCGAAAAAGTGGGCAAAACGCCGCTTAGGGGTTTCACCCCTAAGGACCCCGTGTTTTTGAAACAGGGTCGTGGAGGGGTTTATATTAGAAACGATGTCGGTAGAACGAGTACCTACGAGCCTTGGAGCTTTCGTAACTACGCCATTCGGCCTGTGAAACGGTAAGCCACTAAGATAGGAGAGTAGTTGCTTCTCTTTTCCTCTTGCTGTCCATGGTGCGGTGGAAACTTGGACTTCGCCGACCACCGCACCAGGCGCGGTATCGGAGGAGAAACAGCCTGGATGGCCCGCTCAGATAGGGCCTGAGGCCCGGAAGGGGGCGCAGAGACAGGGCGACGCCCATGCGCCGGAATGAGGCGCAGGCACGATGCTGTACATCAAGGGGGGTCCTTAGGGGCCGCAGCCCCTAAGCGGCCTTTTCGGCCCTTTTGGGCCGTGACAAAAGGGCCTCGCGCCCGGGGGGACGAAATCCCCCGCTCCCAGTCGGACGGGCATCCCTCACGCCCGCTTGAACATCTTCTCCAGCTCATAGCGGGTGAGCTTCACCGCCACCGGCCGGCCGTGGGGGCAGTAGCGGATCTCCCCGCTCTGGACCTTGTCCAGCAGCACCTTCAGCTCCGCCGGATCGCTGACCCAGCCGCCCTTGATGGCGGCCTTGCAGGCCATGGTGTGGAGCATGGCGTCCCGGGCGGAGGCCGGGTCGGCGGTGCCGGAGAGCCGGAGCTTCTCCGCGAGCATCTCCAGCGTCTCCCGGATCTGGGTGGCGTCGATCTCCGAGGGGATGGCGCGGATCATCAGGCTCTCGTTGCCGAAGTCCTCCGCCTCAAAGCCGAACTGCTCCAGCAGGGGCAGCTGCTCCAGCAGCGCCGCATAGTCCTCCGGGGAGAGCTGCACCGCCTCCGGGACCAGGAGCTGCTGGCCCATGATGGGCTCGGTATTGGCCTTCAGGCGGTCGAAGTTCAGGCGCTCATGGGCGGCGTGCTTGTCGATGAGCCAAACGCTTTCCCCGTCCTCAGCGATGATATAGGTCCGCAGCACCTCCCCCGCAAAGCGCCAGGGAGCGGGCCGCTCCTCCACCAGGGCCGTCTGGTCCTCCATCTCCCCGACAGGGAGGATGGTCTGCTGCGCCGCCGGTGCGGGAGCGGCGGCAGGGGACTCCGGCTTTTCAGGGGCAGAGACGCCCGGCAGGGACGTCTGCGCCGCCGGTACGGCCGGGGCGGGGGAACTCTCCAAAGCCGGGGCCTGCACAGGCGAAACACCCCGCCGGACCGTCCCCCGCTCCGCCTGGACCGGGGGGACCGCCTGCTCCGCCGCCCGTCGAGGGGCAGGGGACGGCGCCGGGCTTTGCCGGGGCTGGACCACATCGCGGAGGGTGGCCCGGCCCCCCAATTCCGAATCGGCCGGGGGGATCCGGGTGACAAAGGGGGCCTGGACAGAGACGCCCTTCTGTTTCTCCCGTTTCTCCGCCTCCTGTCGGAAGGTCCTGGCGTCCATCTGGCGGTAGAAGTCCTGCCGGGGATGGACCTGGGCCGTCTGCTCCGGCTGGGGCTGGGCCGGCGCGGGACGCGCCGGGGCCCCGGCACGGTCCAGGGTGTCCTGAACCACATGGTACACGGCGGAGAACACCTGGCGCTCATTCACAAACTTCACCACGGTCTTGGCCGGGTGGACGTTCACGTCCACCTGGGACACGGGCAGCTCCAGGTGCAGCACGCACCCGGGGAACCTGCCCTTCATCATCTGGTTTTTATAGGCCTCCTCCAGGGCCGCTGTCAGCAGCTGGGACTTGATGTACCGGCCGTTGACGAAAAAGGTCTGCATCCCCCGGGTGCCCCGGCTGGCGATGGGCTTTGTCACATAGCCGCGGACGCGGATGCCGTCGCCGCTGCCGTCGACGGGCACCAGGCCCAGGGCGAAGTCCCGGCCCAGGGCGGCGTAGATGGCGCTGGAGAGCTGGTTGTCCCCGGGGGTGTGGAGGACCTCTGCGCCGTCCTTGATGAACTGGAAGGAGATGTGGGGGTTGGAGAGGGACAGGTGCTGCACCACGGCGGCCACGCTGGCAGCCTCGGCGGCATCCTTTTTCATGAACTTGAGCCGGGCCGGGGTGTTGTAGAACAGGTCCCGGACCACCATGGTGGTGCCCTCCGGGCACCCGGCCTCGCTGCACGCCCCGGGCACGCCCCCCTCCAGGGACAGGGAGGCCCCCCCGGCGGCGCCCCTCTGCCGGGTGAACACGTCCATGCGGCTCACCGCGGAGATGGCCGCCAGGGCCTCCCCCCGGAACCCCAGGGTGCCGATGGCCCCCAGGTCCGCGGCGGTGCGCAGCTTGCTGGTGGCGTGGCGGAGGAAGGCGGTGGGCAGCTCCTCCGGCGCGATGCCGCAGCCGTTGTCCGCCACCCGGATATAGGCCATGCCGCCCTTCTGGATCTCCACGGTGATGGCCGTGGCCCCGGCGTCGATGGCGTTTTCCAGCAGTTCCTTCACCACGCTGGCCGGCCGTTCCACCACCTCTCCGGCGGCGATCAGGTCGGCCACATGGCTGTCCAGTTGCTTGATATGAGGCATTGTGTTCTCCTTTCGGCGGAGCAGGCGGTCTTCGCCGCTCCTGGGGCATACGAGTGTTTTCGCCGTCATGGCGGCCCCTCGCCCTTGTCCGGATGCACCGCGCGGCCGCCGGCGGATCTTCCGCCTCAGGGATGCGGCGTACCCCCTGCAGGTCCTCCGGACAGGGGCAGTCAAATTCTGGGACCCCCGGGGCCAATGGCCCCCGCAGGGGACGGGCGGCTTACCATACCGCCCAGGCGTAGAGCCCGTTGACGGTGATGTGGACCAGGATGGGGGCCCACAGGTTCCCCGCCCGGTCATAGCACCAGGCCAGCACCAGGCCGGGAATGAGATATTGGAGCATCAGCACAAAGTACCAGATCCCGTGCCCCCCCACGGCAAACTGCCACACATGGAGGAACGCGAACAGCACGCAGGACAACACATAGGCCACCACGCGGCTGTGGTCCCGGAGGCTTCCGAACACATAGCCCCGGAACAGCACCTCCTCCACAAAGGGGGCCAGAAACACCACGATGAGCAGGGTGGTCCGGGGGGCGTCCTGGATCTGGGCGCTGATGGATACGTCGTTTAGGTTGGTCTGGTTCCCCAGGAGCAGGCTGGTCAGCCGGTAGGCCAGCTCGTTGAGCCCGTAGAACGCCACCAGCCCCATGCCCCAGGTGGAGAGGGTCCGGTTCAGGTTCCCGAAGAACCGCTGGGTGGTCTTGCCGATGAAATTATAGAAAATGATCAATGTGAGCGCAAATACCACATAGTAGTAGATGGCACGCTCTGCGGCGCCGGAAATGGAGGTGCCCAGCAGCCGCTCAATGCCCTGGAACACTGTGTCCATGATCAGGGGCATCACCAGCAGGTAGAGAAAAAAGAAAATGCCGCCGGCCACCCGCTCAAAGGGGGTAAGATAGGCGCCTTTGACCTTTTTGGTCGCCATAGTGGAAACGTCCTTTCCTTGGGGAATTTGCGAGCGTTTCTGTTTCAGCTCGTACAGGAGGCCTATGGCCTCATGAGGCCGCCCGCGCTTGGCCCGTGGGCCAATTCACCTTGCGGGTTTGCCTACGGTAAACCCCTTGCACCCGCTGCCAGCCCGAAAACTGTCAGCTCAGTTTCTGCTTCAGCTCGTACAGCAGGCCCATGGCCTCAATGGGCGTCAGGGTGTCCGGCTGGCAGCGGCGCAGGGCGTCGATGACCTCCGCCTCCTGGAGGGAGCCCAGGCTCACCTGGTCTGCCGCCGCCTCCGCCAGCAGGGGGGCGGGGCGGCCTGCGGCGCCCTCCAGCTCCTCCAGGATCTCCCTGGCCCGCTTCACCACCCCGTCGGGGAGGCCCGCCAGCTTGGCCACCTCGATGCCGTAGCTCCGGTCGGCGCCGCCGGGGATGATCTTCCGGAGGAAGATGATGTCCTCCCCCCGGGCCTTGATGGCGATGTTATAGTTCTTCACCCCCGGAAGAGTCCCCTCCAGGGCGGTGAGCTCGTGGTAGTGGGTGGCAAAGAGGGTCTTGGCCCCCAGCTTGGCCGCGCAGTACTCCAGCACCGAGCGGGCGATGGACATGCCGTCGAAGGTGCTGGTGCCCCGGCCGATCTCGTCCAGGATCAGCAGGCTCCGGCCGGTGGCACAGCGGAGGATCTCGCTGACCTCGTTCATCTCCACCATAAAGGTGGACTGGCCGCTGGAGAGGTCATCGCTGGCGCCGATGCGGGTGAAGATCCGGTCCACCAGGCCGATCCGGGCGGCGCGGGCGGGGACAAAGGACCCGATCTGGGCCATGAGGACGATGAGGGCCACCTGGCGCATATAGGTGGATTTACCGGCCATGTTGGGGCCGGTGATGATGGCCACCCGGTCCTCCTTCTCCCCCATAAAGGTGTCGTTGGGCACAAAGAGGCTGTCCCTCAGCATCCGCTCCACCACCGGGTGGCGGCCGTCGTGGATCTCGATGACGCCGCTCTCGTCCACATCGGGGCGGCAGTAGTTGTTCTTCACCGCCACGGCGGCAAAGGAGCAGAGGGCGTCCACCTCCGCGATGGCCGCGGCGGAGCGCTGGATGCGCTCGGTCTGGGCGCTGATTTTGGCGCAGATATCCTGGAACAGGCTGTACTCCAGGGCCTGGAGCTGGTCCTTGGCCGTCAGCACCGTGTGCTCTAAGTCCTTGAGCTCCGGGGTGATGTACCGCTCGGCGTTCACCAGGGTCTGCTTGCGGACATAGTCCTCCGGCACCTGGTCCTTGAAGGAGTTGGACACCTCGATGTAGTAGCCGAAGACCTTGTTGAACTTCACCTTCAGGGTGCGGATGCCGGTGCGCTCCCGCTCCCGGGCCTCAATCTGGGCCAGGAAGCCGGTGCCGCCCTTCTGGATCTCCCGTAGGCGGTCCACCTCGGCGTTGTACCCGTCCCGGATGAATCCGGCCTCCCGGACGGAGAAGGGCGGGTCGTCGGCAATGGACTGGGCGATGAGCGCCGCCACATCCCCCAGCTCGTCCAGCTCCTCCCGCAGCTCCGTCAGGCGGCGGTCGGAGAAGGGGGCCAGCTGGGCCTTGACGGCGGGGAGTTTCTCCGCCGCGGCGCGGAGGGCCGCCAGGTCCCGGCCGCCGCCGGTGCCGTAGACAATGCGGCCGATGAGCCGCTCCAGATCCCCGATGCCGGTGAGGGCCAGGATCAGCTCCTCCCGGGCCACGGTGTTGCCCACCAGGGCCTCCACCGCGCTGCTGCGCCGGCTGATGGCCGCCGCGTCCAGCAGCGGCCGCTCCAGCCAGGACCGGAGCATCCGCCCTCCCATGGCGGTCTTGGTCCGGTCCAGCACCCAGAGGAGACTCCCCCGCTTCTCCTTGGAGCGGAGGGTCTCCGTAAGCTCCAGGTTCCGCCGGGCGGTGAGGTCCAGCTCCATGAAGCGGCCCTGGTGGTAGACATCCAGGTCGTGGATGTAGCTGAGATCCGTCTTCTGGGTCTCGTGGAGGTAGTCCAGCAGGCCTCCCACGGCCAGCAGGACTGCGGTGTTCCCCGCCGGGAGGGCGTTCTTCCCCTCCTCCCCGAACTGACGCGCCACGGCTCGCTCCGCGCTCTCGGAGCGGAAACGGGCGGCGGAGCGCTTTTCCATGCGGCAGTGGAGCCGGTCCTGGAGCAGGGCTGCCAGGTCCTTGTTCTGAAAGGCGGCGTCGTTCACCACCGCCTCCACCGGGGAGAACCGGCCCAGCTCATTTTCCACGTGCTCCAGGCGATCCTTGCCGGCAAAGCCGGTGGCGTGGGTCTTGCCGGTGGTGATGTCGCAGAAGCAGAGGCCCGCGCTGCGGCTGTCCAGGAACACGCAGCAGATATAGTTCCCCCGCCGCTCCTCCAGGGCCGTGGCATCGGTGACCGTGCCGGGGGTCACCACCCGGACGATCTCCCGCCGGACCATGCCCTTGGTGGTGGCCGGGTCCTCCATCTGCTCGCAGATGGCCAC
>CALXDF010000199.1 GCA_944386995.1 uncultured Oscillospiraceae bacterium
AGATCGACGCCATCCGCCCGGTGCTGGAGAGCGACTGCGTCCTCTCCATTGCCTCCATGCGTTCCAACACCCCCATTGCCACCATTTTTGACTTCATGCAGATCCCGGTGGTCTCCGGCTTTGTCTTCACCCTGCGGGGGCAGGATAGCGGCAGCACTCTGCTGCGGGAGATCAAGTCCCGCATGCAGAATATGGGGATCTGCTGCATCGGCGAGATGATCAGCGAGGTCTGTGTCTGCGTGGCCCTCAGCGGAGAAACCATCCGGCCGGCCCAGGTGCAGGAGATCATGGGACACCTGTCCTATACCCTGAGCACCAGCGGGCGGCACTGCCAGATCGGCGTGGGGAGCGTGGCAGGCTGTGCAGACGACCTGCGCCGCTCCTATGAGCAGGCCATTGCGGCCTCCCGGGATGCCGCGATCACCGGCGTGCCGCTGACCTTCTACTCCGGCCACGACCTGCCCGAGCAGAATGCGCTGGCATACATCACGGAGAACTCTCTGAAGATCGTCCAGAGCATCCGCGCCGGCAAGGCGGAGGCCGTTGCCAGCCAGCTGCAGACCTTCTTCACCTCCATCCACCTGTCTGCCTCCTTCCGCTGGGTGCAGGAGGTGGCCTACTGGCTGTATATCATGGTGATGGGGCATTTCCCTGAGCAGACGGACGGGCTGCAACCCATCTCCTCCGAACACATTTTTGCCACGCAGGATATTGCCGCTCTGCGGGGAATCCTCTCCAATTCCTTCGTCAGCCTCATCCATCAGCAGGGGCGCGACGCAGAGCTGCAGTCCAATCAAATCGTGACCGGGGCGATCCGGATTGTGAAGAGCCGGTTCCACGAGGACCTGACGCTGGACAGTGTGGCAGAGGAGCTGAATGTATCGCTGTTCTATCTCAGCAAGCTGTTCCGGAAACACACCGGCACCAATTTCACCGAATACCTCACCCAAGTCCGGGTGGATCACGCCAAGAAGCTGCTGGCTACCGGCGAGATGAGCGTCAAGGAGGTCGCCTATGCTGCCGGATTCAACAGCCAGAGCTATTTCTCGAAAATATTCAAAAAGTATACCGGCATTGCACCCAGCGAGTTCAAGGATCAGCCCACGGAAAAGAGCTGATCCGGCTCCGTCGGGGCGGCAGGTATCAATGAAGGAGAGCGCTTTTCATGAACTGTTACGGTATCCATGTGCACGTGGACCAGCTTCCTCCGCTGGACCCGAATTTTATTCCCATTCTGCAATTTAACCGCGCCTTTCTGCGGACGGCGGACCGTCCGCTGGGAATCGCCGTGGAGCGGACGGACGGCCAGACCGCAGTTTGCCGGACCCGGATCCACGGCACGCCGGAGATGGCCAGGGCGGACCAGTACTATGTGGACCGTCTGGTGAAGACCATGCTGTGGGTAAAGGGCGGCTACAAAATCTATGTGTGCGGCGACCAGGGCATCTATGAGAATTTGCGCCAGGCGTACAGCGCATCGGGCAGCCGTGCCTTCGACCGGGACTTCATGTCCAATGTGTTCGAACGCCCCTTTGAGGTGGCAGCCTGCGACAGCCTTCCGGAGGCGAAGAATGCGCCGAAGGCCATCGGCGGCCACCTGGCGGGCTGCCGCATCGGCTTTGACGCCGGCGGCTCCGACCGAAAGGTCTCCGCGGTCCTCGATGGAGAGGTGGTCTACTCCGAGGAGGTGGTCTGGCACCCCAAGCTGAACGCCGACCCCCAGTACCACTACGACGGCATCGTGGCCGCGCTGAGATCCGCGGCGGCGCACCTGCCCCGGGTAGACGCGGTGGGCGTTTCCTCCGCCGGGATCTATATCGACAACCGCACCATGAGCGCCTCCCTGTTCCTGCAGGTCCCCAAGGAGCAGTTTGACGCACAGGTCAAGGATATTTTTATCCGCGCCATCCGGGATACCTTTGGGGAGATCCCCTATGCCGTCATCAACGACGGCGACGTGTCGGCCCTGGCCGGCGCCATGAGTCTGGGGGAGAACAATGTACTGGGGATCGCCATGGGGACCAGCGAGGCCGCCGGATTTGTGGACAGCCAGGGCCGCATCACCGGCTGGCTCAATGAGCTGGCCTTTGTGCCGGTGGATGCAGCGCCGGACGCCATGGCCGACGAGTGGAGCGGGGATATCGGCTGCGGCGTGAAATATTTCTCCCAGGATGCCGTCATCAAGCTGGCGCCGCGGGCGGGGATCGCTTTGGCGGAACAGCTGACACCTGCGGAAAAGCTGAAGGAGGTCCAGGGCCTGATGGAGCAGGGGAATCCCCTGGCCGCAGCCATTTACCGATCCATCGGCGTGTACCTGGGACATACGCTGGCCTACTACTACGACCTCTACCAGTGCAAAAATGTGCTGCTGCTGGGGCGGGTCATGAGCGGCAAGGGCGGCGATCTCATTCTGGAGACCTGCCGCAAGGTGCTGGACGCGGAATACCCGGAGCTGACAGGCAAGATCCTCCCGGCCCTGCCGGACGAGGCTTTTCGCCGGGTGGGGCAGTCTGTGGCTGCCGCCAGCCTGCCGGCGGAGGAGTGAGGGGCAGCGATGGAACTGAAAAACGTCAAGATTTTTGTGGATCATCACTTCATCACCGGGGATATCGCCTTTCAGGATACGGTGACTGCCATCCGGGCGCACGACGGCGCCTGGGATGGGCGCTATGTGATCCCCGGCCTGGTGGACATTCACACCCACGGCGCAGTGGGGGAGGACTTCAGCGATGGGAAACCTCAGGGCCTTCAGCCGCTGGCAGCCTACTACGCGAGCCACGGCGTCACCTCCTACCTGGCCACCACCATGACCCTGCCGGAGGAGGTGCTTGCCACCGCCATGCATACCATCCGGGATTTTCGCCGGCAGGGAGGCGCCAAGTGCGCCGGTGTCCATCTGGAGGGGCCCTTTCTCTCCATGGGAAAGCGGGGCGCCCAGGCGGCCTGCAACCTCCACCGGCCGGACACCGCCATGTTCCACCGCCTCAACGAGGCCAGCGGCGGGCAGGTGCGGCTGGTGACCGTTGCCTGTGAGGAGCCCGGTGCCATGGAGTTTATTCAGGAGGTCTCCAGGGAATGCACCGTGTCGCTGGGGCACACCACCGCCGACTACGACACGGCCATGGAGGCTTTCCAGCGGGGCGCCACCCACGCGACCCACCTCTTCAACGGCATGCCCGCCTTTCTGCACCGCGCGCCGGGGGTGGTGGGTGCTGCACTGGACAGCGGCGCCAGCGTAGAACTGATCTGCGACGGCATCCATATCCACCCATCCGTGATCCGCGCCACCGCCCGCTTGTTTGGCGAGGCATTGAACCTGATCTCCGACTCTCTGCGCTGCGCAGGAATGCCCGACGGCTCCTACGAGCTGGGCGGACAGCCGATCATTGTCAAGGACCACCGGGCGACCCTGCTGGACGGCACCATTGCCGGGTCCTCCATCTCCATGCTGGATGCCCTGCGCAACGTGGTGCAGTACGGCCTCCCCCTGGAGGATGCCGTCTATGCCGCCTCCACGGCCCCGGCCCTGGCTGCCGGCATCAATGCCGGGCGCATTGCGGAGGGAAAGGCGGCGGACCTGGTGGTGCTGGACGCCTCCCTGCAGCTGCTGGCAACCTATGTGGACGGCGTGCAGCAGGAACAGCCGAAGCCCTGATACCCCTTAGCAGAGACAGGCAAAAGCGCCCCCGCGGGAATCTTCCCGCGGGGGCACTTTCATCGATGTTTGCGTTATCTCAGCTTGCTCAGAGCATCCTTGTCCCCCACCAGGATAAAATTGGGGTGCATTTGGAGGATAGAAGCCGGGACCTGGGGCACCACCGGACCGGCAAAAGCCGCCCGGACAATGTCCGCCTTGTCCGCTCCGCTGACCACCATCACGATCCGCTGCGCCTGCATGATGGACTTGATCCCCATGGTGATGGCGTGGCGGGGCACCTCGTCCCGGGAGGCAAAGAAACGGGCATTGGCCTCAATGGTATTGTCCGTCAGATCCACCACATGGGTCTCCAGCTCAAAGGCCTGGCCAGGCTCATTGAAACCGATATGTCCATTGTGTCCCATCCCCAGAAGCTGGATGTCAATGCCGCCCAGGCTCTGAATCACCTGGTTGTAGCGGCGGCACTCCGCCTCCAGGTCCGGTGCCAGACCGTTGGGAACATGGGTGTTTTCCCGCGGGATATTGATGTGGTCGAAGAAATTCTCCTGCATAAAGCGGCGGTAGCTCTGGCTGTGGTCCGGAGCCAGTCCCGCATATTCATCCAGATTGACTGTGCGGACCTGGGCAAAGTCCAGATCACCTTTTTTATACCATTCGATCAGCTGCTGATAGGTACCCACAGGGCTGGACCCAGTGGCCAGTCCCATCACCGTGTCCGGCTTGAGGATGACCTGGGCAGACAAAATATTGGCCGCCTTCCGGCTCATATCCGTGTAGTTTTCCGCAACATAGACTTGCATAAATAGTGCCCCCTACTCTCCTTTTATCACAGTATAAAGCGGATAATCCGTCCCGATCTGGTGCTTTTCCTTATTTCTATCATAGAAGTGGCCGCAGGGAATGTCAATTGCCATATGATGCACTTATTTGTGATAAAACGGGCAATATTTTACAAAACAGCAGGTGAAAGAGACAGCATTTTGCAAATGAACGGGACAATAACCTTACAAGCCGTTCATGGGGCGCTCCGATCGCAGTTCCCGGTTTCTGGCGGCAAACAGTATGCGCCTCCCTGCTGTCCCGGATCAGCCCTGCGGGACGGCTCGATAAGGATCCAGAAGAGGGGCGCGTATGCCTTCACCATCAAAATGGAGCGGTTCCATACAGCTGAAGTTGAAAATTTCGGCAGTATCAGGCAGCACAAAGCGGAATTTTGTGCGCTAATCACGTGCAGACTAAAAGCCGCAAAAACAAAAAAGTCCTTGCAGCGCAAAAGCTGCAAGGACTTTTTCATGGTGGACGCTAACGGACTTGAACCGCTGTCCCCCTGCACGTCAAGAAATGCACATGGCGACATGCAGGAATTCCCCTGTTTCAAAATCCAGATGCCGCAGGCGATTAGGGAAACGGGTTTCCGATTGGCTGTACAAAAATTTTGAATTGACAGCAAAAAAGCCCGACAGATTAAAATGGAAAATACTGGCAAATATCACAAGATATAAAATGGTGTTTTGCTGTGCAAAGAGAATCTATCCCTGTGACAAAGTAAAGCTTTTTACACCCGGAACCGGTCATACTGATCCGCGCAGTCCAGGCAGACCGTTTTCCCATCCATCAGGCGGCAGAAATGCTCCGCGGTCTCCTCGCCGCAGATGGCGCAGGAAACCGAGCGGAACAGGTGCGCCCGTTCCGGCAGGGAGATCCTGGTTTCCTTCACATCAAACAGTTCCTCCGGCGTCTTCCCCTGCAGGTAGGCAAAGGATTCCTCCCGGCTCATGCTGGGCCGCGGCCGCAGGACCAGCCGGACGGATTTGCCCGTCTTCCGGTTATAGAAGGAAAACGCCTGTT
>CALXDF010000200.1 GCA_944386995.1 uncultured Oscillospiraceae bacterium
AAAAGAAAATGGGGGGTGGATGTCTCCCCCACAATGGGGGGCGGTACCGTTCCCCTGCGGCCAGGGAATACCGCCCCTTTGCCTGGCGGCAAAAGTAGGTCGCGTCCGGAGACGCGAAACGTCTCCCTTCCCCCGGCAGAGGTCTGCCGGTGACCGCCAAAGAAAATGAGGGGCGGAGCCGTCCTCCCCTGCGGCCAGGGAATCCCTGCCGGCCCCGGCAGTTCCGCTGCAGAACGTATAAATGTCAGAATTCCTGCCATAATGCAATGGCGGGATTTCTGACATTTTATACTTTGGGCCATGGAGGGTCGTCCATGGCAATTTATGAAAGAATTCGGAATTTGCGGGAAGATCGCGACTGGACACAGCAGCAGGTTGCTGAGATGCTGCATACCAGCCGCACCTCATACTGCGCCTATGAGAACGGCAAGACAGAGATCGGGCTGGAGAACCTGATCCGCCTGGCGGAGATTTATCAGACCAGTGTGGACTATCTCCTGGGCCTAACCGACGAGCCCAAGCCCTACCCCCGGAAAAAGAAGAAATGAGCCTGTGGAGCAAATTCCTGGATCTGCTCTTCCCGCCCCGGTGCGCCTTCTGCGGCGCGCTGCTGGACGGGGAGGACGGGGTCTGTCCGGCCTGTGAGGCGGCCCTCCGGGGTTTGGAGGGCCCGGGCCTGCGCGCCCTGGACTTTGGCCCGTGTGCCGCGGCCTTCCGCTATGAGGGCGTGGTGCGCCAGGGCGTCCACGGCCTGAAGTTCCGGGGCCGGCGGCAGAGTGCGGCGGTGTTTGCCCGGTATATGGCCCAGGCGGCGGCGGAGCAGCTGGCCGGGGCCTTTGATGCGGTGACCTTTGTGCCCGTGAGCGAACAGCGCCTGCGGCAGCGGGGCTACGACCAGAGCCGCCTGCTCTCGGAGGCCATGGCCGCCCTGTGGGACACCCAGGCGGAGGCGGTGCTGGAGAAGATCCGGGACAACCCGGCCCAGTCGGGCCTCAGCAGCGCCGAAGAGCGGCGGGAGAATGTCCGGGGCGCCTACCGGGTGAAGGCGGGCGCCCGGGTGGCGGGGCGCCGCTTCCTGCTGGTGGACGATGTGGTCACCACCGGCTCCACCATGGGCGCGTGTGCCGCCGCCCTGCGCTCCGCCGGAGCGGCCGGCGTGGCCGGCTGCGCCCTGGCCTCTCCGGGCGTGTCTTCCCCCGGTAGGCAGGGGGAGTAACGGGCCCCGGGACCCTTTCAGCCGGTTCCGGCCGCTGAAAGGGCGGCAAATTGTGCAGATATCACTGGGAAACTGGGGAAATGTCACAGATTATTTACTTGCAAAAATTGGATTCCATGGTTATAATCATGTATTAGGACAGTTTCGGAGTACAAGCAGGCAAATCTGCTTACAATAGAGAGCAAACAGAAAGTAATGAGGTGGAAGATATGTGCGCTTTGGCGAAGGATATCGGTATCGACCTGGGTACCGCTTCCGTTCTGGTATATGTGAAGGGCAAGGGCGTGGTGCTCAATGAGCCCAGCGTGGTTGCCATTGACAAGAACACCGGCAAGCTGCTGAAGGTGGGGGAGGAGGCCCGGCAGATGCTGGGCCGCACCCCGGGAAACATTGTGGCCATCCGTCCCCTGCGGGAGGGGGTCATCTCCGACTACGACATGACTGAGCGGATGCTCCGGGAGTTCATCCGCAAGGTCAGCGGCTTCATGCTCTTCAAGCCCCGGATCATCATCTGCGTGCCCTCCGGCATCACCGAGGTGGAGGAGCGCGCGGTCATCGACGCGGGCATCCAGGCCGGCGCCCGGAAGGTGTACCTCATCGAGGAGCCGGTGGCGGCGGCCATCGGCGCGGGGATCGACATCGCCAAGCCCGACGGGCACATGGTGGTGGACATCGGCGGCGGCACCAGCGACATCGCGGTGATCTCCCTCTCCGGCGTGGTGGAGAGCGCCTCCATCAAGGTGGCCGGCGACCAGTTCAACGAGGCCGTGATCAAGTACATGCGCCGCAAGCACAACATCCTCCTGGGCGAGCGGACGGCGGAGGAGATGAAGATGACCATCGGCTGCGTCTACCCCAAGGAGGAGGAGAGCACCATGGAGATCAAGGGCCGCTGCCTGCTGACGGGCCTGCCCAAGACCATCACCGTCACCTCCTCGGAGATGCTGGAGGCCTTTGAGGAGCCCACCGAGCGGATTCTGGAGGCGATCCACTCCGTGCTGGAGCGCACGCCCCCGGAGCTGGTGGCGGACATCTCCACCAACGGCATCGTCATGACCGGCGGCGGCAGCCTGGTGGACGGCTTCGACCGGCTCATCGAGTCCCGCACCGGCATTGCCACCCGGGTGGCCGACGGGGCCATCCAGTGCGTGGCCCTGGGCACGGGCAAGAGCCTGGACTGGGTCAGCTCCATGCAGGACGGCACCATGAACCTGTCCCGCACCAAGCAGATGAACTGAGCGGGCGGGCCACAATCAAACAGGTCCCCACAGCATACGGGTACACGGGGTGTGCCCGTATGTTTTGCACCGCACGCATCTTTCCCTTGCAAAACGGGAGGATCTTTGCTACAATAGGTGCGTGTGTCGATATATGGAGAGAAAAGCTCCGGAGGTTAATCATATATGGCAAAACAGTCCAATTATCATAACAAAAATCAGCAGAAGCTCACCCGGGAGCAGCGGGATAACCAGGTGCTTGGCCGGGTGTTCCGTCTGTTCCTGCTGGGCATCGTGGCCGAGTGCCTGCTGTTTTTCATCAATGATCTCTATATCAACGGGACCGCCCAGTCCCTGGTGGGCATCTATTACAGTCTGCCCTATGCCGCGGCCGCCGGCTTTGTGGTTCTGGCAGTCGGGCTGGCGCTGCTGATCTGGAAGCGGGATGTGAGCCCCCTGTCCCGCAAAATCTTCGGCTGGACGGCCGGAGTGGGGGCCTTTGTGGGGATCTGCAGCCTGGTGCTGCGCCTGGTCTACCCCAACGGCGGCACCTACCTCTGTGTGGTGATCCCCATTCTCACGGTGCTGGGCATGGTGTTCCTGCTCTTCCAGCGGGAGTTTTTCGTCATTGCCATTATCCTCAGCGGGGCGCTGTTTACGGTGTGGGTCTGCCGCAAGGGCATCGGCACCGTGGGATGGCATCTGCCGGCCCTGGTGGGCTCCATCCTGGTGCTGGCGGGCCTGGTGGTGCTGACGCTGCTGACGCGGAAGGTGGAGAAGCAGCGGGGGCTGTGGAAGGACGGCTTCCGGCTGCGGCTGCTGCCGGCGGACTGCGACTACCGGATGCTCTATCTCACTTACGCGCTGTCCTTTGCGGCCATCCTGCTGGCGGTGCTGGTGGTGGCCACCACCTACTACACCATGTGGGTGCTGGGCGTGGCCCTGTTTGCCTTTGCCGTGTACTACACAACCAAGCTCATGTAAATCCAAGGAGAAAGCCCTCCCGCAGCTGCGGGAGGGCTTTTTTGCGCGGTCTGCCGGGGGTCCGGGCTTACAGGATGAAGCCGCCGTCGGCGGTGAGGACCTGCCCGGTGATAAAGGAGGAGCGCCCGTCGGCCAGGAAGGCCACGGCGTGGGCGATGTCCTCCGGCGTGCCCAGGCGGCCCAGGGGCGTCTCCTGTGCCAGGGACGCCAGGGTCTCCTGTCCCAGGACCTCCACCATGTCGGTATGGATCACTCCCGGGGCCACGCAGTTGACCCGGATGCCCGAGGGCGCCAGCTCCATGGCCAGGGATCTTGTCAGGCCGATGAGGGCGGCCTTGGTGGCGGAATAGGCCACCTCGCAGGAGGCCCCCCGCTGGCCCCAGATGGAGGAGATGTTCACAATGCACCCGGCCTTCTCGTGGATCATGGCCGGGAGCACCGCCTGGATGGCATGGAAAGCCCCGTCCACATTCACAGCGAAGATCCGGCGCCAGAAGTCCTCGGGAATGTCCTGGAACAGGTGCTGCTCGGCCATGCCGGCGTTGTTGACCAGCAGGGAGACGGGCCCGCCCAGGGCCTCCTCCGCCCCCCGGATGGCGGCGGTGATGGCCGCCCGGTCCGCCACATCCGCCTGGAAGGCGGCGGCCTCCCGGCCCTGTGCCCGGAGGTCCGCTGCCAGCTGCCGGGCCAGGTCGGCGGAGCGGAGACAGTTGATGCCTACCGCCCAGCCCTCCTCCGCCAGGCGGAGGGCCACCGCCCGGCCGATGCCCCGGGAGGACCCGGTGATAAACGCGATCTTTTTCATGGAAAAAACGACTCCTTCCCGGCCCGCCGCGGGCCGCGGTTTTTGTCCATTGTACCAGAAGCGGGGCCCTGTGGCAAGGCGGAGGGGTCAAGTCCGGGGGGAAGAGGAAGGGGCGCGCGGCTCAATGCCGCGCGCCCCGCATACAGGCAGTCCCTACTCCTCGATTCCGTCGGTCTCAATGAGGCCGTAGCCCCCGTTGCGCCGGCGGTAGGCGATGCATACCACATCCTCCATATTGCGGAAGATGAAGAAGTCATGATCCAGCAGGTTCATCTGCATGATGGCCTCCTCGGTGCTCATGGGCTTGGCGGCCACGTGCTTGGTGCGCACCACGTCGAACTCCTTCTCCTCACTGACGTCGAACTCGGCGGGCAGGTCGGTGACCAGGGCGTCCTGGCGCAGGCGCTTGGCCAGACGGGTCTTGTTCCGGCGGATCTGCCGGTCGATGGTGGCCACAGCCGCGTCCACCGCGCTGCGCATATCCCCATCCTTGGCGACCTCCTCAGCCCGGAAGATCATCTTCCCGCTGCGGATGGTGACCTCTACCTCACAGCGGTGGTCTTTCTCCACCGCGAAAACCACAAGTGCGGTGGCTTCCTCCTGAAAGTAACGATCCAGCTTGCTGATCTTCTTCTCGGCGAAAGCCTTGATGGAATCGTTCAGACTGACCTTCTTACATGTGAATGTAAATTTCATGGTATCGCTCCTTTCGTGACCCCGGTATTGGGGGTATTTGTATTGTACCATATGTACAAGCTCCCGTCCAGAGAAATTTTTGCTTCTGGTGGAAATATACAATTTATTCACATTTCGGTCAGATCGACAGGAGGCGACAAAACCTCCTATTTACTTTCCGGGGCAGGAAGCGTAAGATAACACATGGAAGCTTTCCAATATCCCACCCGCTGGGCCGCTGCTGAGGAGACTCGACAGCGGCTCTTTTTTATGCTTTTGCCGCCGGCAAAGGGGCGGTATTCCCTGGCCGCAGGGGAGGGCGGCTCCGCCCCCCATTGTGGGGGAGACATCCACCCCCCATTTTCTTTTCTGAGCGTCGGCAGTCCCTGCCGGAAGGAAGGGAGACGTTTCGCATCTCCGGACGCGACCTGCTTTTGCCGCCAGGCAAAAGTAGGCAAAAGCTGGCTTAGGGGCTGCGGCCCCTAAGTACCCCAGGGGCGTACAGCTGATTGCAGCGTCCTCTTACCGGCGCGCGGGCATTGTCTTGCCTCTGCGCCGCCTTCCGCGCCTTCCGCTTCGCTAGGCGCTGCTCTGGGTGATTATCTCGGCGGATGCGCCTCCTGGGCCGCGCCTGCCTGGGCGGTCATTGGCCGCCGGTCCAAAAGAAAAGGGCGCTTTTCCTGACGAACAGGGATCGTCTTGGCCGCTCAACCGGGCTGTCAGCGGCTTTACGCCCTCCCGGCTACGGTGCTGTTCTCTTTCCGCGCTTCAAGCGCGCTGGTGCGGAGTTCACCGGCAGGGCGGAGACGTTTCGCGTCTCCGGACGCGACCTACTTTTGCCGCCAGGCAAAAGTAGGCAAAAGCTGGCTTAGGGGCTGCGGCCCCTAAGTACCCCAGGGGCGTACAGCTGAGTGCAGCGTCCTCTTACCGGCGCGCGGGCATTGTCTTGCCTCTGCGCCGCCTTCCGCGCCTTCCGCTTCGCTAGGCGCTGCTCTGGGTGGTTATCCCGGCGGATGCGTCTCCTGGGCCGCGCCTGCCTGGGCGGTCATTGGCCGCCGGTCCAAAAGAAAAGGGCGCCTTTTCCTGACGAACAGGGATCGTCTTGGCCGCTCAACCGGGCTGTCAGCGGCTTTACGCCCTCCCGGATACGGTGCTGTTCTCTTTCCGCGCTTCGCCGCGCTGGTGCGGTGGGTGTCGGAGCCCGGGATCCAGCACCGCACTGGGAGACACTGCCAGGAAGCGGCGCAGGTGTCGGAGGCCGTAAAATCTGGCGCAAGCGCCGGGGCAGCGGCAGCGGGAATCAGCGCAGAGGCGATTCGACAACTTGCGCCGCCTCGTCAGCGCAAGCTGCAGATCGCTTGTTTCCGCCTTGCGGCGAAAACGCGCTCCCTCCGCTGCGCTTCCTCTCCCCACAAAATCTCCGATTTTGCGGGGGCCCCTAATGCCCAGCTTT
>CALXDF010000201.1 GCA_944386995.1 uncultured Oscillospiraceae bacterium
GCCCAGGATGGTGAAGGGGATGTGGTGCTCCTTCATCAGTCCCAGCAGGTCCCAAAAGCTGGGGTGCAGGATGGGGTCGCCGCCGGTGATGTAGAAGTAGGGCAGGCGGTGGTAGACCTCACAGAAGCCCAGGCAGTTGTAAAAGGTGTCCTGCATCTGGGGCCAGGCCATGGCGTCCAGCTGCTTGCAGGCGTCCTCGGCAAAAATGTAGCAGTGCTTGCACCGCTGATCGCATTCATCGGTGATGTGCCACTGAAACGCAAAGTATTCCATCTCCAGTTACCTCCTGATCGTTTGTTCTTTGAGAAGGAGGCGCATTTCCCAAAACACGGAGCAGACTCCGTCCCTTGGGAAGTGCGCCCCCGCAGACTGTCCCGCGGGGGCGCAGGCGCTTACTGCTTGTCCCCGGCGCCGCAGGCGCTTCCACAGGCGGAAGCGGCATTGGCCTCAGCCTTGCGGCTCCAGCCAAACAGATTCTTCAGTCCCATAATCCTTTCCTCCTTATATTGTTCCTTTGGAAATCAGGCGGTTCCTGATCTCTGTTTTCAGTATAGCGGGCCCAATTTGTGCCCACAAGTACGCACTTTTTTATGACCGGGTCACCTTTTTGTAACCTCTTGACTGGGAAAACCGGCAGCATATATAATGAGTGCAACATGACCAGACCGCAGCACACCATAAGGAGGAACTTGTATGCTGACAAAAGAAGAATTCCCGGCCTGTCCCGTCGCCACCACCGTGCGGCTGATCGGAAGCAAGTGGAAGCTGCTGATCCTCCGCAACCTGCTGGCCAGGCCCTGGCGGTTCAACGAACTGAAAAAGAATTTGGAGGGAATCAGCCAGAAGGTCCTCACCGACAGCCTGTGCTCTCTGGAGGAGGACGGCATCGTCACCCGGACGGTGTATCCCGAAGTCCCTCCCCGGGTGGAATACTCCCTGAGCGAACTGGGTGACTCCATGCGTCCCATTATCAGCGCCATGGAGCAGTGGGGGCTGGGGTATCAGGCAAAGGTACAGCGTGAATAATCCCCCGCAGCCGGCGCGCCGCGCGCAGGCGCCGCAGTACGCATCCTCTGGAAATCAACGGCTTTCCAGAGGATGCTTTTCCATTTTTCCGGGGCGGGACGCCGCTTGGCAGGGCTTTCTCCGCGGAGATGCCCGCTGTTCATCCTGTTCCGGCGTCTTACGGCGCAGGAGGCCAGAAAACGGGGCGCGGGATCCCCCCTCTCCCTCTCAGCCACGCAGGCTGCTCCCTGGGAAATTCCCGGAAGGCAGAGAGATGTTTGAGCCGCCCGCGCGCAATTTCCGGCGCCTGTTTCACGATCCAATGCCCGCACAGCCGCCTTGCTCTTACAAGGGGCGGCGCAATTTCAAGAAGGTCAGCGTGACCGTTCCATCCCGGGCGTCGATCGGACCGGAGTAGGTCAGGGTAAAGGGTGTTGCCGCTGGAGCATAGAGGATAAAGTGGGCAGAGCCGCATGCAGAGGACCCATTGGCTCTGGTAGCGAAATAAACGCCGGTTTCAATATGGGACTGCCCGTTATAGTAGGGTGTTATCTGCATATAGCTGGGGACGTTGAAGAGGGCGGATACGCTGTAGGAAACCAGGTAGTATCCCGGGGCCAGCTGGACATGCATCAGGTCTGTCTCGGTAATATTGCCTGTTGGGTCCGTGATGGCCGGAAACAGAATCAGCCGGCCCTCGTCAGTAAAAATTTCTGAGGAGCCAATAAAAGACGCAAAAATATCGTCGGGGGGCTCGGCACCGGGGCCCGTGGGCCCGGTGGGCCCCGGAGGCCCCTGGACCCCGGCAGGACCGGTGGGGCCGGTTTCTCCCTGCGCCCCCGTGGGGCCGGTCGGACCTATGGCGCCGATTGTCCCGCTGCGCCCCCGGGGACCGGTAACGCCCGATTCACCTTGGGGTCCGGCGGGGCCGGTGGGACCGGTCGGCCCCGGGATCCCCTGCGCTCCGGCGGGCCCTGCCGGACCCGTCCCTCCCGGCGCGCCTTGGGGCCCGGTGGCACCGGTGGGGCCTGTGGGACCTTGGCGGCCGGCCGGGCCCACCGGGCCCTGCGTCCCGGCGGGTCCCTGCGGTCCGGTGGGGCCGGTCGGACCGCGCATCGCAGCGGAGGAGCACCCCGGTATACAAGAGGAACCATGGCCTGCCCACGGGGCATCCGGTGCGGAATGCTGTCTGTCGGGGCAGCCGCAGTGGAAGCAAAACACGCATTTCATCCCTTTCTGTTCCGTATCGTGCGCACTGCTCCATTCTATTCCATCTGCCGCGGCCCGGTTCGCATCTCCACACGCCCGTCCATTGGCAGCTTTCACAAAACACCGCTGAACGCGTCGAACCGTCCGAAGCCATCCCCGTGTCAGGCGGCTGCGGCAGCCGGCGGCAGGTGCCGTGCTTATTGACACGAAGGAACAGGAAATTTTTAAAGAATAAAATATGATGTGTTCATCCAGAGAGGAGGTCGCCCATGTACGAACAGAAGCAGTGCATCCTGATTGCCGATGATGAAGAACGGATTGTCCGGGCCCTGAAAGATCTGCTGAGCGCCAAGGGATTCCATACGCTGACAGCCGGAAATGGCCGGGCGGCGCTGGAGCTGTGCGAGCGGTACAGGAATCAGATCGACCTGGCGCTGCTGGACGTGATGATGCCGGAGCTGGACGGGTTTGCTCTTCTGCGGGAACTCCGGGGGCGGAATTATGTACTGCCTGTGATCATGCTCACAGCCCGCGGCGAGGAGTACGATCAGCTCCAGGGCTTTCAGGCCGGCGCAGACGACTATGTTCCAAAGCCCTTTTCCACCAGCCTGCTGCTGGCACGGATCGAGGCGGTCCTGCGGCGGGCCGGGCGGGGCAAAGCGGAGGTTATGCAGGCCGGCAAGCTCCTGCTGGTCCCCGAACAGCGGCGGGTTGAGGCATCCGGGCAGCCGGTGGAGCTGACCCGGCGGGAGTTTGACCTGCTGTACTGTTTCCTGTGCAATCAGGGGCGCATTCTCTCCCGGGAGCAGCTTCTGGATACTGTCTGGGGATACGACTACGAGGGGGACGAGCGGACCGTGGACACCCACGTCAAGAATCTCCGCAGCAAGCTGCACGGCTGCGGCGGCTACATCCAAACCGTTTACCGGGTGGGCTACCGCTTTGAGGTGCAGCCATGAGGCGGGCGTTTTCCATCCGCACCCAGGTATTGGGGCTGTGCGCGGCGCTGCTGCTGATCGTTGCAGCCGGGCAGCTGCTGTTCGGTACCTTCTTTGCCCGCGCCTATTTCCTGCACCAGAAAAAGGCGGAGATCGAGGATTTCTTCTGGTACATCCGGGACAACTACCCAGGAGACCAGCCCGAAACACTATACGAATTGTTCCGGGAGGGGGAGGACATCCAGAACATCCGGGTGGCGATTTATGACAGCGCCGGGGAGCTGATTTACACCAGCCGGCCGATGTGGGAGGGGTATGGTGTGCAGCCGGTCTTCCCGAGTCTGGATGAAAGCCTTCCCTTTTCACCAGCGCCAGAGGTCCATGAGCTTCCGGGCCGCACCTGGGAGGATGCGCAGCTGGGTCTCACCGGGGAATTCACCTTTCAGGGGGAAACCCGGTATGTGCTGCTGTGGGTCATGGTGGCCTCTATCGAGAGCAGCATCGTCGCCTTTAACCATGTCTCCGCCTGGATTGTTGGAGGCGTACTGCTGGTGGGTGCCCTGGCCAGCATCCTGTTTTCCAGGAGGATTGCCCGACCCATCCGAAAAATCCAGCAGGTTTCCCGGCAGATGGCGGCTCTGGACTTCTCCGCCCGGGCGGACGAATCCTCCAATGTCAGCGAACTGCGGGATCTGGCGGGCAGTGTCAACCAGATGGGCGGACAACTCAGCGGCACCATTGAAAAACTGCGCCATGCTAACAGCCTGCTGCAGGAAGATGTGGAGCGGCAGAAGCGTCTGGAGCAGATGCGCCGGGAATTTGTGGCCGCCGCATCCCATGAAATGAAAACACCCCTGTGCCTGCTGCAGATGTACGCGGAGAATCTGAAGAACAACGTCTCCGGCATCGACAAGGACTACTACTGTGACACCATTGTTGACGAGGTAGGGCGTCTCAGCGACCTGGTGGGCGGGATGCTGGAACTGTCCGCCATAGAGAACGGACTGGCCGCCATGGATCTGACGCCGCTGGACCTGGGGGCGCTGTGCGGCGGGATCTTAGACCGGATGGCGCCGGTCCTGCACCGCTTCCGGCTGACCCGGGCGATCGCGCCCGGCTGTACGGTCCGGGGCGACGCAAAATTCCTGGGCATGGCAGTTGAGAACTTCCTCTCCAACGCCGCTGCCCACACCCCAGAGGGCGGGAAAATCACAGTGGCTGTGGGCGCTGAGGGCGGCTGGATCCGCCTTTCGGTCAGCAACCAAGGCCCCCATATTCCGCCGGACCTCCTGGAGCGGATCTGGGACAGCTTCTACAAGGTGGACGAGGCCCGCGTGCGAACCGATGGGACACACGCGGGGCTGGGGCTGGCCATTGTGAGAAATCTGGTGACTCGGCTCGGCGGCTCCTGCCGGGCGGAGAATACGGCGGAGGGGATGACGTTTGCCTTCTTCCTGCCGGCGGCGGACCATGCGGAATAGATGCCAGCAGAAAAGGCGGGACAGCGCGGCTGCGCTGCCCCGCCTTTTTGCCGCTCCCGCTGCCGGAGGCGTTTAGCAAACGGTTAGATTTATAAAATATTTAACAGGACAACAAAGTTTCATCACAACTTCCCGGTAGGATTGGCATGGAAAAACCGGGCGGGGCACGCGGATTGCGGCGCATCCGCCCTGTCAGGAGGAATGGATGATGCTAGGGATCAAGAAAAAAGCGGGAGACGACTCCATCGCCGCCGAAAGCCGGTCCACCCGGTTTCTGGAATGGCTTTCCGCCCGGCTGCCAAGGCGCGGCGGCGGAAAGCAGCAAAAGCCGTGGAGCCGGAAGCGGATTGTCGCCACAGCCCTGGCAGGCGTGCTGCTGATCGCCTCCTGCGTGGGGGCATACGCCCTGTTCTTCGCCCAGGAGGAGCGGACCGCCGTCACCGGCACCACCACATACGGCGCTCTGAACGAGGCCATCGAGGGCTCCGGCACCACTACCCCGGCGGACTCCGTGACCTATGAGATCAGCGGGACAGTGCTGGAGTGGTATGTGGAGGCGGGCCAGGAGGTGAAGACCGGTGATCTGCTCTATGTGCTGGATGCCTCTGAGGCGGAGGATGAGATGCTGGAGTACGAGGTGGACCTGGAAGACCTGTATGAGCAGCGCAGCGAGATCCAGGAGGGCATCGCCAATCAACAGGTGACCGCCCCCTTCTCCGGCCACATCCAGGACCTCCAGGTGGAGGCGGGTGATGAGGTGCAGAGCGGCATGACCCTGGCCACCCTGGTGGACGACAGCTCCATGAAGGCCACCCTCTATTTCAGCTATGTCTATGAGGATGACATTTACAGCGGAATGCCCGTTACCGTATCCGTTGCAGATCAGATGATGACGCTGGAGGGTACCATTACAGACATCCAGTATGTGAACTATACCACGGCGGAGGGGATGAAGTGCTTTGCCGTGACCGTAGAGGCGGATAATCCCGGCTCCCTTACGGAGGGGATGCTGGTCACCTGCTGGGCGCAGGGCAGCGACGGCTCCGAGCTCTATGCCGTCAGCGATGCGGAGCTGGCATTCAATCACGTGGAAACTCTGACCGCCCAGGCCAGCGGCGAGCTGACAGCGGTCAACGCGGTGGACTATCAGCAGGTGTCCTCCGGCGAGACGCTGTTTGTCATTGACGCCTCCGGATACGAGACACAGCTGGAAACCATAGAGAAGCAGATCGAGAACTACGAGAAAAATATTGCCGACCTCCAGGAGGAGATCGACACGGAGTATACCCGCTACTCCGACATCGACGGCACGGTGGTGTCCGCTGAGTACGCCACCAACCGCATGACCGGCGAGGATGCGGGCAGCGTGGTGGTCTACAATCAGGAGTCCATGGAAATCTCCATCAACGTGGACGAGCTGGATGTGGACTACCTGGAGGTGGGGATGCCGGTAACCGTGTACCGCACCACCTCCTCCGACACGGTGTTTTACCAGGGGGAGCTGACCTACCTGAGTCTGGAGGCCACCTCCGGCTCCAGCGGCGTGTCCACCTTCGCCGCCACCATCACCATCACCCCGCTGGAGGGACGGGAGTTTGATCTGTCCTCCGGTGTGACGGTGTACTATTCCATTGATACCAGCGGCGGGGAAACGTCCGGGGAGAGCGTGCTGGCCCCCATCGACGCGCTGTGCACCTATGACGATGGCTACTATCTGCTGGTTCAGGCGGACAGCCGGCCGGACAACACCATTGACCCGGCAGAGTCGGGCGGCAGCGTCACCGACTATCCGGCGGGCTATTACGCCGTCCCGGTGGAGGCTGGGGCCTATAACGAGCAATATGTCCAGATCCTCTCCGGCGTTGAAGATGGCGGCACCGGCTTCCCGGGCGGCGGTGAAATGCCCGACTTCGGCGGCATGGGCGGCATGGGCGGCGGCATGCCCGGCGGCATGGGCTGAGGAGGCGCCCTATGGGACTCATTGAGATTCACGACCTCTATAAGATCTACAACGAGGGGCTGGAGAGCGAGGTCCGGGCTTTGGACGGGGTGAGCCTGTCCATTGACTACGGGGAGTTCGTTGCCATTGTGGGCTCCTCCGGATCGGGCAAGTCCACCATGATGAACATCCTGGGCTGTCTGGACATTCCCACTCGGGGGGAGTATACCCTGGACGACATCCCCATCGCCCACCGCAGCGAGCGGGAGCTCTCCGAGATCCGCAGTCGGAAAATCAGTTTTATCTTTCAGGGCTACAACCTGATCCCCTCCCTCTCCGTCTGGCAGAATGTGGCATTGCCCATGACCTACCAGGGGGTGGCGCCGGCGGAGCGGCAGCACCGGGCGATGGATGCCCTGGACGCGGTGGGCATCACCGCCAAGGCCGGCAGCTGTCCCACCCAGCTCTCCGGCGGGCAGCAGCAGCGGGTGGCCATTGCCCGGGCAATCGCCACCGCCTCCCCCATCATTATGGCCGACGAGCCCACCGGCGCCCTGGACTCCAAAACAGGCCAGCAGGTGCTGGATATCCTCCGGGGACTCCACAGCCTGGGGACCACGGTGATCCTCATCACCCATGACAACGGCATCGCCGCCAAGGCCGAGCGGGTGGTGCGCCTTCAAGATGGCCACATTGTGGAGGATCGTCCCAACGTCCCCGACGAAAGCCGGGCCCTCAATGCCAATCTATAAGGAGGGGGATGCACTTTGGACAGTGTAAAAATGGCCTTTGAGTCCATCCGAGACAAGAAGATCCGGTCCCTGCTCACCATGCTGGGCATCATCATCGGCGTGGGGGCGGTGCTGATCCTGGTGTCGGTGGTCCAGGGGTACAACGCCGACCTCACCGCCTACTACGAGAAGCAGGGGGTCAACAAGGTGAACGTGACCCTTCTCAACTTCGACCGCACCAACACCACCGACCAGTCCGGGGCGTTTATGGAGTGGGTGAACGGGAACCTCTCCGCCACCATCACCGGCGTCACCCCCAGCGCCTCCACCTCCGGCACGCTGCGTTTTGGCAGCAATATCAACGACACGGCGGTGATCTACTTCGGCAACGAACAGTGGTCCGCCTGCAACAACTACACGCTGGACACCGGCCGGGATCTGCTGGAGCTGGATATGGCAGAGCGCAGCCGGGTCTGCGTCATCGGCTCCTACCTGGCGGACACTCTCTTCGGCTTCCAGGATCCCGTCGGCCAGACCCTCTCGGTCAACGGCACCCCCCTGACGGTGGTCGGTGTCTTTTATCAGAAAGACGGCGGAACGGAGGAGAGCATGGACGACGCGGTCGTGGTCCCCTACACCTTGAACCGGCAGATTCTGGGGACGGACACCGTCTCCGAATTCACCGTCAAGGTAGCCTCCTCCACAGACATGACCACCGTGATGAATCAGGTGGAACTGTGGTGCGCAGAGAATGTAAATACCAACACCGGGGAGTACACGGTGGAAAACGGCAATGATGCCATGGAGGCGGCAGAGGATGAGACCGCCTCCCTCCAGGTAGTGCTGGGCGGGGTGGCCGCCATCGCCCTGCTGGTGGGCGGCATCGGCATCATGAACATCATGCTGGTCACTGTCACCGAGCGGACAAGGGAGATCGGCATCAAAAAGGCCATCGGCGCCCAGCGCCAGGTAATCATCACCCAGTTCCTGGTGGAGTCCACCGTCCTCTCCGGCTGCGGCGGGATGATCGGCATCCTTATCGGATATCTGGGCTCCCTCATTGCCGGCAAGCTGATCTATGACCTGATTCTCCTGCCGGCCTTCTGGATGGCCGCAGCCGCGTTTCTCTTTTCCCTGGCCATCGGGGTGGGCTTCGGCCTGTACCCGGCGGTCAAGGCATCGGGACTGCAGCCGGTGGACGCCCTGCGGGCAGATTGACGGCCGACGGGCGAATAAAAATCGGGAGGCATATGATCCATGGTCAAACGGATTGCCCAAACCATGCTGTTTTTTCTTCTGCTGCTGGGCGTCTATTCTCTAGTCCTGACGGCAGCAGGCGCTCTGTAAGATCCTGTAAACAGAAAGCGAGGAATCCATTATGAAACGAAAACTTTTTCTGCCGGCGCTCTGCCTGGCGGCCCTGCCCGCCAGAGCCGGAGCGGCTTATACGGATATCACGGATGAAACCGTTGCCACGGCCGCCGCGGCGCTGGAGGGCATGGGGGTGGTATCCGGCACCTCCGACTCCACGTTTAACCCCTCCGGAAGTCTGAGCCGGGCGCAGCTGTGCGCCATGCTGGTCAATGCCGCGGGGCTCTCCAGTCAAGTCAGCACCTATGCCCGCAAAACCCTGTTCTCCGACGTCTCTGCCTCCGCCTGGTACAACGGGTATGTGAACCTGGCCTACAGCCAGGGTCTGGTAAGCGGCAACGGCGACGGCACTTTTGGGCCGAATGAGGCGGTGACCTACGGCGAGATGGCCACCAGCCTCCTGCGTCTGCTGGGCTACACCAGCAAAGAGGTAGGGGCCGTCTGGCCCTTGGATTACACCACCTTCTGTGATGAGCTGGGGCTCTCCGACGGGCTCTCCCTGGGGGCTTATGACAGTCTGAACCGCGGAGAGGGGGCGGTCCTTCTCTACCGGGCGATGAAGGCGGCAGTCAGCGGGTCGGAGCAGCCCTATTATGAGACCATCCAGGGCGTCTCCTCCGTGGAGGAGGCCATTCTTCTGGACGGAAATGCCTCCTATGGCGGCAGCAGCGGTCTGCTCATGGCCTATATCCCGTCCAGCGGCGGAATCCTCTACTACACCCAGGAAACTACCAAGAGCGAGGCGCTGGCCGGGCTCCTGGGCCATCTGCTCTTTGACAGCAGCGGGCAGGTGCTGGGCTTCCTGCCCGAGGACGGCGGGTATCAGGATCTCACCATCGGCATCGCCACCGCCGCAGAGCTGACGGACGCCTCCGGCACCAGCTACCGGATCTCCTCCGGCGCGGTGGTCATTGCAGGCGGCGAGACCTACGACTACAGCAGCGCCGGCTACCTCCAGCTGAACACCCGGGCCGGGCGGACGGTACGCCTCTACTATGACGACGCCGGTACCGTCACCTACCTCTATCTCTCCGGCGGCACGGCGGCAACCTCCGAAGCTGCGGTGGCTTCCACCACCTCCGCTGCCAGCTCCCTCTCCCGGGCCCTGGACCTGTCCGGTAAGACCTACACCATTACCAAGAACGGGGCGACGGCCTCCAGCGGCGACCTGGCGCAATACGACGTGGGCTACTATGACGCCGCCACCGCCACGCTGCGGGTCTCCGACTACCGGGTCTCCGGCTTCCTGGCCGAGGCATCTCCCAGTGTCACCGCCGCCACCACGCTGACGGTGGCCTCCTGCCTGATCTATGAGTGGGCGGGCAGCGGCCGCGTCTATGACCTGGAGGGCAACGCGGGCGCGGCCTCTGCGGACTTCTCCGCCATCACCTGGACAGAGCGCCTGGATGCGGAGAACATCGCCTATTATCATACCAATTCCGCCGACCAGGTGGACGTGATCCTGTTGGAGGATGTCACAGGCAGCTGCTATGTGTACGGAAAAATCAAGCGCTATTCCGGCCAGGACGGCATCAACCTGGGCGGCGGCACCAGGGATGCCTACAACCCGGCCGCCACGCTGACCAACAGCGCCGGCAGCAGTGAAAAGTATCTGTGCGCCATTTCCAGCTCCAGCGACCGCTATGTGGGGATCGCTCTGACACCCACCAACAGCGGCTATGAGCGGGTCACCCAGATCCGCCGGCTCCGGGAGCTGGAGGATCTCAGCAGCGGCGACTTCTTCCTGCAGGACGGCACCTGGTACGTAGAAGCGGAAGGCAATGAGTATCGTGTATCCGACCAGGTGGAGATCCATCTCAGCGAGGCCGACCTGTGGCTCAGCGGGACAGATGGGCTGACCTCCGCCCTGGCAGACGGGTATACGCTGACGCTCTATTATGACCGGAGCCCGGATGAAGGGGGGCAGGTCCGCATTATCGTGGCAGAGTAGACGCAGTCTCTTCCGCATGCTGCCCCGGCGAAGCGAACCGTTCTTCCCGGCGGAAGCGTCTCCCATGGCCGGGACCGCCGCCGGAAGCCCCGGCAGGGCAGCGCCTGCCGTTAAAATCCCCCTCCGGAGATCGATGGATCTCCGGAGGGGGATTCTTTTCCCCGGCGGTTCTGCCGCGCGGCACAGAAACACGGTCTAGGCTTGACTGACAAATTCGATATGGAGATCGCCGTTGTTTCCGGACGCATGGAGCGTCTTTTCTCCGCCGGTCTTATCAGCCGGCAGGTTGCTCTCCCCTTTTTTGATCTCTGTCTGAATGGCAAAGTCGTCGCAGCTTCCGATGACCGTTCCCGCAGCATCCCCATTTTTAACGCGCAGGGACAGCGCGTGGCCAACATCCAGGGCGCCAAAGCTGATATCTCCCCCCTCACAAGAAAGGCTGACGCTGCCCGTCACCGTCAGTGCCGGAAGGGATATCGTCTCATTTGTTGTGGCCAGTGTCAGGGTGTCCAGCATTGCATCCGGGATCTGCAGAATTATTTTCCGGTATTCTCCGGAGGGCTTCAGCCCAATGTAATCCGTCCACTCTCTGCTGCTCGCGCTTGTCATGGTCAATACCGCTTCGTCTGTAACAGAAATGTCATAGTACTCCTTGCTGTTTTCAAAATATTGAATATGGACCTGCTCGTCCTCGGAGAGCGACACCGCAATCTCCCGGTCTTGAACATCCAGACGGACTTCCGTAACGGCCGTTTCCGGAGTATAGCTTTTCTCCTCAAATGGTTCCCCGCTGCCGGAGCAGCCGGTCATAAGAAGCATGGTGAATACCAGGCAGCATACCGCTGCAATCGTTTTTTTCATGGTTTCTCCTCCTTACCGGAATAAGACTTACAATTCCAAGGCATAGCAGTTCTCCGTTTGACTGCCTTGTTCGGTGATGCGGAATCCAAACGAGAGCCACAGATTCTTCCCGGCTTCATTGGCGTTATCAATCACAGTGATCACCCTTCGAACGCCCTGAATTTTCAGCCCCCGCAGAATGTGCTCCAGGGCTTGTTCCGCAAGCCCTTTCTGCTGAAAGTGGTCGTCGATCATAAAACGGCAGATGGTTGCTGTATCGGCGCGGTCTTCCGGGCGCCGGTACATAAAAAAGCCGATCAGCGCACGGTTGTGATAAATGGCATTGGGGTGCATTTCCGGATCGTATTTTGCCTCTGCGATGGAAATTGCGTTGCATCCAAAATGCTTCCCCCCTGTCCCGTCAATCCCATCATGAATGGTTGTCAGTTCACACACGGGCAATATGTTTTGCGCGTCAACTGCTTTGATCCGAATCATGGCGGTCCCTCCTGCCCTACAGGGTTTTCCTTTTCAAAACCGCAAGCCCGCCCAGGGCGAGTACGGCGCTGAGCAGCAGGCAAATTCCAATGTGCGCAATCGCGTTGCTGTTGAGCATAATGAGCCGGAAGAAGCCGGACAGAATCCCGCGCAGCGGTGCAATCGGTGTAAAAATGCAGATAACCGCGGCGATTACCGCATCCGTCAGCCACCCGTACCAGTGGGGCTGCATGGACAGCAGCACATGAAGGAACACCATGACCAGCAGCAGGAAGAACATCTGCTGGAAGCCGGCAGCGATGATCCCATTTTCCGTCCAGCGGCACACATCCATCAGGTTGATCACGGTCCGCGTTGGATCGATGGGGTCGATCAGGAGATGGATCGCGGTGTTGACCAGGGAAATGCCGAACGACAAGATTCCGTAGCTGATAAGGCATCCGATGAAATAATCCTTTTTACTCGCCCCCAAATGCATCAGCTTGGTGAAGTCGTAGCACACAAAGAAGAACGGCGTCAGAACCGCCAGCAGCCAGGTATAATTTCCGTTGCTCAGCACCACATCTCCGGAGGATGTGGCGCAGAGCACCACAATCGCCGTAAGGATGTAACTGAGCTTATTGCTCGCCAACAGGCGTTTTACCACTGCAAAAGTTGCTTTCATCTTGCCGCACCTCCCTTATGTCCGACCATTTGAATGAAGAAATCCTGCAGAGACAGCGGGCAGATTTCCAGGGATGCCGCCGGAGCCGGCGGGGTGTCGAAGATATAGCAGGTCACAAGCCCGCCAACCGCCTCCCGACCGATGATGTGCAGACCCCGGGTGGCCGCCTCCACATCTTTTTGCAGCCCGCTGACGCCGAACGCCTTTGCTTCCACCGACTGCAGGGTATCAAAGAAGCGGATGCTTCCTTTGTCAAGCACGATCAGTTTCTGGATGGTCTTTGCGATCTCTTCAATGATGTGGGTGGACACGATAATGATTCGCGGGTGTTTCTGAAAGCTCTCGGCCAGCATGTCGTAAAACTCCACCCGCATAATGGCGTCGAATCCCAGGACCGGTTCATCCAAAAGGATCACCTCTTTGCTGCTCGCCAGGCAGATGATGGTGGAAACCATCGTTTTCATGCCGAGAGAAAGATGGTTGAACTTCTTCTTTCCGTCCAGCTCAAAGCGCTCCATCATGTCCGAAGCAAAGGCAACATCATAGTCGGGATTGACTTGGGACGCAATCCGCAGCAGCTTCCGTACCGGGAGATTGAAATGCTTCGCAAAGTTTTCGATATAACTCACGCCGGGATCCAGAGTGGACGTTGCGATAGGCTTGCCGTCCACCTGAATGGTGCCGCTTGTAATGTTCTGATACCCGGCAATGGATTTGAGCAGTGTGGTTTTCCCCGCGCCGTTCCTGCCCAGCAGGCAGTAGATCCCTGGTGCATCAATCGAGAGCGTAATGTTTTTCAGCACTGCTGCCTGACCGTATTGTTTTGTTACTTGCTTGAGCTCTATCATGCAGTTATTCCTCCTCAACAGCTTGAATTTCTGCGTTGATTTCTGCAATGTCTTATGCTAGAATGGATTCTAAACCTTTGTGTAACACAAAAGTCAACAGGAGAAATGAAAAATGCAGGAATATTTTTCGGTTGGGGAAGCTGCAAAGGCTGTGCATACGACAAGCGAAACCCTGCGGCACTATGACCGCATTGGGCTGGTGAAACCGAGCAAAAAGGATGCGTGGACCAATTACCGCTATTATACCGAGCAGGACATCGTCCGGCTGAACACCGTTCGGGCTTTGCAGTTGATGGACCTGCCCCTGCAGGAGATCAAAAAGGTTTTAGAATATGACGATCTTGAGAAGATTCTTGACTTTCTGACCCAGGCGGAAAAAAAGGCCGATGAAAAAATCGCTGCCCTGCAATACAGTAAATCGAAAATCCGCCTGGCAAAAGAGGACTATGCGCGCAAGCTGCAGGCGCAGCAATCGTTCTCGGGAACTGTTCTCAAAGATCTTCCGGAGCGCGTGATCCTGCTGTCAGATACGCTGGAGGTGCCCACGCTGGACAATCTCTGGAATTATCTCAGCCATTTTTATGAGAAAGTGACGCCTGCCCTAAAGGAACAATTTTTCTTTGAGGATCTGGCTGGCATCTACAGCGAAGAAGGGCTCACCAGGCTCTTTGCTGTCTGTATCCGCTATGTGGAGATCGACGGATTACGGGTACTGCCCAAGGGAAAATACCTCTGTGCCAGCTGCACGGAAGCGCATCGGGAGCAGACCCTGCGGGAACTCGTCCGCATGGCCCAGGTTCAATACGGCGCGGAGCCGATGTTTACGGTACAGCTCATTGTTGTATCCGGTATCTTGCAATGGAACTACGAAGTGCAGGTCTATGTTGGTCCGACGGCGGCCTCCCCGGAGCAGGCGGCGCCGGAAACCGGCGCAGCCCCCTCCGGGCGCTAAAGGCGGCTGAGCGGGGTCCCGCCGGGCTCGGATCTGCATTGACAGTCATGCTATGATAAAACATAATGGGAATTCTGTGGGACGGCTGACAGAAAAGGAGGCGTTGGAAATCTTATGAGCGTGACGGTGGCAGATCTGCTGAAGCTGCCCAGCCTGCGCAATGCCCGGGTGGCGGCGGGAGCGGGCGGGCTGAACAAGCCCGTGTCCTCCATCTCGGTTTTGGAATACGCGGATCCAAATCCCATTCAGGACGAACTGTTTCAGAATGTGGATTTCTATGGCAGCGAAATCGTGATCACAGGTTTTATGAATATCCCCCGGGATGTGGACGCCCAGTGCGTGAATATCCGTCGGCTGGCCGCAGTGGGAGAGGTGGGGCTGATTCTCTTTTATGTGGGGGTCTTTATGCCGAAAGTGGATCAGGCCCTTCTGGATCTGGCGGATGAACTGGATTTCCCCCTGATTATTATGCCGGAGCACCAGATGAACCAGCGGTACTCCGAGGTTATCTGCGAGGTGATGGAGGCTATTTTCCGGGATCAGAACTCCGCGGCCGGTCTGGTGGGGGATATTCTGCAGCGCATCTCCCTCCTGCCGGACTATCAGCGGACGATGGATTCCGTCCTCCGCCTGCTCAGCGACCGCATCCGCGCCTCCGCCGCGCTGGCTGACAGCGGCCGTCATGTGCTCAGCGCGGCCAACTGGCCGCGCACCCTGGAGCTGGAACCGGAGAGCATATTGTCAAACCTCTCCGCATTGCCGGATCCCTATGGTCCGCCGATGGAACTCGAGCGGGGCCGGTTCCTGCTGTACCGCTGCCCTCTGACAGACCTGGCCGCCCATGGCATGGAGCTGTTTCTGCTCAAAGAGGGGGATGTTCTCCCCACTGAAATGGTGCGTCAGGCGGCCGAGGTGGTCCGGCTGTCCGTGAACCTCTGGGGCCGCGGCCATGACCGGGAGGTCATGGGGGAGCTGGTCCGGGCGATCCTGCGGGATGAGCCGCTGAAAATGCGTCGTCTGGCGGATATCTTTTCCGTGGATGTAGCCTCCATCCACAGCATGTGGCTCCTCCACAGCGCGTCAAGCCAGACAGAGCGCTTTCAGCGGGAGGCCCTCCCCCTGGCAGAGGATGCCCTCGCCCGCGCCTGCAACACCCTGGTAGCAGATTACTACGAGGGGGATCTGGTGGTCTTCATGGACTGGGCGGAGCATGCGCCGGAGCCATCTGTCATGGCCGAGGCTCTCTGCGGGCAGCTGGGATCCGCCGGATTAGACGCGATCCTCATTACCTGCCAGGAGCTGCCCACCACCGCCGATGTGCGCCGGGCCTATCTGACCATCCGGAGCTCCCATGACGACGCTGCGCAGATCTGGCCGGACTGCCGGCGCTACACACTCCAGGAGCTCGATTTTGCGCGCGGCTGCCGGGATACCGTGGGCCGCGGCGAGGAAGCTGTCCGGCAGACCCTGGCGCCCCTGGACTCCCTGCGAACCCATCGGGAAGGCGCGGAGCTGATCCGGACGCTGGGTGTCTATCTGCTGGACGCCGACCGCAGCGTCACCCGGACGGCGCAGGCCCTGTTCCTCCACAAGAACACAGTCAAATACCGCCTGCAGCAGATCAGCAGCCGCCTGGGCTATCCAGCCGGGAAGTTTCCGGAGGTGTTCACCCTGTATACTGCCTGTGCAATGCAGCGATTGCTGGGAAATTAGTTTTGTCTTTTCAGCCAATCCGCTCTCTGTCAAATGCAGGAATATCGCGGAGGTCCCCCACAAATTCAGCGATTTTTTCTATAAGCAGCAGTTCTTCATTGTCCTTTTGGACAATGAAAGGCTGCTGCTTTTCTGCCATGCGACCAATTACTTCCCCGCTCATAAATGTTACAATACTCCAAGAGCCGGGGAGCTGTGTCCTGCCGGCTTTTCATCTTAAGGGGGGAATATCCATATGAACAATCCATCCGGGTTTGAAATCCGTCCGGAACAGCGGCAGAGCTGGCTGTCTATTGCCATGGTCTGGGCTGGGGGCATGATCTGCGTGCCCTGTTTGATGGTGGGCGGCGTGCTCTCCGGCGGCGGGCTTTCCATCGCACAGATCATCGCCTCCATTCTCATCGGCTACGGGCTGATCTGCGCCTATATGATCTTTATCGGCATGGCCGCCTGTGACACCGGACTGCCGGTTTCCGTGCTGGCGGAGGGCGCCCTGGGCCGGAAGGGTGCCCGGTACATCATCAGCACCCTGCTGGCCATTGCCTGCATCGGGTGGTTCGGCATCCAGTCTGCCACCTGCGGCCAGGCTTTCGCCTCCATGACAGCGGATATGCTGGGGATGGAGGGGGCCAGCAGCACCATGATCGTCGTCTCCTCCATTGTGTGGGGGGTCATCATGCTGGTTACCGCCTGCGCCGGGTTCAAGGGGCTCAAATGGCTCAACTATCTGGCAGTACCTCTGCTGGTGATTGTCTGTCTTTACGGCCTCATTGCCGGCATCGTCCGGAACGACGGCGCTGCGGCCATTGCCGCCTATGCCCCGGAGGCGTCCTCCGGCATGGTGTTCGGCATCTCCATGGTGGTGGCCTCCTTCGCCCTGGGCGGCGTCATCTCGGCCGACTACTGCCGCTATGCCAGGAGCCGGGGGGATGTGGTCAAATCCTCCATTGTGGGCGTCATTCCCGCCGGGCTCTTTATGCTGCTCACCGGCGCACTGATGAGCATTGTGACGGGACAATATGATATCTCCGCCATCCTGGCAAGCCTGGGGGTCCCCCTGTTCGGCCTGATCGCTCTGGTGCTGGCCACCTGGACCACCAATGTCACCAACGCCTACTCCGGCGGGCTGGCGCTGAGCAATCTGCTGGGCTTTGACGAGGGCAAATTCAAAATCACCACCGGCATTGCCGGCGGGATCGGCACTCTGCTGGCCGCCTTTGGCCTGCTCAACGCCTTTCAGGGCTTCCTCTCCCTGATGTCCGCCCTGATCCCGCCCCTGGCCGGGGTCATCATCGCCGGCTACTGGGTGGTGGGCCGCGGTGATGTGCAGCAGTTCCAGCGGCGGGACGGATTTTCCGCCTCCGGCGTCATCGCCTTCCTTGTGGGAGCCGTTCTGGCCTGCATCACCGGCGGCACGTTTGCCAGCTTTCCGGCGCTGACAGCCGCCGCCCCCTGGCTGAATGTCCCCTTCTTCGTAGGGCCGGTGAACGGCATTGTGGTTTCCCTGGTCCTCTATGTAATTTTGGAAAAGCTTCTGCACGGCAGGCATTGATTGCGGAAAGGAGAGAACAGATTTGCGTACCATTGGTATTCCTGAGATTGAAGATATCGCTCTGGGCGCGGCGCTGCTGGGCGCCGGCGGAGGCGGCGACCCCTATGTGGGCAAGCTGGTGGCCATCGGGGCGGTGAAGGAGTGCGGCCCCGTGAAATTGCTGGACCCGGAGGAGGTCCCGGACGACGCTCTGATTGTCCCCATCGCCATGATGGGCGCCCCCACGGTCCTGTGCGAGAAGGCGGTGGGCGGCAGCGAGTACAAGACGCTGTACGACACGGTATCCAGCTTCTTCGGCAAACCCATTTACGCCTTTATGCCCATGGAGGCCGGCGGGGTGAACTCCATGCTGCCTATCGCGGCGGCAGCCCGTCTGGGCCTGCCGCTGGTGGATGTGGACGGCATGGGCCGGGCCTTCCCGGAGCTCCAGATGGTCACCTTCACCATCGGCGGCGGCTCCGCTACGCCTATGGCGCTGGTGGATGAGAAGGGCAACTCCTGCATCTTCAAGACCATCACCAACAAGTGGACGGAGGAGCTGGCCCGGGCGGTTACCATGGCCTGCGGCGGCTCGGTCTCCGTGTCTCTCTACCCCATGGAGGGGGCCTTTATGAAGCAGTACGGCGTCCATGGCATCGTCACCCGCAGCCAGAAGCTGGGGGCGGCCATCCGCACCATGAAGGAGGTCGCCGACGCTACCCCGGAGGAGGAGTTCTTCCGCATCACCGGCGGGCACAAGCTTTTCCGCGGCAAGATCGGCGATGTGCTGCGGGAGGTGCGGGCCGGCTTCAACTTCGGCAAGGTCGTGCTGGAGGGGATCTATGAATACAAGGGACGCCAGGCCTATGTGGAGTTCCAGAACGAGAACCTCACCGCCACGGTGGACGGGGAGATCCTCTGCACCACCCCCGACCTGATCTGCCTGGTGGATCAGGAGACCTTCACCCCCGTCCCCACAGACGCTCTGAAATACGGCAAGCGGGTTCTGGTGGTGGGACTGGAGTGCTTCCCCCTGTGGCGCACGCCGGAGGGCCTGGCCCTGGTGGGTCCCCGGTACTTTGGCGTTGATACCGACTATATTCCGCTGGAAGAGCGGTGCAAGGGAGGTCGCGGCTGATGTATAAGCTGGGAATTGACGTGGGCGGCACCAACACGGACGCCGTCCTGATTGACGAGAATCTTCAGGTGGTGGCCAGCGTCAAGCGCCATACCACCCCTGACGCCTATGACGGCATTCTGGACGCAGTCCGCGCCGTGCTGGAGGAGTCCGGCGTGGATCGGGCGGAGATCGGCCAGGCTATGCTGGGCACCACCCAGTGCACCAACGCCATCGTGGAGCGCAAGCATCTGGCTCCCATCGGTATCCTGCGCATCGGCGCTCCCGCTACGGTGGGAATTCCGCCCATGGTGGACTGGGCGGAGGATCTGCGCGCCATTGCCGCAGACACCGCCGTCATCGCCGGCGGATTTGAGTACGACGGCAAGGAGCTCTCCCCCTTTGACGAGGCGGCGGCGCGGATCTTTTTTGCGGGCCTGAAGGACAAGGGCGTGCACTCTGTCGCCATCTCCTGCGTGTTTTCCACAGTTCGCGACGACCACGAGCGCCTGGCGGCAAAGCTGTGCCGGGAGGTCATGGGGGAGGACGTCCATGTGTCCATCTCCAGCGAGATCGGCTCCATGGGCCTGATCGAGCGGGAGAACGCCACCATCCTCAACGCCGCCCTGTACCAGGTCTCTCAGTCCTTTACCGAGGGATTTGCCCGCTCTCTGGCAGATCTGGGCGTTGCCAATGCCCAGATCTACCTCTCCCAGAACGACGGCACCCTGATGACCATGGACTACGCCAAGCGCTACCCCATCCTCACCATTGCCTGCGGTCCCACCAACTCCATCCGGGGCGCCAGTTATCTGAGCCAACTGCGGGACGCGATTGTCATCGACGTGGGCGGCACCACCACCGACCTGGGCGTGATCCAGCACGGGTTCCCCCGGGAGTCCGGCGTGGCGGTAACGATCGGCGGGGTGCGCACCAATTTCCGGATGCCGGACGTGGTGTCCATCGGACTGGGCGGCGGTTCCATTGTGCGGCAGCGGCCGGACGGGTCGGTTACTGTTGGACCTGACTCAGTGGGGTATAAAATTACCGAGGATGCCCTGTGCTTTGGCGGCAGCGTCTGCACCGCCACCGATATTGCCGTGCGGCTGGGCATGGTGGACCTGGGAGACCGGCAGAAGGTCATGCACCTGGACGAGGGGTTTGCCCGCCGGGCGATGGAGGCCATCACCACCCTGGCCGAGGAGGCGCTGGACGCCATGAAGGTCTCTGCCGGCGATGTGGATGTGATTCTGGTGGGAGGCGGCTCCATTATCCTGCCGGAGAAGCTGAGCGGCGCCCGGAATGTGGTCAAGCCTGCCGTGGGCGGCGTGGCCAATGCCATCGGCTCCGCGATCTCCAAGGTCTCCGGCACCTGTGAAAAATTGATGGACTACAACGAGATCCCCCGGGAGCAGGCCTTGGCCCAGGCAAAGTCCGAGGCAGTGGAGCTGGCGGTAAAGGCCGGCGCCGTTCGGGAGACTGTGGAAATTATCGACGTAGAGGACGTGCCGCTGCAGTATTATCCCGGCAACACCTGCCGGGTGAAGGTCAAGGCGGCCGGCGATCTGGCCTGAAATTTCCCATGCGCAAAAAGCAAAACAGGGACCTGCCAGCTCCATGGCAGGTCCCTGCTTCCTTTGGGCGGCAGCGTGCCGAGGCAGGCCGCCTACTCGCCAAATTCCATATTGGCATAGATCCGTTCCATACGCTCGTCCGGAAAGCGCTGGTCGATCATCTCCCAGAATCCGTTCTCCGCCGGCACATCCTGGACCCGCTCCGACCAGCGGTACACCGTCACCAGGGAGATCACCGCATTGAAGGCCAGAAAAATCGTGCAGCACCAGGTGATGATCTTCCCGGGGCGGTTGGGCACTTTCAAGATCCACTTTGCCATGCGGGGGTACACGTCCTTGATCCACAGCACCCCCAGGACCCCCCAAAAGCAGGAATAGAGCAGGCAGATCCGCCCGTTGAGGTTGAAGGGCATGGCGCTGTAGTCCCAGGACCGGGAGCCGAACAGGGCCTCCTGCCCCCAGGAACAGACATATTCCACCACGCTGCCCACCAGCATTCCTCCCAGGAAGGAGAGCCAGCGCCCCCGATTGCGAAAGCGGTAAAGCGCCAGAGCCAGCACCACTGCACCCGCCCCATAGAGCAGGTTGAAGGGGCCATAAACCAAGCCGGCCCGGCTCTCAATATACCCGTGGCGCAGCAGGCACCAGAGCGTCTCTATAACCACCCCCAGGAAGCTGCCCACAAAGCAGATCAGCATCAGCTTGTAGCCGTTGAGCCCCCGGGCAAAGTGATTTTGCTGCTTCTCCTGCAGGTCAATGGTGCTGTTGGCGGGGGGATTGAGCCGGTACCACTTCCTCTCCCGGCTCCGCTTCATATCCTGGTAGCGGGCGCGGAGCTCATCCTCCATGGCGCTGGTGCGCTGATAGGTGCTGAAGATGCTGCTCTTGTTCCGGCGCAGGCAGTCCAGAGACGCCTGCACCGTCCGCTCCAGCCCCTCCCTTTCGTCCGCTCCGCCGGCGGACTGGGCAATCTCCTGATAGGTTTGTTCCAGCTCCTTCTCCAATCCGTCCACTGCCTCCGTCAGCTCCGCCGCTGCCCGGGAGAGCGAGGCTTGGGCAGCCTGCTCCGCCGCTGCGTCCGCAGGCGCCGACAGCGCGCTGTTTTTCTGGCTGATACCGTCTGTCTGCTTCATTTTCAGCTCCTCCTGATGGTTATTCTCGGATCCCTTGTTCATGCCGCCCCGCTGCCGCTCTGCCGGGCTGCGCAGCTGTGCCTGCGCCAGATCTGTTGTATGCCCTATCTAAACCATATCACCGCTTCGGCGTCAAGAGCAATCTCCGCTTTCTCGCGGATTTCCTTCCGCTGCTCCGTCCTTTCCGGCTGCGGCCTCCGGATTTAAAACAAGAGCCTGCGCCCAAAGGCACAGGCTCTTGTCCGTTTGATGCGGAGAAATCAGAAGTCACCCATCATCATGTCGTCACCGGGGATGACCACATCCTCCTCGTCGCCGGTCTCCGTGACCACGGGGACAAACTCCGAGAGATAGGCCTCCTCCGGCAGATCCTGCAAATAGGCGGACAGGTTGATGACTACGCCGTCCATATTGTAGGGCAGGGGGAGCGTCACGGAGACCAGTTCCTCCTCGCCGCCCTTCTCCTGGGTAATCTCCAGCGTCAGATCCAGGCTCTGGCCGATACAGGTGGCCATACCGCGCTCACCGTCGTAAAGCTTGGCCACCTCCTCGCCGCCGGTGTAGATCACCAGCTTGTAGGGGGTCTCATAGGTCGTCCCCTGATAATCCAGCTCCACGTTGTCAAAATACACCGTGTGCCCCCGGCCAATCACCAGCATCACCGCAGCCACCGCCACCAGGACCAGGATAAAGACCAGGCGGAACAGAAACACTCGTTTCGATTTCATGCGTTCTCCTCCTGTTTCTGGGCCTCGGCCAGCAGCTGGCCGGCGTTGCTCCGGGCCCGGCGCTTCTTCGCAGCATACATCACCAGGGCAATGGCAATAACGCCGTAGGAGACAAAGACGCGGAAGTACTCACCGGTCATGGAGTCCCCGGTAACCTGGGCACCGGCAGACGGCGCCACAATGAACATCAGATGGAACAGGATCACGCCCAGGAAGGCGTTGCCGATGGATGCCTTCTCCACCGAGGCGCCGCCCACCAGCAGCGCGGCGATGGAGAACATGCCGATCTGGGAGTGGGAGCTGTAGGTAGAGATGTTGCCCATGTTCTGCAGATAGAGGATCATGCCGAAACCCGCCACCACCGTGGAGATCAGCACGGAGACGATCCGCGTCCGGTCCACGTTGATGCCGGCGTCCCGGGCCACATCCATATCCTGGCCCACGGCCCGCATATCCTGCCCCAGCTTGGTCCGACGGAACCAGATCAGGAACAGGCACAGCAGGGCGATGAGGAGGAAGGTCAGAACCGGGATCTTCACGCCGCCGATATTGATGGCCAGCAGGTTATCCACAGACTGCCGCATGTTCAGCAGGCTCACGGTGTTGCGGATCCCGTAACCGCGGGGCAGCTTGATGGACTCGTGGACAATGGGAATAATGGGACCCATCATATAGAGAACCACCAGCTGGTACATGCCGTTCATGAAGAAGGAGATAAAGTAGCTGGTGATCATCTCCCGGCCCTTGGCCCGGTTGAGGATCTTGCCGCACAGCAACCCCAGCAGAATGGAGATGGGGATCGAGACAATCATCGCCAGCACCACGCCCGGGATGCCCCAGATCTGCCAGTCGGAGACCAGGATCAGGGCGATCTCACCGGCCATGGCCCCCAGCGTCATGGCGAAGTTCAGACCCAGGCCGGCTATGATGGGGATCAGCAGGCACAGGATCAGGAAGGTGTTGCGCCCCATGCGGGTGACAACCTCATTGAGCAGATAGCTGGGGGAAAAACCGGAGAGGGGGATGCACACCGCGCAGATGATGATAAACATGATCGGCACGGAGTTGTCCAGCACCAGCTGGCCCAGCTTCTTTTGGAAACCGTGTTTTGTTTTCATCGCAATCCCTCCGTTTTTCTGGTCAGCGCATAGAGGATCATGCCGTTGGATACAACAATGCGGATGACCTCGCTCATATCCATGTGGATCATGGAGTTGAGGACCGTGGGTGTCATGGTGACGATGCCCTGGAACAGGATCGTACCGATGATCACGTTGGGGATGGACGCCTTGTTGATGGAGGCACCGCCGATGAGGATGGCCGCCACGGTGGGCAGCGTCAGATTGTTGGGGGCGGTGTAGAGCTGGATGAAGCCAAAGCCCTGCTGATAGACCAGGATGCCGATGGCCGCCAGCCAGGTGGACATGACCACCGACAGCAGGCGCATCTTGTTGACGTTGATGCCGGAGGCCCGGGCAAAGGACGGGTTGGAGCCCACGGCGGTCATGGCGGTGCCGGTCTTGGTATGCAGGAACGCCCAGATGAGGAAGGCCAGCAGCGCAAAGAACACCAGCGTCCCGGTGGGGATGGACAGGTCCTCAGTCAGGGGGATGGGCAGGATGCCGGCCAGCACCTTGTCATAGAAGCCCTCCAGGGAGATGGTGGGCCGCAGGCCGGTACCGGACAGGCCGTAAACCATGGTGGGGCTGCTGTAGGGCAGCAGGAGCCACATCATGCACATGAAGGAGATGATGGAGAGACCCACATAGGTGGTGATCATCATCTCGCCGCCCTTGATGCGGTTGAGCAGGGCGCCGTAGCCTATGCCCATCAGCACGGCAAAGGGGGTGGCCAGCACAATGGCCATGACGAAGCTCATGGGGCCGGTGAAGCCCAGCTGGATGGAGATGGTGCCGCCCAGAAGGCCGGCCACAATGCCCAGGGGCACACCGAAGTTCAGGCCGCAGCCCGAGTGGATCATGGGCACCAGGGACAGCACCAGCACCGCGTTCCAGCTGAAGCGGTTGATGACGTTGCCGATCTGAACCGTCAGGTTCGCGCCCACAAAGGGCGCCATGATGAAGAGCAGCAGCAGGAAGCCGGCGATGATCAGCCGCGGCAGGCCGAAGCGCTGCAGCATCACCGCAAAAACGCTCTTGCGCGCGTCTAGTGTAGCAGAATGTTCCATAAAGCCCTCCTTATTTCACCCCGCTGACCATCAGCATGCCGAAGGCCTCGGCGGACTCGGTGGCAGGCAGGATCCCGGCGACCTTGCCGCCGGAGATAATGGCAATCCGGTCGCAGGTCTGCCGCAGCTCCTCCAGTTCCGAGGAAATTACCACGATGGTAACACCGTACTCCCGGTTGAACTTCCGCAGCGCCTCCAGCACCAGCGCCTTGGCGCCCACGTCAATACCCCGGGTGGGCTCGGAGACAAACAGGAACTTCGGCTCCAGGGCAAACGCTTTGGCCAGGCAGACCTTCTGCTGGTTGCCGCCGGACAGCTCCCTGGCCTTCTGGCGGGCGCTGGTACACTTGATCATCAGCTCGTCAATATATTGTTTGGTGACCTTATAGATGGCCTTTTCATCCCGCCACTTGATAATGCCGCCAATGTTTTTCAAAAACTTGTTGTGGATCTGCATGGCAGAGAACGCCACGTTCCACTCCAGGGACTCGTCCAGCAGCAGGCCCACGCCCCGCCGGTCCTCGGACACAAACGCCAGGGAGGCATCCAGACAGGCGCGGGGAGTGTTGAGGGGCAGGGGCTTGCCGTCGAACTCCACAGTGCCGCCGGCCTCATAGAGGCCCATAATCCCGTTGGGGATGCCCAGCTTGCCCTGGCCGGCCAGGCCGCCGATCCCCAGGATCTCGCCCTCCTTCACGTCCAGGTCCACATTGCGCACCGTTTCACCGGGCATATCGACCCACAGGTGGCGCACAGACAGGATCGTTCTGGCCTCCTCATGGCTGCGGGGCTCGGAGGGTGCCACAACGGTCTCCACCTGGCGGCCCACCATCCAGCGGGTGATCTCCGGCACGTCGATCGCCTTGGCCGGGCTCTCCTTGACCACATAGCCGTCCCGCATGATGACTACCTTGTCGCAGACGGAGAGGATCTCCTGGAGGCGGTGGGTAATGAAAATGACAGAGATGCCCCGGGCGGCCATACTCCGGATGGATGCCAGCAGGGCCTCCGCCTCCTGCTCAGTCAGCACGGCGGTGGGCTCGTCCAGGATCAGCAGCCGCAGCTGCTCCTTGCTCAGCTCCCGGGCAATCTCGGTAAACTGCTTGTGACCCACAGGCATCTCGCCGATGACCATGTGGGGGTCAATCTTCACGCCCATCTTTTCAATGGCATCCTGGGCGCGGCGGTCCATCTCCTTACGGTTCAGGGTATCCAGCCGATTTCCAAAGATCTGGGAGATCACGTTTGTCTTGGTGGGCTCCCGGTTGAGCAGAATATTCTCCGTGGCGGTAAAGCCGGGAATCAGTGAAAATTCCTGGTGAACCATGCCGATCCCTGCCTCCAGCGCGTCAAAAGGCGTGGAGAATTTGACCTCCTGCCCACCCAGCAAGATCTCCCCGCTGTAGCCGCCGGTCTCGCGGATCACATCCATACCGAAGAGGATCTTCATCAGGGTGCTCTTGCCGGCGCCGTTTTCGCCCACAAGGCCCAGAACTTCCCCCTCATTCAGCGTGAGGTTGATATCCGTCAGAACCTGGTTGCCGAAGAAATCCTTTTTGATATTGCGCATCTCCAGCAGAGGAGCGCTGTTTTTTTCCATAGCGTTACACTCCCGTTTTCCTATTTAAAA
>CALXDF010000202.1 GCA_944386995.1 uncultured Oscillospiraceae bacterium
CGTCCACCCGGGCTTCCCCCCGGCCCACTAGGAATCCCGCGTTGTCAAAGTCCATCTGCAGCGCAAAGGGCGCGATGGTATCCAGATATTCGTAAATGTCTTTTACCGCTGCCATGTATTCCACTCCTGTTCCATTTGTTCCAGCTCCCGGCAGATCTGCCGCAGCTCCCCGGCCCGGGGGCTGTCTTTGCCCTCTGTGGACCGCTCCAGCCCCGCCAGAGCCCGCTGGGCCTTTTTCAGCAGCCTGCTCAGGTACTCCCCGCGCAGGGGCTGGTCCAGCTCCGGGCACTGACGTCCGGCCCATTCCTCTCCCGCGGTCATGGGCGAGGCAACGCCAAATCTTGCCAGGAATATGTTGTAAAGCTTTTCTCCCTCACAGATGATCCTCTCCTGCTCCAGCCCGAATCCGGCCTGCCACAGCCAGCGCCGCAGGTCGGGCTGGGCGCTCATGGGCTGGAGGATCAGGGTGACGGCGGCGTCCCGCACCCAGGGGGCGCCCTCCAGGATGCGGGCGATGGTCTCGCCCCCCATGCCAGCGATAACGAGGGTGTCCGCCTCCCCGGGATACAGACCGGTCAGGCCGTCGCACAGGCGAAAGTCGACCCGGTCTGAGCATCCGTACTGCCGGGCAGTGGCCCGGGCTCGCTCCAGCGGGCCGGGACGCAGATCTGCAGCAATGGCCCGGGAAATACGCCCCTCCAGCAGCAGCCACACCGGCAGATAGGCGTGGTCTGTGCCGATGTCGGCCAGGCTACTGCCCTCCCTCACCAGCTCCGCCGCCGCCCGCAGACGTGGCGTCAGCTCCAGCTGTTTCACCCTGTCACCTCCTCATTCCAGATAAAACAAGCGGGGGCGGAACACCGCCCCCGCCCGTTCAGGCGCTTACTCCTCCGCAGCAATGGCCTCGTTCACCTTGGCCAGCAGAGCCTCCACATCCACGCCGTGGACGGCGCAGGCCTGCTCCACCGTCTCACTGCGGGAGGCGGGGCAGCCCAGGCAGTGCATCCCGATGGACAAAAACAGCGGGGCCGTCTGGGGGGCGATGGTAAGGATATCACCGATCATGGTGTCTTTCGTAATGGTCATGATGAAGCTTCCTCCATATTATTTTGGGATGGGGTTATTATACCCTATCTTTCCCCCTATTTCAATGGATAATTACAAAAAAATGGGGTGGCGTGGCCGGTGCTGCGGGCACCCCAGAGAAAAGGCCCCGGCGGACGATACTGTCCGCCGGGGCTTTCTATGCTACTGTGAATTGCTGTATCTCGGATGTCAGACTCGGTCCACCGCGGCCACCAGCTGCACCTCCACGGGGGCCTCCCCGGGAAGCGCGGCGATGCCGATAGCGGCCCGGCTGCCGATGCCGGCCTCGCCCAGCTGCTCAAGCAGATAGTCGGAAGCGAAGTCGGCGATCTTGGCAAAGGTCAAAAAGCCCGGCTCGCTGTTGACATAGACCGTCATGCTCAGGATGCGCACCACATCCTCCCCCTCCCCCGCAGTGTTGCGGGCAGCGGTGAGGGCGTTGGCCACGGCCTGGCGCACGGCGTCGCGGTAGTACTCCAGGGGTTGCTGGGTGGAGACCTTGCCGCTGAGGATCAGCTGGCCGTTGAGCCGCGGCGTCATGCCGGCGGTGTAGACCAGATTGCCATAGCGGGCAGCCGGGATATACCGGCCCTGGGGAATGGGATTGGCAGTTTTCTCACTCATTTCCGATACCTCTCGATCATTTCACAAATTCTGTCCGCCGCCTGGCCAGCCGCCACGCGGTCCTGGGAGAAGTTGATGCGGAAGCTGTGGGTGAACTGGGGGCCGAACTCGGTGCCAGGGGTGACGATCACGTCCGCGTGCTGGCGCAGGATCTTAGTGAAGTCCATCAGGGACACGTCCAGATCCGGCATGGTGACGAACAGATAGCTGCCCGCCTCGGTGGGACGGACGTGGCCGCCCTTGACGGCCTGGAACTTGGCCACCAAGTCGTCCCGAATGGCCTGGTGCTGGGCGATGCGGTCGTCCAGCCAGCCCTCCGGCTCGCTGAACCAGGTGCGCAGCACGGCCTGGTTATACCCGGCAGCCCGCAGGGAAACGATGGCCTGGAGCTTCTCCATGCGCTCCACGATCTTGGTGGAACCGAAGGCCACGCCCAGGCGGAAGCCGCTGAGGGACTCGGTCTTGGAGGGACCCATGATGGTAATCAGGTTCTCCGGGTCCACGATGCCCTGACCGCACAGATGGGTGTAGGTGTGGCCGGAGAAGACCTGGCGGGAGTACAGCTCATCCACCACCAGGAAAACGTTGTACTTTTGGGCCAGCTCCGCGATCTTGCGGATCTCCTCGGCGGAGTAGATCACGCCGGCGGGGTTGTTGGGGTTGGAGAAGAGGAACAGCTTCACCCCGGTCTTAAACGCCTGCTCCAGCTGCTCCAGGTTCAGGCCGGCCCGGTTGTCATAGGAGCGGTAGTCCATCTGGATGGGCACCATCTGTCCGTCGAAAAACTCCACCAGCTTGTGGTTGGCGAAGTAGTCGGGCTGGACGATGGCCACCTTGTCCCCGCGGCCCACGGTGGCGCCCATGGCCAGGAACAGGGCGCACTGGGTGCCCGGCGTGATGATCATGCCCCG
>CALXDF010000203.1 GCA_944386995.1 uncultured Oscillospiraceae bacterium
CGGCTTCGAGCTTGATTATATCGCCCGGTACCAGCTCCGCGGCGTCTATGACCTGTTCTTTTCCGTCTCTGACGACTCGCGCGTGCGGAGCCGACAGATTCTTGAGCGCGTCAAGCGCCTTCTCCGCTTTGCTTTCCTGCAAAACGCCCATAATGGCGTTCAGTATTACTATAAGCAGTATCAGCGCCGGCTCGAAGAATTCCATCGGATCGCCTTCAACGCAGGCGACGACAAACGAAATCACTGCCGCGGCAATAAGTATCAGTATCATCGCGTCCTTGAACTGATCGGCGAAGCGCTGAATATTGGTTTTCTTTTTCTTCTCTTTGAGCTTGTTTTTACCGTATTTTTCGAGGCGCTGTGACACGGCGTCTGTCGAAAGCCCCTGTGTCTCGTCCGAGGCTAACTCGCCAAGCACCTTCTGTCTTTCTTCTGTGTGATATAACAACAATAAATTCCTCCTTGTTGACACCTTAATGTAAAGGTAACCTCTAAAAATACGATTATGAAGGAAAAGCTAAATCTATACCATGGCATCGCTTTACTTTTCCCACGGATTTTATGTATTTTTAGACTTACCTGACAATATTATACCATTTACAGTTCATTTGTATCAACCGACAAATACAATTCCTGTTACAATTTTCCCCATCGAGCGTTAAATGTTACTTTTTGGGACACTCTAATGATTTTGTCCAAAAATGACAGCAATATAACATCTTGCAAAAATTATTGTAATTTGTTATAATTATATAAATCATCATTATAACCGCGGACGGGGGAGATAGTACGGCTGATTCGAATATAACCAAGCGCGCGCTCGCAGCTTCGTTAAAACAGCTCATGGAACACACACCTATTGAAAAAATCAGCGTCTTTGACATCTGCGACGCCTGCGAAATGAACCGCAAAAGCTTTTACTATCACTTTCGGGATAAATACGACCTTGTAAACTGGATCTGCGACGTCGAATTCTTCCGCGCGGCGGGTTTTGACGCTGTCAGCGATCCATGGGAATATCTTCGAAAACTTTGCGGTTATCTCTACGAAAATCGCTCGTTTTACAGCCGCGCGTTCAAAATCAAGGGGCAAAACTCGTTTTGCGAGCACTTCCGCGAGATGCTCACGCCGATTGTGTCGGCATTGATTTCACATGACGGCGCCGCCGACGTCTCAATGTTCCGACTTGACTTCTACCTCGACGCGTTCTGCGGCGCGTTTGAGCGATGGATGCGCGTAAAGGATTGCGGCGCGCCCGAAAGCTTTTGCGACGACCTCGCAAGCTGCTTTAATTAAATGTATCTGCCGCCGATGGCTCTTATGCTTACCGTCGGCATTTATTATTAACCAAAGCCGTTTTTCACCGACTTGTGGAGCACGATACCTTGCTTATACCGACGAGTGTTTTGTATCAAAAGCGATTTTTCACAATTCTTTTATGTGTCACAAATTCGGACAGAAACAAAAAATTGTCCTATTGCGCGGCTTGATTTTTTGTATTATAATAGATGCGGAAACGCCGATTTATCGTTGTATTACACAGTTGAAATAGACATGAAATCTGCATTTCACTTATGGTTGCTTCTAAAAATACATAAAAATCCGTGGGAAAAGTGAATCGATGCCCATGGTATCGATTCATCTTTTCCTTCATATCGTATTTTTAGAGGTTACCTTATTTATTCCGGAGGAAATACTGTATGTACGACGCATTTCACGGCGGTATGCCGCGTGCCATAATTGAGACCTTTGTACGGCAAAAGCTGACCCAGCTTAAAAGCGATCCGGAAAGGTGTGCGCGAAATCTTGTCGATATGGCGCTCGACTTTTCGGAGGGCAGATTTCAGAAGTATTTTTTTCATCTCGCGCAGGCAATGCTGAAAAACCGACAGAGCAGCTACTACAGTATAATTGAGGATATAGCCGCCAATGTCGACACTGAACGTCTGCTCACCTTCGGAATGAATGTTGGTTACAATAGTCTGACATACGGAGCAAAAAGAATTCGCGAGCTTGAGGCGGCTCAGGGTTTTAATATTCCATGGACGGTAATATTATATTTAGACTCGGATAAATTCAATATGCAGAGCCAAACGGTCAACTCATTGATTTGCCAAGGTAAAGAGCTTGGTATTTATACATGGTTCATTTTTACCAAAGGACGCCCTGATGCAATGCTTGAAGCTGTGGCACAAAATCCAGACGCGGCGTTTGTAGTTTTAGCTGATGCTCATGAGCTTGATGATACATTTATCGAATCCGCGGGCAAATGCCATAATTTGATGCTTTCAGTCGGCTGTGACAGCGATACCGTGGCTGTGTGTGACAAGCTGCACAGCCAAAAGCTGCTCTATTCTGTCTACACTGATATTCGCCGCGACAGTCGCGGTACAATCTCCGAGCTGATCGAGTACAAGGCGTCAGAATGTCTGCACACACCATTTCTGCTGTTCCTCGGCTCAGCTCCCGACTCGGAGAGCGAGTATTATCGTAAGATATGCGAAGTGCGCGAGGGACATCATATAAAGACCGTTCCGTTTGATATCTATGAGGATATCCGCTACATCGACGGTGTGATTTCAGAGGATTCCTGTCTGACAATATTCGACGCCGACGGGAACCTGCTGCGTCCGGACAGGACTCCGGATCCACAATATAACTATAATACGATGAATTTACTAGATATATTGTCCGCGTGCTTCAAAAAATAACAAATTCCGTCCGTTTCCACGGACGGAATATTTATATATTATGATGTTAGATGATGTTAATATATCTAAAATCCAATATACGATTGGGTTGTAATATGAATGTATATCTCGTCTATGTGATTTTTAGTCACGACATAATTCTGTCAAGCTTGTCGGTTTCAGCTTCAAGCAAATCTATTGATATTTTTCCGCATCCACGATACCAATGTGTCCAATCGGCAAGATAGTGTTCGCTGTTGGAATATGAATTTTTCTCCATATAACCGCGGATATCATCGATATACTGCTTCGCCATGGCTATCTGACTACAATCTCCCCGCCCTATCGCACGACATATCGAAATCGCCCAGCCATACAGCGACATCAGTATAGACGGTTGGTATATGAATTGACTCTTGTAGAATTCCTGCGATTTCATCGGTATGTCGCCGCATTCAGCTATAAAAGCCGCCATCGCGTCGTAGCCTCTTACAAAGACGCTCTCGAGATATTCGGACATTTTTATGGGATCGCTATATCTATCATTATTAATATAATTAATATAGGAAAGTCCCGGCTTACGGCTCGGATTAAGAAAATATCCAATAAGCTGCCGTGTAATAATTACCGTTATGCCATCAAGCAGCATACATCCGTTACTCAGCTGTGGATAGCCGGCATAAAACATATTTATCCTGTCCGCTACAGACTTTGAAGAAAACAGCTTCTCCGAATAATGTATAACCGCGTCTTTCCGGCAAAAACGCGTTCCATATCTCATCAAACCGGAAAAGCAGTCTATGTTTTCGATAAACTCGCGTATATTCGATACATTCAATATAGCGTACTCCTCACATCCCATGCCAAGCGCGTGGCAAACTTGTTCGGTCATACGCACCGGGTTATTGCCCCTGACAAGATGAGGTCCCGCGGCTATGAACGCGGCGTGATAGTATATTCCCTTTTTCGTATACGCTCCCGACTGTTCTAAATCCTGATAGAACATCTGATTCGCGCCCTCGTCCGAATACACGATTATACTATTCTCCGGCAGCTCGAGCTGCTTTTCAGCCATTAGTCTGCCGCATTCGAGCCACAGCGTTACAGTCGATACAAAATCCGATCGACCGAGCACCTTTTCAATTATACAGTATTCGTCCGCGATGGCGTTTGAAATAAGTCTGCCGCGTCCACGGCTGTCGAATGGAACGTTTGGGTCAAGCTCCCACACCGGAGTGTCGCCCTTGCCGCGCAGACCGAGCTGCCAGATAACATTCGGATATTCCGCCCACAGCTTCGCGTAATATTCCCAAACCTCGCGGCATTTGTCAGGGTTTATCACATAGGACTGCAATGGAACCTCTCCGGTGCGTTTCTTCCAATAGTATTCCCATGTGAAGCCACTCACGCCAAGCGGTTCGATATGGTGCTGCGTCAGATACATACCCCTCCGAGCGCATATATCGACAATCTACCGTTCATCGGGATTATCGATATTCATCAGAGACTCCGGTATCATCAAATTGATTTTCATTCTCAGCGCGGCTTCGACCGCTTTTTTTATCAGCCTGTCGGGCACTACGGTGTGGTAAAACGGATAATCCACCTCGCGCTTTTTGTCGGTCAGCTCAAAGCCGGTCAGAAGGTCTTCATCGTTGATAAACCATCCGCGATATCTGACCGCGAATTCATCCGATTGATAGTCACGTACAACATCAAGTGAGTCGAGCTGAGGTGTACCCAAGAATAAGAACAAAAAATCAAAGTTAAAAGTTAACGCATCGCCGCGCGAATATTTACAGTAAGAACAAAACTGTAATGACAGCAGCAACGCAGCTGAAGACGCGTGGGATTGCTGTCAGGACACGCGAAAGCCAAACAAGCATATCCGCACAGACTCTCCATCAACGCAAATGCTTCAGTGTCGCACAGACTGCAGCCGCCCTATTCAGCCCTGCACAGATATGGACTTTTCGCTCGCGATATGACAGCGCAGATACGCGGCAATCTCGCTCGGCAGGACTCCAGTCGTGACATACACGTAGTACTCGTGCGGTGACAGCTTCAATAGATCCCACTGATAGCGCTCGTTGTTGTAGTAGTCGACCCAATCATCCACAACCGCCTTGACCTTGTCAAAGGTTGGCTGCTTTGATAACAGCTCGGCTATCTCGTCTTTCATGTGACCAAAGAAGCTCTCCTGCGGAGCATTGTCCCAGCAGCTGCCTTTCTGTGACATAGACTGCCGAAGCTCACCGTCACGCAATGCTTTAATGAACGCTTTGCTCGTGTAGTGACAGCCTTGGTCGCTGTGAACTATAACCTCGTCGTCCAGCTCGGCTCCGTATTTGGCGACAAGCTCGCTGACTGTGTCAAGCACAAACTCAATCTCCAGAATTTCGCTCAGCTGATACGCGAGTATTTCGCGTGTATATGCGTCCAGAATCGTTGACAGATAGCAGCGCTGGTTCCTGTAAAACAGGTATGTGATATCAGTCAGGAGAATCTTTCTCGCACCATGCTCGCGGAACTCGCGTTTCACAAGGTTGTCAGCGACATTGCCGCTGTGCAGCGCCTGCATCTGACGGCGGTAGGGATTGATACGCCGAATCGGGCAGACAAGCCGGTATTTCTTCATCAGCCGCCGCACCTTTTTTAGGTTCATCGGCTTTGACTTTCTGAGCAATACCATACAGATACCGCGAGCCCCCTTTGCATAGCCGCGATACTTGTATGCGTCAAGGATCAGCTCAAAGTCAGCTCTGTCAGCCGCTTCGCGCTGCC
>CALXDF010000204.1 GCA_944386995.1 uncultured Oscillospiraceae bacterium
CTCTACATCCACGATTTTGCCCTTGCTGTCCCGGAGCCGGTTGCGGACTATGTATCCGGCACGCTCCAGTTCCTTCAGGGCTGATCCGATGCTGTCTGTGCCCTCCTTGCAGATTTTGGCTAAGCCCCTGGTGGTGTAGTTCCAGTCCTCCGGCAAGGACAGCATCATGGAGAGCAGCCCTTTGGATTTCAGGGACAACCCCGCGTTTCGCAGGTGGTGGTTGGACATCACCGTGTAGTCGCGGGTTTTCTCAATGCGAAATACCGCCATAGTATCACCTCCTTTCGGCGGTTCGGAAAAGTGTTTGTTTTTTGGGGAAAGTCGGCCTCTATGCCGTTCGGACACCCCGGAGGGGAAAACCTATGGGCGGTGACTTTGCGGCTGATTGCGGGGGAAGAAACATTGGATTTTCGACTCCTTTTAGGGCAGCTTCCGACGGAATATATTGCTTTTTCCCTGTTGGTAGTGCATAATAATAGTCAAAGGATATGGGTTAAATATGCAAAAACTGCCACAGGCTTTACCCTATGGCAGAAGGCTAGCTATATTTATTTTTCTTATATCAGTTTTCGGTCGTGCGATAAGGTTCAGTCACCCTCTTTTGGGGAAAGTATGGTGAAAACTACATGGACTCGATTAGAATTAAATCATTTGGCGAGTATATTGAATATATTGAAAAGAACTATGGTCGTCAGCATATATTTAGAGGACAAAATAGTTTGGCATATAAATTAATTCCTAAAATAGGCCGGGATACATATGTCAATCGATGCCCTTCGTTGGATGACTTGCAGGACTTAGAAGAACAAACTATGCGCAACTTTATTAGTATGTCTGTCCCGTACACTGATCTGCGCGGGATGAGTTCGTGGGATCAATGGACAATTGGACAGCATCATGGCTTGCCAACGCGTTTTTTGGATTGGACTGAAAACCCGTTAATTGCAGCTTACTTTGCAACGGAAAATGCAAATGATCAAGATGTAGCTGTATATGTGACAGATAGGAATCAGTTTAACTCCAATACAGTTGATGAAGAAGATGTATTTTCCTTCTCAGCAGAAGATGATGTGCTTTTGCATGTTCCAAGCTATATTAACGCAAGGATTATTTCACAAAAGGGATTATTTACAGTGCACCGCAATCCTGCTATTCCTTTAGATGAGACGGTATTAAACGGAAAGGCTTGTGAAGTTCATCAAATAGTTATAGACCACTCCATAATTAAAGAATTCATTGATGACTTGGATTGGTTTGGAATTAACCGTTCGTTCATCTATCCCGGTCTAGATGGACTTGCCTATTATCTCGACCTGAAAGCGAAGGGAGGAATAAGTTAATGTATGTACCTTTGCTAAAAAATCGCACTGTTGAAGTCAGTGTATTACAGCAACTTAATGAACTTGGTATATTTGGCACGCGCGTGTTCCCACTTATAGAGCTAGTCCAAGAGAAAACCCGCAGCAATAACAAAAGGACTTTTTTAGAAGAATTAGGTGAATTGTTGAAATCTTCCCCTGATACAACGCTATTTTTAGATTTTTTTAAATCAACGAAACTACGAGGAACTACGGATTCAATTAGAGAGTATATTACCCAGTCTGTACGTCAGCCCGATTTTTGTATTCAGCAACTCAAGCTTTTGGAACCCTTTAACAGGCAAGTCATTCCGGTCATATCATATCTTTCCGAAAATATAGCTTTCGACCGCATAAGATATGAAAATAGGGAATATAAGGCTTTATTTGGCCGTGTGGCTTTTCGAATTAAAGTACAAGAATTTGATAAAGTTTTCGATTTTTTAGAACCGCTGATACAGAAAAACGATTTTATTATATTTGATATAGAGTCCACATCCCCAGTGAGTCCTGTCCTGAAAAAATATTATTCTCGAATTTCTTCTTGTAGAAAAAAGATAGGTTTTCAATCAATAGTTGTTAATGCACACCGACCTGCCGCCTTAAGTAATAAGGATATGACGGATGGGGAGCCTATTGCAGATATTGATAATAGTTTGCGAGAACTTTATAATGCCTCCTTAATGTCGAAGTTTAATGGCTTTGGAGATTATGCCTGTATATCAGCAGCATTACCAACTACAGGAGGAACCATTAGCCCTGTGGGAATCTATTATTCCTATGAGAATAACTTTTTTGTATCGTATAGGGCACGTGTAGGTGCACTATCTGAATTTCCTGACTACATTGCTCCTAATATTGTTAATTCCGAGTATTGGAAAGAGTATTCTGATGAACATCATAGAATATGTCCAGGCTGCCATGAAATAGTAGACATCTTGGAGGGAAAAAAAAGCGGGAAGAATCAGGCGCAATGGAAAATGATAACTATGCTACACTACATCTATACAATATATGAGATGGATCCTTAAATCTTATATTTCTTAAATCAAAAGAAGCGAGTACGGCAATAATAGCCGTGCTCGCTTCTTTATATATAAAGCTATTTTATTTGATATAAAAGGTCTGGAGATAAGCTGGTGACAAAGAAATTTTGTATATCAATAGGCAATATCTGATCAAAATGCTTTTTTATAAAAAGCCAATTGGAATGATATTTGTTCTTCAATAATTTTTTATAAGCTGGCCATATAGATCGTTTTTCTGCATATGTTAAAAGGACAGCTTCTTTCTCTTTTTTAGTGGTTCCAGCTTCTAATCCCAGCATTTTCATCAATGTACTCATATCGGCACTCGATAAGTTTTTAATGCAAAAATCAGCAGAGCAATTATTCCTGTATGCTCTCTTTACATATGAAAATGTCATGCCTGTCTGCTTTTTGGGGCGATAAGCAATAATTCCGCAATTATCTGGAATATGCTGTTTCACAGCCTCAACTTTAAATGCTGGAACGACTACATATACTTTTTCAAACGCCTTTGAGTAATCACTCATTTGTGTTGATAGTCGATCAAAAGAATCAAATTCTGTTTTAATTTCATAAGCATATGAGTTGCCGTTTATTCTGCTTATATCAACTCTACTTCCCCCGACAGACATTTCAAAGGCAACAATATTATCTGAGAGATTTAATAATGATCTAATGAAATGATATTTTATAACACGCTCACAGGCATAATTGTCTAGTAAAAAATCATTTACAAATTTGTTTGAAAGGTAGTGCTTTTTTAGCTCAAGAATCTCTTGTTCAGAAGAGTTAAATAACGCATACTGAATTTGTCTCCATCGAGTTTCTTCCGGATCATAAATATTGTATTGCTTGTTTAATAATCGACCGATTTGAATTAATTCGGATTTCGTGTATTTCCGCAATACTTTTAAATATATATCATTATAGCACATTCTCTCATCCCTACATCCATTTTATGCTCAGTCCAATTATTTCTGCAATTTCTATAATTTCGGAGTACTTTATTGTTCCTCTTGTTAATTTGTTTGAAATATTTTGAACAGTCGTCTGCTTATCAGGTGGACGACTTTTATTCATCTCCTGCACAATTTGTGTCAAAGTATATCCCTGAGCCGCTATATGAGATTTAACCTCAGCATGAATCGTACTCATCAGTATGCGGCCCTCCTTTTACACTATAATAAATAATATTATTTATTATAGTATAAAAATGGAAGATAGTCAATAGTAGTAAAGCATTTAGATGGGGGAGTATTTCAAATTGTGCGGTAGTCCCAAATATAAAAAGTGCCATAGTCGAAAACCCTATGGCACTCTTAATAGCTATTCCGTTTCGTCGTCCAGCCCCTCCGCCTTCAGCCAATCCTCAAAGGATTTTCTGGAGATGCGGATCATATTGCCGATGCGGATCGTCTTGAACAATCCGGAGTTTGCGAGTTTATAGGCCGAAGCGCGGCCGATACCGAGAATGGCTGCGATGTCATTCACGGTGTATGTTCTGCTTTGGGGCGTCCCTTTTTCGTTGGTGCTCATAAAATGATCCTCCCTGCTAATAGCATTTTGAAATGGCCCCTGGA
>CALXDF010000205.1 GCA_944386995.1 uncultured Oscillospiraceae bacterium
TGCTGTTTACCGATATTATTCTGATATATGCGGCGCTGATGCTGGTCCGTTTCGGCTGGCTGTGGACGATGAAAAAGTTCAGCAACCGCTTCCTGAAGAAGAAGCCGATGGAGTTTGGTTCGTGGACTACACGAGAAATCCTGATCGCGTCTTTCGCCGGGGTGCGTGGGGCGATCACTCTGGCCGGTGTGCTCTCTATCCCGCTTCTCTTGCCGGATGGTAACGTCTTCCCTGCGCGCTATGAGTTGGTGTTCCTGGCGGCTGGCGTCATTCTCTTCTCGTTGTTTGTCGGCGTGGTGATGTTGCCTATTCTGCTACAACACATAGAAGTCGCGGACCATTCGCAACAATTGAAAGAGGAACGTATTGCACGAGCGGCAACGGCAGAAGTGGCGATTGTGGCGATCCAGAAAATGGAGGAGCGTTTGGCGGCGGATACCGAAGAGAATATCGATAACCAGCTGCTCACAGAGGTTAGTTCTCGCGTCATTGGTAACCTGCGTCGTCGCGCCGATGGACGTAATGATGTAGAAAGTTCAATCCTGGAAGAGAACCTGGAGCGTCGCTTCCGTCTGGCGGCATTGCGTTCTGAACGTGCTGAACTGTACCACCTGCGCGCCACGCGGGAGATCAGTAACGAAACGCTGCAAAAATTACTGCACGATCTCGATTTGCTTGAAGCGTTGCTGATTGAGGAAAATCAGTAATCTGCATGGTTGGCGGGCGAGCCCGCCAACCCGACTTACTCTGGCGTTAACCAGTATCCTTCACAACAGCTCAGCCACGCGTGGGCAGAGTGGGAAAGGTAAACGCCCTCACGCCAAATCATTCCTAATTTCCAGCTTAGTTCGCTTTCCAGCGGTAGCCATTTTAAGGTGTTTTTATCTAATCGCTGGCAAATGGGTTCCGGCAATATGGCTATTCCGACACCGGCCTGAACCATCGCGGCGAGAAAATCCCATTGCCCGCTGCGAACTGCAATTCTCGGCTTAACGCCATGTTCATCGAATAACTTCATCAATTGCTTACTTAAGGCAAAATCTTCGTTATAGATAAGTAGAGGATGTTCCGCCAATGTCTCCGGTGAGACGGCATCACATTCAAGCCATTTACCTGAATGTGGCGTCAGTACACATAGTGGATGACTAAACAGCGATAACGTTGTCAGGCCGCTTTCTTCTACTGGCAGGGCTGTCAGTGCCATATCCAGTTCACCGTTCATCACCGCTTGTTGTACCGTCAGACCACCAAACTCCGAAATTTTCAATTCTACGCCGGGGTAACGCTGGCGAAAAAGGCCAATCGGCCCGGCCATCAACATCCCAACCATCGGCGGGATTCCCAGCCGCAAAACGCCGGTTTTAAGCTGATTGATATCGCTAAGCTCAGCTTCCAGTTGCCGAAACTCAGCCAGTAAAGCCAGCCCGCGCTCAAATACGACGCGACCAGTATCAGTGAGAAGCAGCCGACGACCATCGCGGATCAACAATATACAGTTCAGCTCATCTTCGAGATTCTTCAGCATCTTGCTGATAGTTGGTTGGGTGACAAACAACTTCTCCGCTGCGCGGGTGAAGCTTTGCTGGCGCACGACTTCGACAAAATAACGCAGCGTTCTGATATCCATAACTATTCCCTTTGACTATACCTGCAATGATTTTAATTCATTTCAGTCAGGGGCGAGCGCTCTCTATACTTACCATTCTGTTTTATTTTCAGGATATCCTCTCATGCCCGTGGCGCTTCGCCGCATTACCCCTGCCGTAGTGCAATCTATCCAGGTATTTTTTCAGGTTGTGCTGTATGCAGGTTTATTTATTTTTGCGCAGTATCTCGTCTCCTGGCTGCATTTGCCGCTGCCTGCCAACCTGGTGGGGATGATCCTGATGCTGGCGCTGATTGTTTGTCGCATTCTTCCTCTGCAATGGGTTCGAGCCGGGGCGCGTTGGCTATTGGCCGAAATGTTGCTGTTTTTTGTCCCTGCCGTGGTGGCTGTGGTGAACTATGCACAACTATTACTGGTGGATGGCTGGCGTATTTTTGCTGTGATCGCGCTGAGTACGGTGATGGTGCTGGGCACGACTGCCTGGGTAGTGGAAAAAGTCTATCGCTATGAAATGCGCAGGTTAAACCGTGGCTAATTTTCAGCTAAGTATGCTCTGTCTGGCAATTACGCTAGTTATCTATTTTCTTAACAAACGCCTTTATCGCCGCTTTCGTAAATTGCCATTGATGCCTCTGGTGCTGACGCCTACGCTACTGGTTATGCTGCTGGTTTTTGGCAATATTTCCTGGCAAAACTATATTGGCGAAGCGCACTGGTTACTATGGCTATTAGGTCCGGCCACCATCGCCTTTGCGGTACCAGTGTATGACAATCGGGCGATCATTAAGCGTCACTGGATGTCGTTGACGGCAGGCGTACTGACGGCAACGGTGGTGGCAGTGACCAGCTCAGTGTGGCTGGCGCGATTGTTTACCCTGCCAGATGAGATCCAGCGTAGCCTGGCGGTGCGTTCGGTCACTACGCCATTTGCTTTGGCAGCGAGCCAGTCGCTCGGCGGACAGCCTGATCTGGTGGCGCTGTTTGTGGTGGTCACCGGTGTGTTTGGCATGGCGATTGGCGACGTGTTGTTTTTACGTCTCTCTATTCGCGAAGGGATGGCGAAAGGTGCTGGATTCGGCGCGGCATCTCATGGTGCCGGGACTGCGCGGTCGTATGAACTGGGTCAACAAGAAGGCGTAGTTGCAAGCCTGGTCATGATGCTTTCAGGTGTATTGATGGTATTGGTTTCGCCGCTGGTGGCCAGGATGATGTTCTGAAGAAATTCCCCGATCAAGCGACCGGGGAAGGGGAGAGATTAATGCGCGCGGCCCTGCTCAACGCCAAAGCCAGTCTGGGAGCGGATAAACTGCGCACGGAACAGTTCACGCTCGCGCGCACCTTCCGCTGAATTATCCGTTGCCGAGAAGAACCAGATACCGAGGAATGCCACGCTGATAGAGAACAGCGCCGGGTATTCATACGGGAAAATGGCTTTTTCGTGACCGAGGATCTGTACCCAAATCGTCGGGCCGAGGATCATCAGCACCACCGCAGTAATCAGTCCTAACCAGCCGCCCAGCATTGCGCCACGGGTAGTCAGTTTCGACCAGTACATGGAAAGCAGAATGATCGGGAAGTTACAGCTCGCCGCGATGGCAAACGCCAGCCCCACCATAAAGGCGATGTTCTGATTCTCAAACAGCACGCCGAGGATAATGGCAATCACACCGAGGATCAGTACGGTGATTTTCGATACCCGCAGCTCTTCACGTTCGGTCGCACCTTTTTTGAAGACGTTAGCGTACAGGTCGTGAGACACCGCCGATGCGCCCGCCAGCGTCAGACCCGCAACCACCGCAAGAATGGTGGCGAAAGCAACCGCTGAAATAAAGCCGAGGAACAGGTTGCCGCCCACCGCATTGGCCAGGTGAACTGCTGCCATGTTGTTACCACCAATCAGATGGCCCGCCGCGTCTTTATATTCCGGATTCGCACCGACCAGCATGATCGCGCCAAAGCCGATAATAAAGGTCAGGATGTAGAAGTAGCCCATAAATCCGGTGGCGTAGAACACGCTCTTACGCGCTTCACGGGCATCGCTGACCGTAAAGAAACGCATCAGAATGTGCGGTAAGCCAGCCGTACCAAACATCAGCCCGAGCCCCAGCGACAGCGCGGAGATGGGATCTTTCACCAGTCCGCCCGGCTTCATGATATCGACACCTTTCGGGTGTACCGCCATCGCTTCGCTGAACAGATTGTTGAAGCTAAAGCCGACGTGTTTCATCACCATAAAGGCCATAAAGCTGGCACCGAACAGCAACAGCACGGCTTTAATAATTTGTACCCAGGTGGTCGCCAGCATGCCGCCGAACAGGACGTACATCATCATCAGCACGCCGACCAGCACTACCGCAATGTGATAGTTAAGGCCAAACAGCAGCTCGATCAGTTTACCTGCGCCCACCATCTGGGCGATAAGGTAAAGCGCCACCACCACCAGAGAACCACAGGCCGAAAGAATACGAATCGGCCCTT
>CALXDF010000206.1 GCA_944386995.1 uncultured Oscillospiraceae bacterium
GACGCGCCCGGCGCAACATGCATTATGCGTTGTTGGGGTTGTAAAGTTCGTTGGCTTCTTCGGTAAGTTGCTCGCCGCCAATAGCATACCATGTTTCCACCATTTCGTCAAATGCCTCGATGGGTTGTGCGCCCGTAATGATGTCCACAAAGGTTTCATCGGCCAGTTTGTCCAGCTCCGCCTGGTAATCTGCGGCGGAAGGCAGGGCGGCAGTAACGTATATCGGTGAAGTGACATAGTTCAGGTTTTCTTGGATGTATTCGAGCGGCCGCCTACCAGAGGGTGTCGATAGGCAGGTATTTGTGATGTCGCTCATGGCAAACTGGAAGGTGATCAGACCGCCGATGGCTACGCGTTCGGCAACAGTTTCATAGCCGGGAAAACTGATGGGCGTGCCGTTTTCATCGTAGTCCCAATGCACGCCGCGCTCGCCATAGCGGGCACAGATATAGGTTTCTGGATCGTTATATCCGCCCAAATCCTGCGCGATTTCCAGGAAGCGGGCAAAGCGGTCTTCATCCGCGATGAAGTCGGCAGAGAAACCCACGAGCGTGGTGTAAGTAGCGTCGCCATAGGTGCAATCGCCATAGGGACCTTCCAGCGGCTGCGCGTAGACATACCCCATGGAATCGCTGGTGATCTCTTCCGGGAAGTTTTGATACATGGCCCCGGCGTTGGCGAAAGAATCCGCCGTGGTTTCATCGTAATCCAGCGGCCAGTGCGTGTAGTTGCCAAACTGCGTATAGCCTATGCGGCCGCCCGTGAACGCGTGCGACACGGCCCAGTAGCCCCCGTTGTTCTCGCCAGTGATAAATTCGGGATCCAGCACGCCGTCCGCGTAATATTGCGCCAGCTTTTCTAGCGCGTCCCGCCGCTTCGGGCTGACGTCGCTGTGTACCAGTTGCCCGTCCTCGTCAAGAATCCAGTCGGTATAGAGACCGTACGCATTGTACACAGCGCCCATGCCGCCCTGGGAAAGGCCATAGGTGTCGGCTTCCCCATTGCCATCGGGATCGTTCTGCGCAAATTTGTACCAGATGCGTTCGGCGTCTTCCAGCGTACTGGGCACGGTTTCGCCCACGGCGTCCAGCCAGGACTGCCGCCACACGGCCATGCTGGGGTAAACGGCGGTATTGGGCTGATAGCCAAAGGTAAACAACTCGCCGTCGATGGAGCAGTATTCGAGGAGGCCCTCTTTCGCGGCCATTTGTTCATAAATCAGCGGCCCGTGCTCCTGGAGCGTTTCATAGGAAAATGTACCATACATTCCTTCGTCCACCAGTTGCATCAGCCGGTCGCGGTACCAGTACAGAATGTCTGGCACATCGCCTCCCGCCAGGCGCAAGGGAATGAGTTCATTTTCGCTGCCTTGCTCCACGCTGTCCACAATGAATTCCACGCCATAGTACTCGCTCCAGTAGTTCACCATGTAAGCATCGTCGTCTAGCACGCCAGCCTGAGCGGTAAGAATCGTATAAGTATACTTTTCTTCCTCCGCCCCGGCGCTTGCAGCCAAGCCCACGAGCAAACAGAGCGCTAGCGTCAAGGATACCCATTTTTTCATTGCAATTTCCTCCTAAGTTTTTTTCTTATCGCTTGCGCAGGCGGCCCGCGCGCAAGGCCGCTAAGCGCATCGCTTATCCTTTCAGGGAACCTACATAGATTCCTTTCACAAAGTACTTTTGCAGGAAGGGATAGATGAGCAAAACGGGAATGGTGGAAACAAAGATGGTCGCCGCCTTGAGCATTTCCGGACTTACGGCCATATCTTCCACGTTTGCGCCTTCCAACATTTCGTTGCTACCTTCGTTCAGGATGCGGCGGAGCACAACCTGGAGCACTTGCTTGCTGCCGGAGCGCATGTAGACCAGGCAATCGAACCACGCGTTCCAGTTTCCCACAATCAACCATAGCCCGACCGTCGCCAGGATTGGTTTGGACATGGGAAGAATAATGTGCAGGTAAATTTGAAAGTCATTTGCGCCGTCCAGGCGGGCGCTTTCCTCCATTTCGCCGGGAATGGTGGAGATGAAGTTGCGAATCATCACCAAATTGTAGACGCCTACCATGCCGGGCAGGATGTATACCAGCCGGTTATCGATGAATCCCAGCGTGCGGTACCACAAAAATGTGGGAATTAAGCCGCCGCCGAAAAACATGGTGAAAAGCATAAAGAATGTCCAGAACGTGCGGTGGGGAAAATATTTTTTCGATATGGCATAGGCCCCCATAGACGTACAGAACAGGGAAAGCAATGTGCCAAATCCCACGCGGTATAGCGTGTTCATATATCCCAGCCAGATATATTTGCTGCTGAGCACTTTGCGGTAGTATTTTAGGGTGAACTCTTGCGGCCATAAATAGAGGCCGCCGCTCAGACGGCTGACGTTGTCCAGGGATTGTACGAGCAAAAACCAAAATGGCAACAGCACTGCGAGGCAGAGAAAGACCATGAGTGCGGCATTTGCCCCGTCGAATACTTGGCTCCATCTGCTTTTGTAAGCGACCCGCTTCTTTGCCACCATTACCAGATTCCTCCTTCGCCGCCATTGAGCCTTTTTACCAGCACATTCGTAAACAATACCAGGATAAAGGAGATGATGTTCTTAAATAAGCCCGCCGCTGCCGAGAAGCTATATTGCTGATCGATCAGGCCACGCCGGTAGACATACGTATCGATGATGTCCGCTACGCGATACACGGATTCGTTGTACATATTGAAAATCTGATCAAAACCCGCGTTCACCAGGTTGCCGCTGTTTAGAATAAATTGAATGGAAATTACCGGAACCAAACCTGGCAATGTTACATGCAAAACCCGCTGCAGGCGATTGGCGCCGTCCACTGTGGCGGCTTCGTACAGTTCGGTATTGATGCCGGCCATGCAGGCAAGGTAGATAACCGTGCCCCAGCCGATTTCTTTCCAGATCCCGGTGACGATCAACACGCCAACGAACACAGAGGGATCTGCCATAAAGTACACCGGTGTGCCGCCAAAAAATTCGATGATGCGGTTGATGAAGCCGGTGGACGGCGAAAGAAACTGGGTAAAAATGCCGCCAAGCACCACCCAAGATAGGAAGTGGGGCAAATACGATATCGTCTGCACAACTTTTTTAAAGCGCGCGTTGGCGATTTCGTTCAGCAAAATCGCGAGCAGGATGGGCGCTGGAAACCCAAATAAGATGCGCAATGCGCTGATTAAGATGGTGTTGCGAAACACTTCTTGAAAACTGGGCATGATCAGCAGCTTTTGAAACTGCAACAAACCAACCCACTCGCTTCCCATAATCCCCTTCGACAGTTTGAAATCTTTAAAAGCGATGATTATGCCATATAGGGGAATATAATGGAATAGCGTCAGAGCTACGATGACCGGGAAAAACATGACCACTAGCTGCCAATGCACAATGTAACCATGCCATGGATTCCGCCGGGCAACTTTTCGAACATTCATCACGCAAATCCCCTCCGTTCGCCATTAGAATAGCATAATTGCGAAAAGAATTCCACTGAATATTCAGAAAAGCTACTATACAATTTTGCCATTTGCTGTGATGAAAGGGCTATAAATTTATGCTTTGGCATGGTCTGATCCATGTCACAATTGTTCATTCCGATACTGCATGGGCGTAACACCATATTTTTCTTTGAATTTTTTGAAAAAATAGTTGCTATTATTAAATCCAGTTTTAGAAGCGATTTCCGTCGCGCTGAGATCGGTTTCGAACAATAGACGCACGGCGTGGGAAAGGCGCACGTTCAAAATGTATTCCACAATCGTAATGCCATGCGCTTCTTTGAAAAGGCGGCTCAGATAAGAGCGGCTTACATTTAGGGCGTCGGCAATGTCGGGAACGGAGAGATCCTGCATATAATTTTCCTGGATGTACTGCGCGGCCTTTTCGGCATAATCGGGCTTTTCGCTCAGTGCGTGCTCTTCTAGGCTTTCCAGCATCCTTGCTAGGCAAGAAAAGCGCTCGCTCAGCCAGAATTCCTTGGCGACGTCGTCGTATAGCCCGTCATCGCAGAACTTGGCAATTTTGGTGGTGGCTTCATTGAGCCAGGCGTCCGTAACCGCATAGGCGACGCCGTTTTCTATAATAGAGGCGCAGATAATCTTTAGGTAGAACGCCGCTTCTTGGAATCGTTCGGCGCTCAGGCAGGCGTAAAACTTGTCGGCAGGCAGAGAAGAAGGCATAGGATGTTCATCCAACAAGCGCGTTTCAGCGTAGAGGAGAAAATCCCTTTCTGGGTAGTAGGAAAAGTATAGCAGCGCCCGTTCCGCTTGCTGCAAAGATAGATTCATGCGTGCGAAATCTCGGACTGGGTCACCCAGTGCCACACGCATCCAAACGGGAACGTTTGCACGGTTCATGGAAGAATGGAAAATGGAGGCGCAATTCCAATCCGCCGTGTGGTTCACTAAGATATAGACGCGCCTTCCGTATGCGCCGGCGAAAAAGTACGCGGCCTCACTTTGCGGGATTGTTGCGAATAGGGCTTCCACTTGGGCTTCCATTTCCGGCGTGAAAGGCCCCATAGGGTTGAGAACGACCATCGCGCTGAAATAGCCATGGGGCATGTGCAACTTCAAAAAATCCATATAGGAATCCATTTCGCTTTTGTTCATCTGCTTTCCGTGCAAAAGAGAAAGCAGAAAGCTGCGTTTTAACAGCGCAAGCCGCGATTCTAGCTGATTTTGCTCGGCTTCTGTGCGGGTTACGTATTCATCAAATACATCGGCGACGAAATGCATGCCGCTATGCTTTTTGCGCGGAGAATCATTTTGCCGGAGTTTTTGTGCGCGCGCCAGAAGATTGGAAAAGGGAGCGGTAAGCCGGCCGATTACCAATAGGCTGACAAGCGCCATAACGAGAAACACTGCGATAGAGACGCGCACGATTTGGCTGGTTAGGGCCTGACCATACGCGCTATATTGCGCTTGGGGAACGCGAAGCACATAGCGCCATCCATTGCAGGAGGAATCGGCGATCAGATAGACGAAATCGCGATCCATAAATGTGCCCGTGTCGTATTGCGTTTGTGCTGGAAGACTCCCGCTGCCGGCAACGGCTTGGCCGGCGGCATCGACGAGGAAAAACGATTCGTCAGGATGGGTTTGTACGCAAGACAACAATGCGTCGCAATACAAGCTCAAGCATAGATAAAGGGTGTTCTCCGCTTTGCCCGTATAGTTGATATAGGATACGAGGGAAAACACGTCCCCGTGAATCCCCATGTTTTGTGGAAGTGGGCGGGAAGGAAGCCATATGGAACGGCGTTGCGGGCCGATTTCCGCGAGCATATTGAGCCATGCGTCGTCACAGGGAATTTGCGTTCCGCTGTCGTTGTAAAATTTCACGCCGGAAATGCCAGACACCAAAAAAGAATTTTCCACACTGTAGACGGAAATGTCGGCGATCTGCGGATAGAGTTTTATCATGCTTGCCAGCATTTCCCATATGTTTGTAATGGAATTTTGCGTTTCCAAAGGAATGGAAAGAGGCCGCAGTTCTTCTTCAATGGAAGATAAAGTAAGAAATTCTTGCTGCATGGCGACTACGGGTGCAATAACCTGCTGCTCGGCGATTTCGCAGGCATAGGTAAATCGCTTTTGATAGTAATTGTCAGCGTTTTCTTGAATTTGCGTATTGAGATTGATGTAGGCAATGCTAGATACAAGCAATACGGATACAAGCGTAATGGCCGTTGTCCATATGAATAGCTGAATGAGTAGAGAATTGTAAGGACGCGCGGCTTTCATATAGTATTCCCATCCTTTATTTTGGCATGCGTATGAAATGGGACGTTTTTTCGATTTTTATAGCGCTGAAGGAAAAATCAATTGTGTGATATACGGCAGCACTGTAAAGTTTCGAAAATTATCCCTGGTGAATATGGTTATTTTAGCATTTTAGGCTGGTGGTGTCAAGGGGGAGAATAACTGGGATTTTGCGCTGCAGCTTAAAGAAAGTTATGGCGCGCGGCGAAGCCGTGGAACTGCTCGCGCTCGTCCGACTGAGCGATGCGATGGCGGAGCAAGCCGAATGGGTAGCACGATTTTTTCTGCTGCCTGCGTCAACTGGATTGCGCCTGATATTCCATCAGCACCTGGCAAATGGATACGTTTTGCCGGTACGCCAGGCACAGGGCTTTCATCATTCCGGTGTGTGAACCGTCGTCTTTCAAAAAAAGGCATTGAATCTGTTTGCCATCGGTGCATATGCTTTCACGGACGGGCGCGCCGTCATGCGCGCTCAGCGCCAGCGCAAGGAGGCGGTTCCCATTTGCCTGGATTTCCCACAGAGGGGTATTGGATGGAAGCTGAAACAGGCGGCAAATGCGTTGCCAGTCGTTTTCCAACCCATCCGCGTGGAAGCGGCAGTGGGGAATCGGGCAATCCGCGCGGGCGTGGATGGCTTTCAGTGTGGCGGGAAGACGGTCGTATATGAGCCCACAGGCCTTGTATGCTGCTCCATCCAGGTTCACAAGATAGCGGGCGCCCGCCGCTTTGCGCATTTTTGTTTCCATGGCGTTGAGCAATGCCAGATTTACGGGGGCGGTTCCGGTATATCGGAACCGCAATATGATATTTGCGCCAAACGAAGGCATGGCGATGTATTCATCAAAGCAAATTTGGCGCTCCAACCCCTGAACGACGTTTTGCGCCGTGCGCGCAATATCCCGGACGAGCGGTTCGCTTGTAATGTACATGGCTAGGCGCTTCCTCCTTTTTCTCGCATTTGTGCTTCAAAAGTGCGGATCGGGAAACTTCCTTGCGCGGCGCTGGATGCGTCGCGCAGCCTTGTTGTATGAAACCAATTCCTCTATCGCGGTTTGCCGCGCGCATCATCCGCCTGCCTTACCGGTACGAATCCAGCAGCCCGCTGGCGTCGTAGCAATCCAGCGCCACGTCGCCCTCTGCGGAGGTGGCCGCGAACCGGCTCAGACCGCACAGCGCCGTGAGCGTGCCATCCAGGGCGCGGCAGCGCTCATCCAGGCGGAGAGAGGCGATTTCGCGGTCGTATTGCT
>CALXDF010000207.1 GCA_944386995.1 uncultured Oscillospiraceae bacterium
TCAGCGGGCAACTTCATGCCCGCTTCCAGGTTTTTTTCATCAATCAGCGCCCGCACACGATCGGCAACCTCGTCTGACAGGCGTCTGGGTAAAACAATCATTAAGGAATCATCCACGTTAAGACATAGGCCTGAAGCGTGGTGATCACGCCCACCATACAGGTGAAGATCAGGCTGTGTTTGACAGTAAAGCGGAACAAATCAGACTCTTTGCCCACCAGGCCTACCGCCGCACAGGCGATAGCGATAGATTGCGGAGAGATCATTTTGCCGGTGACACCACCGGTGGTGTTGGCAGCAACCAGCAACAGGTCAGAAACGCCAATTTGTTGTGCGGCGGTAGCCTGCAAAGCGGCAAACAAAGCATTAGATGACGTATCCGACCCGGTCAGGAATACCCCAAGCCAGCCGAGGAACGGCGAGAAGAAGGTGAATGCATGACCGGTGTGCGCCAGTGCCAGCGCCAGTGTTGATGACAAACCGGAATAGTTCGAGATAAAGGCGAACGCCAGCACCATGCCGATGGAGTAGATAGGCAGAGCCAGTTCTTTCAGCGTGCTGCCGAAGGTGCTGATAGCGTCAGATGGTTTCATCTTCAGCCAGACAATCGAGAGCAGGGCAGCAAACAGAATGGCGGTACCGGTGGCAGAGAACCAGTCGAACTTAAACACGGCGGCATACGCTGTCGCTTCGCTGACCACTGGCGGCATACGGGCAACCAGTTTATCGAGGTACGGCACCGGAATGTTGATCACCCACTCATACAGCGCACCGCCTGAAGTGAACAGGGCTTTAAACGGCGGGATACTCCACAGTGTTACGGTGGCGGTCAGGAACAGGAACGGTGTCCAGGCGCGCAGCACCTGACCTGCCGTGTAACCTGTGTGAGCCAGCGTCATATCAACCTGTGACGCCCCTAAGTCACCGAAGCGGAATACGCGCACGGGTTGCCAGCGTTTGAGGAACAGTGTCAGACAGAGCAGCGATACCAGCGAAGAGATAATGTCTGGCAGTTCCGGCCCAATAAAGTTAGAGCTGAGGTATTGAGCGATGGCAAACGACCCGCCCGCAACCACGACCGCAGGCCAGGTTTCTTTGATACCGCGCCAGCCGTCCATAATCGCCATGATCCAGAACAGCACGATAATGGTCATAAACGGCAGCTGACGCCCCACCATCTGACCAATCTCAAAGCTGTCGATGCCTGTTACCTGCCCGGCGACCAGAATCGGAATACCCATCGCACCAAATGCCACTGGCGCGGTGTTAACAATCAGGCACAGCCCGGCGGCGTACAGCGGTTTAAAGCCCAGGCCGACCAGCAATGCGGCGGTAATTGCTACCGGTGCGCCAAAGCCTGCGGCTCCTTCAAGGAAAGCGCCGAAACAGAAACCGACGATCAGCATTTGCAGGCGCTGGTCAGGGGTTATCGAAAGAATAGACGAGCGGATGATGTCAAACTGCCCGGTTTTCACCGAGATCTTATAGACGAACACCGCTGCAATAATGATCCACGCGATGGGCCACAACCCGTAGAAGAAGCCATAAACCACCGAGGCCAGCGCGTTAGCGACCGGCATTTTATAGAACAGCAAAGCCACGGCAAGGGCGATTGCCACCGTCCATGAGGCGGCGACGTATCCTTTCAGTTTGAGCTTAATCAGCGCAAAGAAGAAAAACAGGATGGGAAGCGATGCTATCAGGCTGGAAAGCCAGATATTCCCGGCGGGATCGTAGTTTTGTTGCCAGAGATTCATTGCAGGTCTCCTGCAGTCCACACACGCCGTGTAATGAGTCTGTTGCCCATCTCTTTGTCACACGTTGTGTAAAAGTGGCACTGCCAATTGTGTTGTGTAGGGGTAATGACAATGAATGGTTAACTAAATGTTACGTGTTGGCAACATTGATGTGAGTTTTAATTGGGGAATTGTGAACCAGAGGTCAGATAAGCGAAGAATTGGTAGGGCCAATTCTTGTGGTGGGAGATGTCTGGTAAAGAAAAGGGCAATCCTCATCAGAGAATTGCCCTTAGATTGTTGACCCGGAGTGCCTTATCTTGCCGGATGCGGCGTGAACGCCTTATCCGACCTACAGGAATGTGCTGAATCACCCCGTAGGCCTGATAAGCGTAGCGCATCAGGCAATGTGGCGTTTACCCATTCGTTAATGGATCATTACCACTGAATACCGGCACCGAGTGCGGCGGAGTATTCACCCTGGCTATTGGTACTACCTTGTAATTTGTAGACCCAACGACCATTGGCGCTCACCATCGACACACCTAAAGCAACAGCCGATTCACCGTTGTAAGTACCGCCACCAATAGAGGCCATGCTGGCACCCGGCGTGTAAGCCTGCGGCAGACCGGTCATCGCCATTGCAGAAGCGATACCACCGCTCAACTTGCTTTCGGTTTTGGACAGTTTGTTATCCATCTCAACCATGCGCTGATCGGTGTATTGCTTCGTTTCCTGCACGCTTTGCTTCAGTTGCGCATAGTTCACTGCGTCGTTGTTGTTGACGCCAGCGGAGACGTTGCTGATGCGAGTCGTACCGCCGTTACCACCACCGAGAGTGATGTTGCTGTAGTCGATAGAGCCATCAGCTTTGGTGTCGTAGCGAACGCCGCCTGCTTCAGAAGACTTCAGTTGCGAAACGTTAACCGCATCGGTGGCATTAACACCGGCAGCAACGTTGGTGATACGGCGCTGGTTGGTAGAAGAACCCACAGAGATCGTATTTTCTTCGTCTGCTACGGAACCCGTGCCCAGCGCGACGCTGTTGTCAGCGGCAGCAATGGAACCAGAACCAATCGCAACACTGTCTTTACCCTGCGCGTTGGCATCTGCGCCATCGGTGTTGGTCTTGAAGTACTTAGTGCTACCGGTGGTTACGATATCGCCAATGCCGTTTTCGATATTGGTCACGCGAGTATCCAGATTAGTGACCTGAGTGTTCAGGTTAGTAATGCTCTGGGTATTCTGGGAAACCTGCGCGTCCGTTACTTTCAATTGACCCACGTTGACCGCATCGGTATCCGCCGACCCCGCTGCGACGTTGGTGATCTGACGTTGACCGTCTTCACTGCCGACAGAGAACTCACCCACGGAGTTCTGCGGCGCGTCCATGTTGTAGGCAGTGTAGTTGGTCTGCGCACCACGGGTAGTCTGAGAACCATTACCCATTGCAATGCTGTCGGCATGATTTGCGCGTGCGTTAGAACCGATAGCAATACCGTTGATCGCATCAGCCAGAACCAGCGTGTTCAGGCCGATACCAATACCCGCATTACCATTAACGATGGTTTTCGCGCCCATTGCCAGCGAGTCTTCACCGACTGCCAGTGAGTCTTCAGCCGTTGAGTTAGCGTGGAAGTATTTAGTCGGCGTGGTAGCGACTGCACCAATGGCATTTTGCAGCTGGCGAACCGTAACGGCGTCATGGGCTTCGGAACCATCGGCGACGTTGATGATTTGACGGTATTTACCGTCATCACCAATTGACAATGCACCGAGCAACTCACCGTCAGTGGTGTCATAACCGATAACTACGCCATTTTCCGTTACACTAGTGTTACGAGAACCTTTAACAATCACGCGACTGGAAACGGAGCTGCTACCCAAGGCAATGCCGGTATCAACGGAGCTGCTGCTACCTTGACCAATGGCCACGCTGCTATCACCTTCGGCAACAGAGTTATAACCCACAGCCGTAGCACCAATACCTGAGGCGCTGGCATCGTTGAACGCTAAGCCGTTGTCGTTGGTACGTACATAGTTAATACCCGCACCGTTTTCCTCGATGTAGGTTTCGCTGGTGTTACCGGCAAGCTGGTTAATCATTTGGCTATTTTGCGTAACCAGAATATTGGTTGCGTTTAACTGGGAACCGTTAACAGCATCGGTACTGGTTGTGGAGAGATCACCTGCCGCAACGTTGGTAATTTTGCTGGCATTGCCATCATGGCTGGCGTTGTAGGCACCTGCGTCTTCATCCCACAGCAGCGCGTTATCATCGAGCGCATCCAGGGCTTCACCTACGCTGTGGTAATCTTCATTAGCGATAGAGTAAGTCGGTGCAGTCATGGTGCCGTCAGCGTTAACTTCTGCGTCACCACCCAGGGCATCAGCAATGTACTTGCTCGTGTCATAGAGTTGCGAGCCATTTACAGCATCGCTGCTGGTAGAGGAAATTGTACCGTCTGCAACGTTAGTAATAATGCTATTGGTACCACCGTGTTTGGCGCTGAATTTGTTCGCTGTAGAATCCCACAGCAGGGCATCACTGATTGAGGTGCTGAATGATGAGTTAATCGCGTTAAGGGCATCACCTACGTTGTTGTACGTTTTCGAACCGATAGTATAGGTCGGGGCTATGAGAACACCCGCATTGTTGATATCAGCACCACCGCCAAGGTATGACGTAAATGAATCAGCTAAACTATAAAGTTGTGAGCCATTAATAGCATCATAACTGTTGGCTAATATGTCACCATTTGCAACGTTGGTAATCTTGCTGGCGGTTTTGAGTGTTCCGTGTGCAGCACTGAATGCGCCAGTATTTGAATTAGCGGTTGCATCCCACAACAGGGCGTCATTGTCCAGAGCGGTAAGAGCTGCGCCAACATTGGTGTAATTCTTACCACCAATATTATATTGAGGACCGGTAAATACGCCGTCATTACTCATTGCCGCGCCGCCGCCCAAATAGGACGTAATGGTGCTTGCAGTGCTTTGAAGTTGTGTACCATTAATGGCATCGGTGCTGGTGGAAGATACTGTGCCTGCCAGTACGTTGGTGATTTTGCTGTCAGTATTGCTGGTGCCATGTTTGGCGCTAAACGCAGTGCCATCCCATAGCAGGGCATCTTGTTTCAGATCATACAACTGCGAACCGTTAACGGCATCTTTACTGGAGGCTGAAACAGCACCATCCGCAACGTTGGTGATTTTGCTGTTAGTATTGCTGGTGCCATGTTTGGCGCTAAACGCAGTGCCATCCCATAGCAAGGCATCTTGTTTCAGATTATACAACTGCGAACCGTTAACGGCGTCGGAACTGGTGGCTGAAATCGTGCCATCAGCGACGTCGGTAATGATGTTTTTCGCCGAGGTGCTTTTAACTGAGCCATTTGCATTAAAGACAGTATGGCTGGCACTGTATTTATTACTTTTGCTGTCCCAGTGCAACGTGTTATTGTCGATGCTCTGGAGAGCCTCTCCCACGTTATTGTATTGGCCACTTTGTAGATAATATGTGGGAGCTTTAAGCGTCCCGTCAGAGTTTATAACATTATCAGGATCATCATGATATCCTCCAAGCCTGTCGGATACAGACTTACTGATGGCATAAAGTTGTGATCCATTGATGGCATCGGAGCTGACATTATTGATGTCACCATTACCCATATTGACAATTTTGCGCTTTAAACTAGAGCTACCTACAGACACGGTATTGTCAGCACCTGCGGAAGAATTTGCACCAATGGCGACTGCGTTATCACCATTTGCGGTGGTGTTAAAACCGAAAGCAAGGCTGTTTTTGCCCCCCGCATTACTGTTGTTGCCCAGTGCAATGGCGTTCTCACCCGCTGACCTGCTGTTACTTCCCAGCGCAATTGAATCAAGTTTGCTTGCCTCGCTGCCTTGACCTATAGCGATGGAGTTGGTTTCACCAGCGCTGGCGTTGTCTCCCAGCGCCAGGCTGGACTTCCCGATCGCATCCGCGTTAAAGCCAATCGCCGTCGCATTTTCAGCAGCTTCGCTCTCTGCACCCATAGCAATCGCGTTTGCTGCGCTGGCGAGAGATAGTCTGCCTAAGGCAAGGCTGTCTGTGCCGTTAGCAGCACTGTCGCGGCCTACGGCAATGGCGTTAGCCGCAGATGCAACGCTACTTGCTCCCAGCGCCATTGAATATTCTTTTGAGGCATTAGCATGATCACCGAGGGCGATGCTCATAATTTCGTAAGCTTGAGCCGTATTTCCTAACGCAATAGTTTTTTCACCATCGGCAAGGGCGGTGTCCCCAATAGCAAGAGATGTAAAACCATTCGTCTTTGCGTAACGACCAAGAGCCATCGAACGACCGCCAGTTGCTACTGAAGATGCACCCAGCGCGACACTTCTGTCACCTATTGCTTGTGCACTAACCCCAAAGGCCATTGATGCACCACCAATCGCATGAGTTCGTGAGCCTATAGCTGAGCTGTACTCACCTTCAGCTATCGCGTCATAACCTAGCGCAGTGCTCGCACCAGAGCCATTGACAAAGGTATTTGCTTTTGAATTTTTACCGATAGCAACCCAGCCGTCACCTGCTGAGCCATTGCCATAATCCACTGGCTGCCCCTCGTAGTTATCAGCCAGTGCCCCAAATGACGATAACAGCCCACCTGCAACCAAGGCAGAAATTAACAGCTTACTGCGCCCGCTCTTTTTGCCACGGCTCTTCGCCGTTTCGCTGGCGACGTTGTAACTGCCTGTCGCCGGATTCCAGATAACTTTAAATATTTTGTTCATTATTGATGCTCTCTATTCCTTGATATAAGCGCAGAAGCTGCATTTATTTTTTGTTTTTCCGCTGCCGGGTTTCAGCAGGTTGAACAGTGTCGAACTGAAGATTAGCCATATTGATGGACAACTTCAGATACTTCAGGTTATTAGGCGAGACGCCTTTTAATGTCAGATTAATGTCTTGCCATTGACCAGGCATTAATTGCAGAGTGGAATTCAGGGTGGTGTTGAATAGTAATTGTTGCCATTTCGCCAGAGCTTTGGCATCGGTGGGTTTCTCATTCCCCCATGTCGCATGAAAGCCAATATTTGATACGGGAACGCTTAATAAGTTAACCAGCGAAATACGAATGACACTGCCATTTTCAACCGCATCAATAGCCAGCACCCGGCCTGCCAAACCGACCGAGCCGTTATTTAAAATGAAGTATTGGGTTTGTAGCGGGTTAAATTCGGTGAAGACAAATTCGTCCTGTTTTTCTTTGACTGTCTTTACAATGCTGGCAAGTATTCTGGTGCTGTTTGTGATATTATTTTGTTGTTTTTCAAACAGTTCTGCTTTATTTTTATATTGTTCTTGTTGTTTCTCAAGCTCCTCTATTTTACTTTTTTGCAACTCTTGCTGTTTGGCAAGATCATCGATCAGACTCGCTTTTTCAATATAATCACAGCCTGTTAATGTACCTAGTGAAAATATTGTTAACACGTTTAAAAGTGTTTTCATGCTCATAGGATGAATTCCTTTTCATAACCCCAATATGTTGATAATTACGCCATATTCATTCTTCTGATGAATGTTTTTTATATATGTATTCGCAATAAAACTTATAAGAGATTTATTGAAATAATTGGTATTACGGACGTTTTATTAAATGACAACTGATTTCAGTTTGTAGCGAATGTTATGAGTCGCGCGAATTTTAATGAGCGGTATCAATCAATGTCAAATGTTTAGTGTCTTAGGCTGGGGAGCGCAGGGAGATTTTATATTCATATAAATGATGTGTTGTGATGAAATTTGCTGTGTTTATGGGGAAAGATAAATAATCATGCATCATAATTCGATTATTTATTTTTATGATTTATATATCACTTGTTGTTGCGCAACAAATTTTCAGATTTTAGCCTGCAAAAATACCTCAAACTCGAGGGGAAACTGAAACAGTTTACGGTAAGAAAGACATCGTATTTAATGAGTGGCACAGGCTCCTGCATGTGCCAGCAGGAGCGAGTAAATCGTGAGTGGCAGTAGTTACAGCGACGAGAAAGGAACTTAAAACGCAGTCTTTGAGAACCCTGTCATCTCTTGCAGGCCCATTTCACGGCCCAGCGCGGTCATTGGGTGCACAACCACCAGTCCGCGAACACTTTTTTTCAGTTTGCCCATATCAGCCTGCTCTTTTTTGGTGATTGCACGCTGGAACGGCATCTTCATCAGTTTCTGCGCTTCTTTGCTGAGTTTCTGGCTGTGAACTTCGCGCAGGCGAGCAATTTCTGCTTCCAGCGTGGCTTTCTCTTTTTCCAGTTCGGCATATTTGTCTGCGGCTTCAACCAGCGATAGATCGGCCTGCTGGTGACGGATGGCGTCCAGACGATCGCTGAGACGTTTGATTTCGTTTTTTTCGACTTCTTTCATGTGATGACTTCTGATAGAGATAAATTTATAGCCTCTAGTATGCGCGACCAGGTGCTTTGTTCACAACTGATGGCATTGTAATAGTTCCAGATTGTAACCATTAATGCGTTAAAAAATCACCCAATACATTGATTAGTTAAGAAATTTAAAGAAAAAAGATAGTCAACAGAAGCAGGTGATTATTGAGGATTGAGCACGTTTTCCTTAATGTCATTTATACCGGGATCTAAACTAAAATTGGCGGCCGCGCATTCCCGGCGCGGGGTAATACGGAGATATCATCATGGGCAAATTAGGTGAAAACGTTCCGCTTCTTATCGATAAAGCCGTAGATTTCATGGCATCGAGCCAGGCGTTCCGGGAGTATCTGAAAAAACTACCTCCCCGTAACGCGATTCCGTCCGGAATACCTGATGAAAGCGTGCCGTTATATCTACAACGTCTGGAGTATTATCGTCAGCTTTATCGTCCGAAACAGGTAGAGGAGAAGTAAGCGAAAGTACTTACTTTTGAAAGGCTTTTTTTAAGCTGATTTTGGAAATCAGCTCTGTCAGTGAAAGGACCATTGTTGATCGTACAGCCTGTTGGTAACGCTGAATTTGCATTGCATACAAACTGGAGTCTGCAGGTTCAAACTGTGGCGGCGGTGGTAACGCCGCCACGCAATGCAGTTCACCAAAGGGTCCAAGGATTTCGTCGTCGGTAAAAGCGTACTCGTTGCCGTCGTGATTTAGCTCTTCACGCAATGCCATCAGCAGTTCCGCATCTTCGTATTCCTGGCGGTTAATGACGCCCAACCCGTAAATGAGTTTTAAACGCACAGAAAGATCGCCCAGCGGACCATCGCCGTCGAGTAACGGTTCTACAGCATACTTCACCGCGTAATCGTCTTTGCGGAATACCTGAAGCACCAGAAGATTTACCGCCTCGGTCA
>CALXDF010000208.1 GCA_944386995.1 uncultured Oscillospiraceae bacterium
AGGCGGGCGCAATGGAAAGCGCCTCAATGGATCAGCGGCCGTGGGAAAGTATCACGGCGAAAATCAAGAAAAGGAGAAGAGCAATATGAAAACCATTTATATCCCCAAGGGAGAGACCGTCCAGTATGAAGTGCTGTCTGCCGACCGGCTGGTGGTCCGGGGCTGCCTTCGCGTAGCGGGAAACATCCGGGCCAGGAGCATCTGCGGCGACGGCGACATCCACGCAGGCTCCGTCCACGCCGATGTCATCCGCGCCGACGAGGTGGAGAGCGCGGAGGTCGTTTGCAAGCGGCTGATCGCCAAGCGCGTCCAGACGCCCACGCTGATCGCCTCGGACTGGGCCGTTGCCAGCTGCTTCCTCTCCGCCGCCTATGTGGAGACGGGCAAGCTCACAGTGGCGGCCAGTGAGATTGACCAGCTCAAGGCCGGTGAGGTGGTAAACCTCAGCCCCAAAAAGCGCGGGATGCTGCGCACCCTTCTGGCCGCCTGGCTGCACGCCTTCTGGGGAACCCTCACGGCGCCCAAGGCGAAGCGGGAGAGAACGCGCAAAGGCAAGCGCGTCAAGGCGTCGCAGAAGAAACAGGGGGAACTGGACGCCGCGGTGCGCACGGAGATCGCGAAGACCGTCCGGGAGATCATGGAGCAGGAGCGCTCCAGCGAGGACAGCGCGGCCCCTTCCGAAGAGGAGGACTTTGAACTCAAGCGCCTGGTGAGCATGTTCAAACTGCTGCGCGAGCGGGGCTATACCCTGCGCATCCTTCCCGGCACGCCGGAGGAGAATACGCCGACATTCGATTTTGAAACGGAAACGATCCTCCGCCCCGCAGCGTGAGGGAGCAAAGCGGCAAGGGAAGCGGTCCCTTGCCGTTTTCACACGGCCATAAAACGCAAAAGGAGGAAACAAGAATGACTACCCAATCTCAGCAAAGCAAGATGCGCCGACTCCGCGACCTGCTCAGCCGAAATCTCGGCTATCTCCATGGGGAGCGAGAGGGCGGCCCCAACGGGGACAAAAAGATCTTTCTCCATGTGGGCAAGGCCTTTTTGCGGGCGCTGGCCAAGGACCTGGGCCTGCGAAACGCCGTGGTGAAGTCCAACGCCGCAGGCATCGCCGTGTCCGGGGAGTGTACCCTCTATGGAATGTGGGAGGAAAACGGCATCTACATCTGCATTGGCCAGTTTGGCGCCGGCGGGGAGAATGTCCTCCTCTACCGCACCATCCACAGCTTACAGGATTGCCGCGGCGGGTACAACAACTGGATCCGCCTGGACGAATTTGGGACCATGCCCTATGAGCGGCTGCTGGAACAGCTGGGTGCACTGCGGAAGGATCACGCCTATGACCGGGCGGCCTGACGCAGTTGGAGGGAGAAAAATTGGGACGCCGATCCGGCGCGAAGAATCGTCTGGGAGGAATCTGCGTGAGCGAACAGGAAAACCAGCAGCGGCAGGAAATGCCCTTTGCTGCGGTCAAGGCCTCGGCAGCGCGCGGCGCCATCCTGCGGGGCAGCGCCGAGCTTTTGACCTGGCGGGCAAAGGTGGAGAAATACCTCCAGAGCGCCCCCCAAAAGGCCAGGGCCTGTTACGAGGAACTGATAAAGGCGAGAAACCGCCTGGCCGCCGCCCTGGGCGACGCAAGGCTGGCGCTTTTGGAACTGGACGAGTACGCCGGGGCCGGAATCGCCGGCAAATTGCAGGCCGGGCTTTCCGGATTCAACCTCATGTCCCGGGCCTACAAGCCGGTCTATGAGGCCCTGCGCGGCTTTGCCGAAAAACTTCCCGAGCGCCCGGACACCGTGAGCGCCAAGACCATCGGCCGGCTAATGAACCAGGTGCGCATGGGCTACTATCCCACCGACCCAGAGAACATCCGCCATATCCTGCGGGGCATCCGGTTCCCGGAGGGCGTCACCACCAATGTCTTCGACCCCTGCTGCGGCTGCGGCAAGGCCCTTCGGCAGATCGCCCAAGGCAACAACTGCTTTGCCTACGGCGTGGAACTGGACGAGAGCCGCGCGGAGGAGGCCCAGACACGGCTGCACCGTGTGGGCGTGGGCAGCTTCTTCCACAGCCGCATCAGCTCCGAGGCCTTCCACCTATTGTTTCTCAATCCGCCCTATCTCTCCGTCCTCAGCCAGGGCGGCAGACGGGCGCGGCACGAGAAGCGGTTCCTGGTGGAGAGTATGGGCCATCTGATGCTGGGCGGGCTGCTCATCTATGTGATTCCCTATTACCGGCTGACGCCGGACATCTGCCGCATCCTGGGCGAAAACTTTGAGGATCTCTCCGTGTGGCGCTTCACCGACGGGGAGTTTCAGAAATTCAAGCAGGCCGTGGTCCTGGGTGTACGCAGGAAACGGACCGATGACCCGGAGGCCGGCATACCGCTGGAACGGTACGCCGACCCCGCCGCGCTGCCCTGCGTCACGCAGATGGAGGAGGGGCGCTATGCCATCCCCGCCGTCCACAAGAAGGTGGAGATCTTCAAGGGGGAGCGGTTCAACGAGAAGGAACTGGAGCGCCAACTCGCCCAATCGGACAGCATCCGCCGGCTGATGAATGCCAGGAGCAGCCTGGACCGGGCGGATAAGCGCCCCCTGCTGCCCCTGTCCATCGGGCAGATCGGGCTGGTGGGCGGCTCCGGCATGATCAACGGCCTGATCGACTGCGGCACCCCCCATATCATCAAGGGGCGCATCATCAAGGTCAAGACCGAGGAGCGCAAGGAGATGTTCAGCAGTCAAGGCATCCACATCGGCGCTGAGATCAAGGAGGTCATCAGCAACAAGATGGTGTTCAATGTCCTGACGCCCAAAGGATTCAAGGCCCTCACATAGTCCAATGGTATGAAGTCAAGTAGATGATGAAGGAAAAATTTAAACGAAACAGGGTAAAAAGGACTGTGTAGGCGGCAAAAAGGCAACACCAAACAAGACCCTGTCCCTGAGATTTTTTGAAACAGGGCCATTGCGCCAGAAACGCGAGCAGTGCGCTCAGCCCTCCGGCGGGATATACAGGCGGTTGTCCTTCAGCAGTCGAAAGACCAACCGGACCAGTTTTCTGGCAGTTAAGGCGAGTGCGCGTTTGTGCTGGAACTTGTTGACCTCTTTGAATTTGAGGTCATAGTAGCGTCGGAACTCGGAGTCGCATCTTCTCACAGAGTTGGCGGCTTCCAGCAGGTAGTAACGGAGATAGCGGTTGCCGGATTTAATCATCCGGGAGTGCTCAGCCTCGAATTCACCGGACTGGTCTTTGTGCCAGACGAGGCCGGCAAATTTGGCGACAGAGGCTTGAGAATCGAAGCGGTGGATATCGCCGATTTCAGCAATGATACCGGCGGAGTATACCTTGCCAATGCCGGGAATGGAGGTCAGGGTATTCGGGATGATCTCAAACTGGTGTTCAATGGCCTTGTCCAAAACCTTGACCTGTTTCTCTAAAGCTCGCATAGAGGCGATGGATACGGCCATAGCTTGGTTTACAGAATTGTTCACAGTGATAGGCAAGCGGTAGGAATCCCTGGCAGCGACCCGAATGGCCTTTGCTTTCGCAGCTGGGTCAGCAAAGTTTCTACCCTTCTCATCCAGGAAAGCAGTCAACTCGCCCAGGTCAGCGTTTGCCAGATCATCTACAGTTTCAAACCGCTCCATGAGTGCAATCGTGGAGGCGCTGGTGTTCTGAATATTCTTGTCTTGGGCCATACCGGAGCATTTCAGAAATAAGTAGTTAGCGAACCGCTGCTTCTCACGAGTCAGGTTTTGAATGACATCAAATCTGGCCCTGGTGAGGGTTCTGAGCGCCTGGTAGCGATAGTCGTCCATGTAGACCTCCTTGGCAATCCTGCCAAAACGGAGATGGTCGGCAATCACAAAGGCATCCACCCAGTCATTCTTCGGCAGGTCTGGATAGGCTTCCTTGAATTTCCGGACTTGCTTCGGATTGAGGACATGGATCTTCCGCTGGAACCGGCCCAGGCTGCCATCCTCCCGGAGTGCATACACAAGGCTGTTCCCGTAAATGGAGGTGGCTTCTAGGCCGATTACCACATTGCTGAGCTGCATGGAGCTGAGCGCCGACACGATTCTCTCTGACAACAGTTTAGCACCGCCAAGGTTGTTCTGCACAGAAAAACTGGAATACTTGCTGCCGTCGGGGTTCATCAGGTAGGCGACATTGTTCCTGCTGCTCACATCAATGCCAACGAATAGTGGGTTCACATTTTCACCTCCCTGCATGGAGATTTCGGGCCAGCAGGCTTTGAGATACCCATGATAACCGGAGCATCGGCAACCTCGCATATCAGAATCATTCCGGAGCAGGCCGATGCGATATCCCTTACTGCGAAAAGGGCGGCCTTGTTTCCGGCAAACAGCCAATGAGTTTGCAGCTAACTTCCGGCTCAGGGGAACGGACTATCTTTGAAGCAGCTTTGCGGCTCAACTGGAGGGATTAGAACTTGACCCTGCTGTCCTACAGCTATTGTATCACGGGCATCTCTAAGCCTGCTGATACCTAAAATTATTATCTGGAATCTTATTATACGAGGAGGGAGAATGATGCAGGAAAAAGCAAAGCGGTTTCCCACAGGACGGCTTTTATGCACTCCAAACGCCATGAATCATGTGAGCATGGAGGAAATGATGGGTGCGTTTGGCCGCCATCAGCGGGGCGAC
>CALXDF010000209.1 GCA_944386995.1 uncultured Oscillospiraceae bacterium
TTAAACACCGACGATCCCGCCGTTTGCATTACTGTGCCGGTGAATCCACCCTGATATCCGCTCTGGGTATAAGCGTAAGGTTGCTGAATCAGGACGTGATACTTGAACTCATCCATACGCACAGCAGAAAGTTTACCGTTGAGGAAGTAATGCTCGGCCTTACGGTTAGACTGACCATTTGTTCCCAGGAAGAAAGATGTCTGGTCCACACCATCGATAAAGGTGGTTTTCGGTACTAAATTCGCTACTTTCGCCCCAGGATGCCCCGCCAGATCCAGCGCCGTAGGGAAGAGATCCGCCAGATCGACAATGCCGTCAGATTTACGCGGTTGGATCATGCCTTTCCAGTAAACGAAGGTTGGCACACGAACGCCGCCTTCCCATGTAGAACCTTTCGCACCGCGGAACGGCGTGCGACCGTGCGGCGGAACTTCGGCTTCCGGACCGTTATCAGAGGTGAACACAATCAGCGTGTTATCAAGCTGACCGTTTTTCTCCAGTGCTTTATACAGATTGGCGAAGATATCGTTCATCTCCACCATGCAGTCGCCGTAAGAGGTGCGCGCCGGAGAGCTACCCGCATATTTGGCGTTCGGGTAGTTATCGAAGTGACAGCCGCGAGTGCCGTAATAGAGGAAGAAAGGCTTATCACTCTTCGCCATCTTGTCGAGGAACTTAACGCCATATTCCATCCAGCGTTGATCCAGATCTTCCATATATTTCGGCGTAATGTCGGCAATGGCTTCCTGTTCACCGCCGCGCACGGCATGAACGTCATCTTTGCTAAACGGCAGTTTTTGGATGTATTCAGAACGATCCGGGCTCAGGGCGACTTCCGGGTTGACATGAACATCACGCCATTCGGTATACATATCAGATACCGAGTTAAAGCCGCGGAAATCATCAAAGCCAACGTTCTGCGGCTGCGACTCTTTGTTTTCCCCCATATGCCATTTCCCGATAGCCTGGGTGACGTAGCCCTGATCGTGCAGCAACTGTGGCAGCGTGGTTAACCCTTGCAGACCGCCCGGTTGCCCGTACATTGGCGGCATCAGAATGCCGTGGTGGATGGAGTATTGTCCGGTGAGAATCGTGGCGCGGGTTGGGGAAGAACTCGGTTGAGAATACGCCGAAGTTAAAATCAGCCCCTGGCTGGCAACGGCGTCGATATCTGGTGTAGGGTTACCCACCGCCACGCCGCCGCCGTTAAAGCCAACGTCCATCCAGCCCACATCATCCAGCAAGAAAACAACCACGTTCGGTTTCTTACCGGTTTTTTTCTCAAGTTCCGCCAGTTTCTGCTGGGTTTCTTTGTCTTGTGCAGGATGCTGCATCACCGGCATCATGTTGTCGGCAATAGTGGTCGCCGGTTTAACCAGATACTGGTTTGGGTGATCGTATCCGGCAAAGCCTTTGCGTGCGGTGGCGGTTGACGGGGTATCTGCTGCGCTGGCTATGAGAGGAAGAGCTGCGGCGACAGCAACAACAAGAAGTTTGGGTGAAAACGAAAATTCCATGCAAAATGCTCCGGTTTCATGTCGTCAAAATGATGACGTAATTAAGCATTGATAATTGAGATCCCTCTCCCTGACAGGATGATTGCATAAATAATGGTGATAAAAATAAATTATTTATTTATCCAGAAAATGAATTGGAAAATCAGGAGAGCGTTTTCAATCCTACCTCTGGCGCAGGTGATATGTAAGGCGGTGATGTTATATCGCGTTGATTATTGATGCTGTTTTTAGTTTTATCTGCAATTAATATATATGTTATTAATTGAATGACTTTTATTATTCATTATATATATGTGTAGAATTGTGCGCAGGAGAAATATTCACTCAGGAAGTTATTACTCAGGAAGCAAAGAGGATTACAGAATTATCTCATAACAAGTGTTAAGGGATGTTATTTCCCGGTTCTCTGTGGCATAATAAACGAGTAGATGCTCATTCCATCTCTTATGTTCGCCTTAGTGCCTCATAAACTCCGGAATGACGCAGAGCCGTTTACGGTGCTTATCGTCCACTGACAGATGTCGCTTCTGCCTCATCAGACACCATGGACACAACGTTGAGTGAAGCACCCACTTGTTGTCATACAGACCTGTTTTAACGCCTGCTCCGTAATAAGAGCAGGCGTTTTTTTATGACCGAGTAAACAACAGGCTACGTCGCTCTTGGGTCATCGGTTGTGCGTTTAATACACTTACAAGAGAACCTACCGTGGTGATGGGAAGAAACGGATTATCTTCTATTCCGCGTAGATCGCGCCCACAACGAGCGGCAATATCTTCGACCAGCTCTTCTAACTCGTCTGCATCGTTTACTAAATCCAGATCATCGTCCAGTTTATCACTGGCTTTCAGTGGTAATGGATAATCGATATAGCCGTTTCCTTGTAAGGTATTCCACACAGCCCGAATCACCCATGTATCTACGGTGTGGGGGGAAAATTGGCGTGCGAACTGACAAATGGAAAGTCCCTGACGTTTATCAGCCATAATCTGGCGCTTCTCGATGAGCTTGATTTTTTCCTGCTTCGCAATGGCTATCAGATACCCAATAAAAAGTGTTAACCAGAAGATGAATGTATTGCCTGTACGTACGAAGGACAGAATCAGCCAACTTACGCCAGCCAGAACGGCACATATCAACAAAATCAGCAAGAGCGTTGCCCGAAAAGGATTAATTTCATGTGATGGTAAGCGGAAAATATAGCGGGACGGTGTGCGCATGTTTGACATCCTTGTAAAAAAATATCGCCCCTGAACGAGGCGATATAGATTACTGCGGTGGGTTGTTTTGCAACGTTAGCATCAAACCGTCGCGACGCATCGCTGCGGCTTCTTCCGGCTTGTGCAGTCTGTCCAGCGCGTCGGCAAGCCATGCGTAATCGTAGGCGTCCGGACGTTGTTTCAGCGCTGCGCGGAAGGCGAGCGATGCTTCCTGCCATTCTCCGTGTTTCATCAGCGACTGACCCAGTGTGCTCCACAACAGCGGGCGATCGCCCACGTTTTTGATCTGTTGGCGCAGCACTTTTTCCAGCTGTTCCGGATTATTGGTTTTCAGACGCGGGATCGGCAGCAGCAGGCGATCGTCATACTGGCGTTTCAGGCCGTCGATGATAATTTGCTGGGCAGTATCATGATCGTCACACTCAATAAGATGTTCCGCCATTGCCACCTGCAAGGCCACCTGATGACGCGTTTTCCGGCTTTGGTTTTTCCACCAGTTACGCAAACCTTCGCTACCGTTATCGGCACGCGCCTGATCCATCAGGCCAATCCATGCCTGTTGTTCCAGCATTGCACGATGTTCTTCATCACCAACATGGGCTTTCGCCATTGATGGGATGATATCCAGCAGCGAACTCCATGCCCCTGTGCGGATATACGCCTGTTCCGCCAGACGTAATACTTCCGGATGGCGTGGCGTAACTTCCAGCAGCTTATCAACGCCGTGACGTGCTGCATGGTTTTCATTACGGGCCAGTTGCAGACGTACACGGGTGATTTCTACCGGAATGGTGTCATTGCCGGCCAGCTCCGCTGCGCGTTCCAGATGTTGGTTGGCGCGTGCTTCATCACCACGTTGTTGCGCGGCTTCGGCTGCCAGTAGATAGTTCACCACCGGTTGTTCAGCGTGATCGGCATTTTTCGCCATCAGCTTTTCAACTTGCTGATAATCGCCTTCCGCCAGTTTCAGCAGCGCCTGTTCGGTCTGCTTACGTGCACGGCGACGCTTACG
>CALXDF010000210.1 GCA_944386995.1 uncultured Oscillospiraceae bacterium
CATATAAAGTCAATGCAAAGATTGATATTCGGCTGGTACCACCATTGACTGCAGACATGATGCTGGAAAAGGTGGAAAACCACTTACACAAACATGGGTATGATGATGTGAAAATCTCTGTACGACAGCGTACACCGTGGTCTAAGAGCGATCCAGAGTCACTCGCCAGTCGGGCTGCGCTCAAAGCTCTCGATAATAGCGGGATAGACAAAGGGTATGTGTGGCCAATGTTTCCGGGAACAGGACCCGCATATTTGTTTACTCAGACTTGTGGGATTCCCTTTGTCTCGTATGGTCTGGGTCAGGGCGGGCGTATCCACGCGCCAAATGAGTATCATACTGTCAGAGGTCTTCGAGACAATGAAAAATCCTGCGTGGCGTATCTGTATTTTTTGTCCGAACTCTCTCAACAATAAGGAGAGTGAGCAATAAACCCGCAAAAAAATAAGAGAAAAGGAGAACAGATATGAAAAAGAAGATCCGATCCCTGTTGGCAATGACCTTGGCGGTACTGTTGGTGTTCGGTTTGGTCGCGTGCGGCAGTACAAACAGTACAAATGAAACTCCTACTCAGAACGGGCAAAATGAAGGGGGGACGTCTGGCGACGTTGCTAATGAGGAGAATACGGCTTTTGAGGTAGTGGTCGCAGCCTCCTCGGAGCCAGAGAGTATGGATCCGCAGTTGTCGGGTGCTGCTTCCGGAGGCAACATTACGTACAATATTTTTGATTTTCTCGTCCGGATGGATGCCTCTGGTGGAGAAAGCGTTCCCAGTCTAGCGACATCTTGGGAAAAAGTAGATGACACGACGTGGCGGTTTTACCTCAGAGAAAATGTGAAGTTTTCAAATGGAGAGGATTTCAACGCAGATGATGTGATCTATACCCTCGACCGGATTTTTGAACCAGACTCTGGCCGCACCACATATAATCTGCAGGTACTTGAGAGCTGGGAAAAAGTGGATGACTATACCGTCGACCTGCATACGGAAGGTGTTGTTTCCGATATGCCGACGAGACTTTACGACATGGCAATCCTTCCGAACGAATATTGCGCATCCATCAGTGCGGAAGAGTTTGGCCAAAATCCTGTCGGCTGTGGGCCTTACATGCTGGAGGAGTGGAGGACTAATGATTACATTTCTCTGGTCTATAATGAGAACTATTGGGGGGAAACTCCTTCTTGTACAAAAATTACCTTTAGATCGATCCCTGAGATATCCACCCGCCTTGCTGAATTGATGGCTGGCACCGTTGATATTGTTGTTGATTTGAATCCTGACTATGTTGATACGGTCAACAGCTATGAAGGTTACCGTGCGGTTTCTGCTCTTTCCAAGCGCGTACCCTATATCGGCATCGATCTGCTCAACGAGGATAGTCCTGAGGAACTCCAGGATGTTCGCGTTCGTCAGGCTCTCAACTATGCGATCGATCGCGATGCGATCATTGAAAATGTGTACAATGGCTATGCGCTAAAACTTGCCACTATTTGGCGTGAGGACTATGTTGGCTATAGTGAGGAACTCTCCGGCGGTGAAAATGCGTATCCTTATGATCCCGACATGGCCAGATCTCTGCTTGCTGAAGCTGGTTATGCTGATGGCTTTACTATTGATCTTTACTACACCGACAATATGTTCCTCAAGTGCGAGGAGACCTGCCTTGCAGTTGCCAGCTATCTGGAAGACATTGGTATCACGGTTAATGTGATTCAACATGAGTATAACGCTTTACGGGCGGAGCTAATTAATGGCCAGGCCAATCACCTCGTTAAGGGGCTTTTCGCGTGGAACTGGGGTGCGAAGCCGCAGACTCCGGACGGGCATCTTGCTGGGGCAATTGAGAGCACGGGCATCACGTCTTACTATACGAACAGCGAGGTAGATGATCTGATTGCTCAGTTGCGTGTAACAGATGGGGATGAGCGTGTCGCCGTTGCGCAGGAGCTTCAGGAATATCTATATGAGGATTGCCCCTATATCTTCCTCTGGCAGCAGATGGATATTTATGGCGTTTCGAATACTCTTAATTGGACACCACGTTTGGATCAATATATTCTTGCTTGCGATATAATGCTTGCTTGATAAAAGCGCTTTGGTAGTTTTATTATAATAAAATGATTTCTTCCGCCATGTCGAGGCAGCTTATCTCGGCATGGCGGAAGAATAGGAAACTTAAGCGAATAAGCGGACGACGGTGGAGGAGCGGCAGTGGACACTTTATTGGATTTAAAAGCATTGAAAGTACAATTCAACACACCGGGAGGTGTTGTCACTGCAGTTGATGGAATTTCGTATAAAATCAACTGCGGTGAGACTTTATGTGTTGTTGGTGAATCGGGTTGCGGAAAAAGTGCGACGGCGTTGTCGATCCTTCATCTTTTAGCGGATAATGGGATTTATGCTGGCGGGAGCATTTATTTTAAGGGGCGGGATCTGTTATCGCTATCGGCCAAGGAGCGGCGCAGCATTTCGGGACGAGAGATCTCAATGATATTCCAAGAACCTATGACCTCTCTAAATCCGGTCCACCAGGTCGGAAAGCAAATCGCGGAATCATTTATTCTCCATTCCCATGACACGAAGGCAACTGCTTGGCAAAAGGCGGTGCACATGCTTGAGGTCGTAGGTGTTCCAGATGCGAACCGCATCGCAAAGTGCTACCCGCATCAACTTTCTGGCGGGATGCGGCAGAGAGTCATGATTGCTATGGCACTAGCCTGTAAGCCAGATCTTTTAATTGCAGATGAACCCACGACTGCGTTGGATGTTACAGTTCAAGCGCAGATTTTACGCCTGATCAAAAGGCTCCAGAAGGAAATGGGGATGGCAGTGATGTTTATCACTCACGATTTAGGCGTTGTGGCAGAAATTGCAGACTATATCGTTGTCATGTATGCAGGAAAAGTTGTGGAGGAAGGTTCGGCGGAAGAGATTTTTTACCACGCGCGGCATCCGTATACACAGGGGTTGTTAAACTGTATTCCCAGAGTCGATGAGGATAGAGATGTCCTCAATGTCATTTCAGGAAATGTGCCAAATCCTGAAAACTTTCCGGAGGGATGCCGCTTTCATACGCGCTGTTGCTATTGTCAGCAGAAGTGCAAAGAGGAGATGCCAGAGCTTAGAAAGACTAGTGATGGTATCTACGCCTGCCATTATACACCTGCGGAGCGCGCGAGGAGGAGCGATGAGTATGACAGAGAAACAGCCGTTGCTACAAGTTAAAAATCTTAAAACATATTTTCCGATCAAAGGGGGAATCGGAAGAAGACCCAGCTATGTTCATGCGGTCGATGGGGTATCCTTGGATGTATTTGAAAAAGAAACTTTGGGACTCGTTGGTGAATCAGGCTGTGGAAAAACAACCTTGGCCAGAAGCATTATTCGTATTGAGAATGTGACGAGCGGGCAAATCAATTTTATGGGCAAGGATATCACCAACGCAAGCCGCAAAGAGTTGCGAGAAATTCGGAAGAATATGCAAATTATTTTTCAAGACCCCTATTCTTCCCTGGATCCCCGTATGACAGTTGGAAAAATTATTGAGGAGCCATTAATTGTTCACGGTGTTTCAGACCCTGACGAGCGGTATCGGCGGGTTGTCCGTATGCTTGATTTGGTGGGGCTGCGCGAATATGTCTACAAACGTTATATCCATGAGTTTTCTGGCGGACAGCGGCAGCGCATCAGTATTGCCAGATCTCTGATCCTCATGCCAAAGTTGGTTTTGTGCGATGAGGCGGTCTCGGCTTTGGATGTCTCAATTCAATCTCAAATTCTGAACCTTTTAAATGATCTACAAAAGGAATTGAATTTGACTTATATTTTTATTTCACACGCCATGAATGTTATCCGGCATGTGTCAAACCGCGTCGGCGTTATGTATTTGGGTAAAATTGTTGAGCTGGCGCCAACGCACGAGCTATTTGAAAATCCGTTGCACCCCTATACAAAAGCGCTTCTTTCAGCGGTACCTGTTCCGGATCCGCACAGGGAAAGGAACAGTATTATATTGGAAGGAGATTTACCCAGTCCCAAAAATCCGCCAGAGGGATGCCGTTTTCATACGCGATGCCCATTTTATAAAGCGGATTGTTGCCAGGGTGAGCCGGAATATCGTGAAGTGTCACCGGAACACTTTGTTGCATGTCATTTGGCAAATTGTGTGTAAGGGGCATGGGCATATTGGTAGAGGATCCGGGGATTGCTGGAAAGAGGGGAGAAAGATGTGGACCTAAGTCATGTTCAGGAACGGAGTTTGTACATGCCGCCTCTGCAGGAGTTTTTGGTTCGGCAGGAGCGACTTGAAAGAATGGTAGGGGAGAAAGACGCATACATTTTTTTCTCTCCCAGAGCTATCTTCTATCTCAGTGGATGCGCCTTAAGCCAAACTGAACGGCCTGTGGTTTTTATTCATGTTCCTGGAAAAGAAAATATCCTGTTTATACCACGAATGGAACTTGAACATGCGGAGCATACCGTACAGGGCTGCAGAGTGGTTTGCTACCGGGAGTATCCCGATACCGTTCATCCTATGATCCATTTGCAGCGTCTGCTAAATAACCTCCACCTTTCTGAGGGGATAGTGGCAGCGGATTCAGATGGATATTCAAGCGCATGGGGATACCGAGGCCCTGCGTTGTCAGAGCTTTGTCAGCAAATGAGAATTCAATGGATTCCTTTTGCTGTGTCCGAGCTCCGTATGATCAAGTCAGAATATGAGATGCTTCTGATGCGTGAGAGCGCCAAGTGGGCAAACTTTGAACACGCACTTCTTAAAGAGTATACAAAAGCCGGAAAGACAGAAATTGAGATCTGCCAGCGGGCGTCATCAGAAACTGTTGGAGTTATGCTGAGGGCCCTAGGGCCAAAATACAGAATGAGCGGAATGGACAGAGATGGTGCTCGAGCGGTTTTTCGCGGGCAGGTCGGAAAGAACAGTGCTTTTCCTCATGCGGTTGTTATCAATGCCACACTGCATAGAGGTGACAGCGTGGTAACAGGCGTAAATGCGTATATTCAAGGGTATTTTACCGAGATGGAACGCGTTATGTTTGTTGGAGAACCCAGTAAAGAGCAAGTGAAGTTTTATGAGTTGGCACTTGAGGCACAGCAAATTGCTCTGAGCGTCATTAAGCCAGGCGTTACATGCAGCACAGTAGATGCTGAGATGTACAGATTCTATAAAGAACGAGGATTAGAGAAATATTGGCGCCACCATAGCGGCCACTCCATTGGACAAGAAGGGCATGAAGCGCCGTTTTTTGACATCGGTGACAGCACAATTCTCCAACCGGGGATGTGTATGTCTGTGGAACCAGGTATCTATGTGGAAGGATTGGGAGGTTTCCGAGTGTCAGATACGATATATATTACGGAAAAAGGAGTGGAATGCCTGACATATTTTTCAAAGAATCTTGAGGATATTATTTGCGAATAAAAGCAGGAGATCTGTTCTTAGGACCCGACCGTCGATAATAGCAATTTCAGTGTTGAATGTTTTAGGATCCTCCGCGCATTATAGGTGTGTACAGTAATATACGAAAAGGACGGAGGAGCATGACGTTACAACAAATCAACTATTTTTGTGCAATCTGTGAAGAGATGCACTATACAAAGGCTGCTAATAAAATCCATGTTTCACAGCCGAGCTTAAGTTATGCGATTAAAGAACTGGAACAGGAATTAGGAGTTAAGGTATTTAAGAGGAGAGGGAAGCATGTTGAGTTAACAGAGTGCGGAGAAATATTCTATCAGTATGCACAAAGAGCCTTGGAATGCCTGAATGAAGGGATTCAAGCGGTGGAGACCAAGAAAAATGAGGATCAAAAGCAGATCAACATCGGATATCTCTTTTCTATCTGCGTAGACTTTTTGGCGCCTCTGATCAATGAGTATTTTGGATATATCGGCAGATGCGATCAACTGATGAATTTCTTGCCTTGTAAGCAGCCACAGGTTGTAGAGGCATTGCAGCGTGGGCGGTTTGACATCGCATTTGTTACGGATGATATACAATCCAGATTGATCAATACATCGATTGAGATGATTCCGGTTTGCCAGCAGGAAATGTTTATTGTAGTCCGCAAGGATCATCCTCTTGCTCAAAAAAGCAGCGTTTTGTTTTCAGAGATAAAAAACGAAAACTTTGTTGCAATCAATCCGGGGAAAGGACTGCGTATCCATATGGATCAGTACTTCCAAAAGATGAACGCCCAGCCAAGGATTGTCTTTGCTGTAGACGACTCAGAAACTCTTTTGTCCTATGTTGAAGCAGGAGTTGGAATTGCCATTATGTCGCGTCTCCCAACAATGAGTTTAGAAAAAATCGCTTTGCTTCCCGTTAGTGATAGCCCAATACGGAGAAATATTGTTTTGCTTGTCAATAAGCGGAGAAATTATTCAGGCGATACAAGGTGCCTTATTGAGTTTGTTAGAACAAAAAAGTATAAACTTCAGTAAATGCAAAAGGAGTGAGAGTATGATTATTGACTTCCATGTACACATTCGCAAAGATAAGGGGACCGTTGACAACTTTTTACGGGGAATGGACCAGAACAATATTGATATTTCTGTTGTGCATCCCATTGTCCCCGGCGGAACACTTGGCCTATCCGACAACGAATTTGTCGGTCAGCTTTGCAAAGAGCATCCTGATCGCTTGCTGGGATTTGCTTGTGTAATTCCCACAGAGCTTGGCGCAGCTGATGAGCTCAAAGCTGCGCTTGATAAGTATGACTTTAAGGGACTGAAACTGCATCCGCCTCTGCAAAATTTTTCAATGGATGATCCGCGTATTGCCCCATGCATTGAGGTGTGTATTGAACGTGATATTCCGATCTTGATCCATACGGGTGGGATTTATACACAAGGGGCACGCATGATGCTCAGCGATTGCTCTTATATTATTGACGATTTGGCGATTCGTTATCCGAAGTGTAAATTTGTAATTGCACATGGGAATCCTATGACTTGGGATCCTGTTATTGTGGCAAAGAATCCTAATGTTTACATGGATACAACAGGTACAATGGCTCATTGGTGCAGCTTGTTTCCGCAGCTTGGGCCAGCTGTAATAGAACAGATGCGGACAAGCGATCGCCTCTTGTATGGTTCTGACGCAAATGCAATGAATACGCAACGCTTTGTGGAGAACCTCAAGCCGATGCTGGAGATGGATATTAGTGAGGAAGTTCGTAATAAGATCCTCTGCGAGAATGCAAAAAAATTACTGAAAATTAAATAATCACCGGATGATCTATTTTGTATGCTCTACAAAATTTATTTTTAGGAGGCAAATATGGCTGAAGTGGTAATTCAAGGGCACAAGGTAGGAAGCTACACACGTGATTATTTCACATTGCCTGTTTCCTATATGGCCAATGGGTCTAAAATGGAGATCCCGGTCCATGTTGTTAACGGCGCGAGACCTGGTCCGAAGCTGATGCTGACCGCCCTCTCCCATGGTGATGCACCGACGGGGCTTGAGGTGATCCGACAGGTGCTTGAGACTGTGGATATGGATAAGCTTAGTGGTACGATCATAGCCGTTCCTTGTCAGAATCCTGTCGCATTTGAGTGGAACCGCAGAAATACTCCGCTGGATTCGTACAATATGAATCGGACGTTCCCCGGTAATGCCAAAGGCTGGTTTACAGAGCAACTGGCTGCCACGATCTCCCCTCTGTGCGATGATGCAGACTACTTAATTGACTGGCATGGTGGTGAGTACGGCATGGCCATCAATTATGTGCTGCTGAAACTCAACGGTGGAGACTATGTCGACGCCGGTGTCGAGATGGGAAAAGCTGCTGGCTTTGAGTATATGTATGGTGGCAAGCCTGCTGGTGCACTGGCATCCTATGCTGGAAGCCTTACCGATTATATGCTTGGCCTTGGAAAACCTGCGGTCATTTTTGAGTGTGGGCATGGAATGCAGCTTACATTTGACCAAAATGCGTTGTCTGTCCAAGGGGTATACAACATCCTGAAATATATTGGAGCCTATCCAGGCGAGCTGGTTTTGCCAAAGAGACAGTATTTCCTAAAGGATCGCCCTCTGCTGCGTCCCCGCAATGGAGGAATGTTTTATCCGGAGTGTGGTCCGGAGCTGCTAAATAAAATCGTTCCCAAGGGGACTCTAATGGCTACGATCAGGAATCCTTTGACTTTGCAGGTCATTGAGCAGATGTACGCTCCCTGCGAGGAGACCGTCTTTTTGATGATGCGCGGTTTAATGGGAGCGGTCAATCCTGGCGGGTATGCCTATATTCTGGGTGAGCGCAAGACAGCGCAGGTGTTTGAGAACGAATAAGAAATGCATTCAGCCAATGGCTTGGGCTTTCATTAATGTTGTCAGAAGTTCTAGCTTGATTTTAAATCGATAATTAAAAAAGCATTCTGAAATAAAATTCTCCGTTGTCATTGGGGGCCTGCTGAAAATCGCAGCAGGCCCCCAATCGCTACTTTATAGAATTGGCATAATATTTATATATTCGCAACAGAATAACTAAAGTTTTGTGCGATATAAACAATAATGCAAAACTGAATCACAGTTTAGAACATAGACGATAAACGGGAAGAATGCTATACTACAGCTCAGAAAGCGAAGGAACAAAGGAACTATTTACTGTGCTGTTTGCGGTATATGTTAGGGGATGATCCAGTTACTTTTTTGAAAATTTGACTGAAATAAACCGGATCATCATACCCCACCTGCATAGCGATCTCCTTAACAGACAGAGAGGTTGGATAGCCGCAAAATTATTTTTTTCGAATACCCGGCCCAGAAGCAAAAAGGAATCAAAATAAATGCCGCTAGATTAAAAAAGACACCTACCACCGCTAAACCAATGGCAATTAACATCTCGGCCAAATCAAACCCTACACTGACGTCAACAGACTGAATATCTTTGACAGAAACGGTGTATTCCTTTGCCTTTGCTCCATAATGAAATGTCTTTTTGATATTTTGCTGAATTTGTAAGGTGTCTGAGTATTTCTGGGCCACAGTGATAACTCTCCGCCAGAAAAAAGAGGAAAATCCTTTCAGAAGCGTAAATTGCCACTCTGTGCTTGGAATACTGGCTTGCTCTGCGGAAAAAAGATCCGCCCCACAGCTGGGGCAAAAGTGGGTATCGCTTTCGATAGGAGTGTTACATTTTGGACAAACCATAGGTTTTCTCTCTCCTCACAACCAATGTTGTCGATATATCTTGCTTTGTGTACAAATGATTATATCGGATTAACAAATTATTTTCAATATATTTATATCGTCTATTATTTCTACATGACATATCGGCTGATTACCCTACAGATGGGTGTTCATTTTCCTCTGGCTATTAGCTCCAACATAAGGAAGACGGCAACAACAAAGCCTCTCTCAAATTCATTTTGGCGTTCCAAATCTTGAAACCGCTCAACCTGATCCTTATAATTACGCCATGCCTGATGCAGTTCTGGTGGCAGACTCGCTGATAGTTTCTCAGCGGCGTCCATTACCGCAGCATTCTCTTTGGCAAGGTTGCGTTCCTCCTTTTCCTCTCTGCCTATGCAGAGATCACTGGAAAACAGCCACTTTAGAATAGATTCCATATGCGAAAACCTCAAATACCAATCATTTCCTCCTGGGGA
>CALXDF010000211.1 GCA_944386995.1 uncultured Oscillospiraceae bacterium
TATTCCTGGTCGGCTTTGCGGACTCGTTCCGGGACAGACTACACCCCCGGCCTCCTTTCCGTCCACCCTGCAATGCTCCGCCCTACAATGCTCCGCCCTGAAATACACCTTCATTGTACCGCCTTGATCGCACCCTGTAAACTTGCGCTTGCCGCAAGGGCGGAGTGTGAAGGGAGGGCCGAAAACACATCGCCAATTTTTCATGTTCATAAGGACCGCTGCCCGAATCCTATGACTGGGTGGGGTAGCGCAGAGAGCTGCCGATGGGCACATATGCCACATTTTTATTTTGCCGAATGAGTAAAGCATCCCTCCAAATGTTTACCTACATTCCTCTTTCATAAAAATATAGAGACAAAGAACTGCCGCAAATAGGCTCCAGAAAAAGGGCGGAGGGAAAGCCAAGAAAAGGGCTGCTCTGCCGCTCTTTTTGCTTTATGTTTACTACCTGGGAGCACTAAGTAAACCTGCAGAGGTGTCATTCAAATGGACGTCTTTTCCTTCCTCAATCAATTCTCAGCCCTTGATCCATTCCTATCATTTTCAGTCGTCCCGCTACATAGACTAGTAGAGCAATGATGCTTAAAGACAAGTTGAATATAGTCACCTTTAAAATTTACAGCATTTACTGTCCAAAATGTTGACAAATCCACAAGAAGTTAGAGCAATACTTAACATAATACTTGACAAAAGAAAAGGCTAGTGGTAAAATAATGAAGCTATCTGAATGGTCTACGTTCAATTGTCCGCGAGGTGAGCACATCCGTGTGCAGCGCAGAGGTGATGGGTTTTGCAGCAAATTAACAACAATCTTCGGGAACGTGTGCTGTCTAAGAATATCTCAGATACATTTTGCAAATTTTTTATCAGCGTACTCGAACAGGCACGCCAATATTATGCGAAAGGGCAAGCTCGCCAAGTTTTTATTGTTATAATAACTCGGCGGTGTTTTGTCCTGTTTTTTGCATATTATGAGATGCTTTGCGAGTGTATTCGAGATTCAGCTGCCGATATCCCGGACTGTTGGAAAGGTTATGACCTTAAGGAACTTGCAAATATCTTTAAGACTTGTGTCATTACGGACAATGCAGCGTGGTCGATGGCCTATGATATGGCATTTGATTATTTTAAGTGCCTGAAGGAGAACGATTCGAAAGAGAACGATTCGAAGGAGAGCGTTTTTCCACACCTGATTGTTGTTGATGAGTTGCTCTTCCATGGGAGAGCACTCAATGGCTTTTTGTACGGTCTGGAAAAGCGATTGCTACGTGGAGAGCATTTATACAGAGAGTTATTTGCAACGTCAACATCGGCGAACAGTTCTATCCAGAAGGAGTTTCTTGACAAACTATCGATTCGCGTTGCGAAGGGAAATGTTGGTTCCAGCGTATTACTTTCACGATACCAAAGGATATTAAGCCGCGAAAATCCAGATTTTGAGCTTCCGGTCGAGTCATGGAGAAATTATTCCATTGCTTATGCCCAGTATGTTTCAATTTGTGGAATCAACAATACTGGCTTCACATTAGGTATCTCTATTCCCGTTCAGCAAGACCGCCCTTTTGTAACTAATAGTGATTCACAATTTATACGTGTATCCACACAACTGCAGAATATTGAACAGGATACATGGCTCTTTTTTTATCCCAGTGCTGCTCAGCCGCGAATTATTTGTACTGTGCGGTGCAAGCAAAGCCAAGCAGAGGAAAAGAAAAATCTATATGTTCCCTATATCATTTTAGATCATATTTCATGGAAGCAGTTAGTGGAACTACATCATCAGCTTTTGCAGGAAGCACAGGCGGATGGAAAGAACAAAGTGGCCACATTTTTAGGGCGGCTGGATGCCGTATTGTCAGCAGAAGAAAACAGCAAAAAATTCCTACTTACCCCGTGGCTTACCCAAACGACGGATTTGGTCCTTACCTCCTGGTTGATGAAACGCTTTTTGCGCGAGATAAAGGGCGCCAGCCAGGATGAAATCATGACCGTTTGGAAGGATAGTATCGGTTGGGATCAGCTTTTGAGGAGCTTCCGCTCCTACAGCCTGGAGGGTAAGGAACTGACTGAAACCCGCACCGCCTTGGAAGAACTCTGGAGTTGGGAGCCCGCCAGAGCACTGGAGGAGTATTTGGCCGTCTATGCCGCCAATGCACGTCCTATCTCGGTCGATTGGATGGATTTACGTCCAATCTGCGGTAATACTGTTGCAACAGAGGACTCCCTCCTCGTACAGTGCCTAGAAGATACAATTTCCAAGATCAGTCTGGAGGCAGAACGGAACGCTTTTACGCTGTATGGCAGCGGATTGCCTTTCTCCGATGAGGCACTATCAAGTTGGGGAGATAATCATTCCATCGATACTTTGTTGGAAAAACTGCACACACAAACAGAAATATACTCTTCTCTATTAAATCAAGTAAATGTGTATGAAGTGATTGCGATTATTACTCAAGCTATGGATTTGGGTCTGCTAGGCATGAATACGATTTTTGACCGGCAGCCCTGTACAAATCGGGCGCATTATGATGAGAGTCCCCCTGAATTGTATACCCGGCAGCGGGCGGGTGAAGCAGCCCTATTCCTTTTGCCGATTCGGTATCGCAATCTGTTACCTGTGTTAGACGAAATTCAGGAAAAGCGAAAAGAAGATTTAGATGGTGCGGCATTTGACCTGACCCGTTTTATAGACAGTTTAGTTTCGGGGGATTCCACAAAGTCAATCCAGATTGCTAACGACCTATCTATGCCTGCCGATCAACTGAAGCGCAGCCTGTGTAGCGCCTATGAAATGCTTGTGCTTGGCGGCCAGAAATTCAAAGAATGGGAATGCAATCTGCACGATCGCCGTTTGCCAATCAAGACACAAAATGAGGTTGGCGAAATAGATCATAGATTGAGGATGTATTTTTTGTCAGTTTATCGGAACCCATGATACTTTAGTGAAAGGGAGGCGGAGTGAACTCGCGGAGAGTTTTCTCCGCCTCTTTGTTGCTTAAACAGGAGGAAGCAGGCATGGCAGAAATAGAAAAAAACAGGGAGCTATATGAAATCCGCATTAAAAAAGGGCAGGAGTATCGGGCCACCATTGATCCAGAGAAGGTAAACTCTTCCACGGAATTTTTCTCTAGTGCCTATCAGGAGGCCAAAGTTCAATTGAGAGAAATCCTTCTGGCGACCATTCAGACTGAAGTGCCTGAAACAAAGAGACTCTCCACCAAAAAGGAAATTGAATTACTGCGCAAATATCCCAATAACGTGATTGCTTTCTGTGCCGACCGCGGACGTGGAAAAACCACCGCTATGCTCTCCTTTTCCAATGCACTGGACGCTCTGAGCGGCCCCCAAAATAGATTCTCTGCAACATCTTCGTTTTGGCGCAATATATCGGAAGCAAATGATAATCTTCGGGATTTCAGATTTGAAGTTTTGGCACCTGTTGACCCGGCCGCTATGGAAAATAGCGAGTCTGTACTACAACAGATTATTTCTCAGATGTTTGAAAATGTCTGTATGAAGATTAACTCCCACATTGAAGCAGGGACGGACAATCACAATTTTAATCAACTGGCAGGTAAATTTCAGAAATGTGCCCAGGCTATTGACTCGCTGTATAAGGACCCTAAAAATCGTACCAACCTAATCGAAGACGAATTGGATCAAATCGCAGAGATCGGACAGAGTGCAAAGCTGCTGCTACTACTCCACGAACTGATTGACGGATACTTGGATTTTATGCGTGAAAAGGATGGAGAATGTTGTCTGGTAGTTCAAATTGATGACACCGATATGGATATCGGGCGATCGTTCCAAATATTGGAAGATGTTCGGAAATACCTGGGTTTACCGCGAGTTATCGTATTGATGGCCACCAATATCCAGCAGTTAGAAACTACAGTGGAACAGCACTTCCTGCAGGAATATAAACATGGGCTGAAATATCCCAGAAGTATGATCACAGTGGAGCGTTGCCATGATATTGCAGTGCTGTATCTCGAAAAGGCAATTCCCCACACCAGACGCATCTATCTTCCGGATATTGATAAAACCATCCGGCAGCATCTTTCGCAAATTCGTGTGGTCTACGAGGATGCGGATAAGGATAAAACTAAAGATAAAGAGAACAATATTCTCACTTCGGATGGCACCTATCAAAAACAACTGTTGGATTTACTGTGTCAAAAAACCGGAATGGTATTTACGTTTGATGAGGATTACCTACACAATTTGCTTCCCAAGCATCTGCGAGAACTGTCGCAGTTTCTGTCTTTCTTTGCCAACATGAAGGATTTACCCGATGGCTATGAACTCGCAGCCGAGATTTTTATAAGGCAAGGCTTCCCTGATAAAGAGAGGACTCCACAGATTCTAGATCAATGGGAGAAGAATCTGGGACGGCTGGAGTTTTATTTGGTCAATCTATGGTCCGCAATCAACCTGCGGGAAAACAGCCGCAATTTGTTTCTGGAATTCGTCGCCCAACCAGAGCCGATACGGAACCTGTTCCTGTTGCGGAATATTGCAGATTACTATGCCCAGGAGCGGGCCACTTGGGAGAATACTCATCCTGAACTTATGTGGGATGAGTCTGCCTGCCGAATTGAATTTGTTCGAGCGTGTGAATTACAGGGGATCGATTTACCCTCATATCCCAGAGAGGCACAGGGCGAAATAAGTACTTCCTACGCAGATGTGATGGGGGTTATGAGTGTTCTGACCAACCTCCCCGGCGGTGACCGTCAATACAAGTTTGCCTATGCCATCCGCCTGTTCTACTCCATCCGTCTGCATATTGCGCTGATTCAGGAGATTCGTGCACTTGGAGAGGGCATCCCACCTGATACTCATGAAAACGTGAAACAGCCTATCAATTTTCGGACTCTTACAGATCTCCTACAGGATACGCTTCTGAAATATGGTCCAATCAATGACACGGGCCGAACACCGTTTGGATGTTGGATTCTAGAAATGCCAGCGCAGTGGTTCCGGCCGCCTCTTCTTCCCAAGGAGCATATTCTATATGGGAGGGAGACTCCTTTTTTGCGTCGGAAATACAGAAATGGTAACACGGTCTACACAATTTCTACCATCGGCCCCGAAGGCGTAGTTCATAAAGACTCCGGTAGAGTATCTGGTGTTTGGCGCCCTACCCGAGCAACCAGGTCACAAGAGCAAGGAGAACCAGACATCGTGGTTTTCAGCCCGCTGTATCCGCTGCTAGCCGTCCTTGACCGGTTGATCCGTTTTCAAAATATAGGCATGCTAAGAGAGGATGATAGGTCCACATATAAGTCACAAATCTATATCGCATTGCTGGTATGCCTGAACTGGGATGTACAGCGGGTCCTGTTCAAAGAAATCAAAACTCAGTCTGGCTATATGGCAATAGAAATGGCAAAGGAACTGTATGATCAATACATTCCTGATCTCCTCGCGCTTGTCCCAAGAAAAGTGCCTTCTTGGCTGACAAGTAAATGCTTTAGCGGAATTTGTGACGGAGAAAATCACTCCGTTTTTGATGTCTTGACGAAACGGATCCATCCTGTACCTGAGTTTGAGACGTATCTTAACTATGCTAACATGGGGCTGGCTGAGTTTGATGAGGCTCTCTCTGATTTGCAATCAGAGCTCAAAAAGACGCCAGTACTCACGACGGAAAAATCACCATCGATGGCTCTCCTATGGGAAACAACCAATAATAATTCGGGTAATAAAAATCTGAGGCAATACCTTAATAAATTGGACTCAGCGGCAGGGAATGTTCTCTACTCTATCGCTGCAAGCCAGCGCATTGAAGAAGAAGTACCTAAGAGGAGAGATAATCCTTTGCGCGTCCTTCTGAGAGACTTTTTACATAATCCGTCTACTAATCAGGGCAGTGATCGTCCGCAGTTCTCGCTGGAAAAATCTTCACTCACTCCTATCAAAGTTAAGAATGCGTTGATCAAATATAAAGAGTTATTGGAGAACCTCCGGTGGTGCGAAGCAGATACTCCAGACGGAAAATCTGTGGAACAGCAGCTGGATGCCCCAAAAGCAGATGTATACGACGGAGATTTTTCACCCGAAGCTCCTGCGCCGACAAGCGAACGGGAAGCGGCGGTCAAGACACTTCGAGAGTTACTTCAGCTTGGCCACCAGATTCTGGGTGTACTCGCCCCCTCACAGCAAGAACTACCGTCTGAACCAGAAAAATAAACGCCCAACCGTGGCGAGAAAGAGGGCGATCGATATGGTCGAGCACTTTTTGCAAGGTCAGATTCTGTTTGGCCAGGTATCACCAGAAATCCTTTTGGAAAACCTTTTGAAACGTGGCGCATTTCGGGATAATTATCATCACGGTGCCTCTTTCATCATCGACTCGACGCGCGTATCCGAGAAAGCCTATCTGCATTTTTCCAAAACTTTTTCAGGCAATGCCCGCAGAACCGTGGACGAGCAAATTCAGCGTTACCGAGAGTTGGAAGGTTTTCTTAACTCCAGGAACCATGGGGGGATCTTTTGGCTGTTGGCAGATTACGGAAATCGGGTGCTCAACTTGACTAGCATCGATCCAACGGTAAAGCAGGAAAAGATCCTTGAATGGCGAGAAGTCTCCCTAGCTCTGGGCCAAGACATTTTCACCTGCGCAGCACTTGCTGAAAGGGCCGTAAATGATGGGACACATCGTCGCTCATTTCTTTGGCCCCCCACATTGCAAACAGACAATATTCGTCTACATCATCTATTGGAAGCAGGTTGCGCAGAAAACCACTATCATCTCAACGGCTCAACTCAAATTTTTCCTTTAGCTTGGTGCTATCTGATGAATCATCCGTCCAAACTGGCGGACTATTTCGCCGATCAAAAGCTGCAGGACAATCTCAAGGCTACAACACACACCAGCATCCGAGACAATATGATGAATTGGGTAGATAAGATGAGCTTGGCCGTCTGGATTCGCGCCAAGCTGTTTTCCCAAATTCGCGATTTGAACCATATAGAGGAAGCCACATACTCGTGCGCAACATATTTTAGCCTGCCGAATAGAAAATACCGCCTGCGTAACATGGTAAAGAAATGCCGCTGGTATGCTGCAAAGCTGCCTCAGGGAAGGACATCCTATCGGCCGGACTACGCAATTACACCCCGTGTTGCTCAGGACAACAAAGGACCGACCCGTCTCCTGACCGGCGAGCGATGGTTCCTATATCATTGCTTTTATTGCTGTTATGAAGGAGAGTTCTCCCGGGAACAGATGAACCTGTTTTACCTATATCTCCTAATCAAAAGAGACTTCCGCAATGAGTTAATCCAAACAAACGGACGACGCGGCTTCTGGAATTTCGCAGAGTATCAGGATCGAAAATCCATTGTCTGGGGCAACTCTCCGGCCTACTGGCGGGAATCCTATATTCTTTCCTTGGTGGAAAACCTTGCAGGCCCCCGAACAGGCAGTCCGATTTTGCAGACACTGGAGGCGCGGATCATGCCAAGGACAACAGCGTCTAGCATTTTGGACGAAATCCGCAGTATCGACAGCACAATTGAAAAATATCAGGAACCCCCAAATAATTCAGCCCCAAAGCGCAGGATATCGCCGGGAGAAAAGTATTTTTGGGAAAAAGCCCAAGAAAATGCCAGGTACTTTTATGTGATACATTTTGCAAAAAAACCGTTGGAGAGAGTTCCTCAAAACAAGAAGGATCAGAAACCATGGTTGCCGGCAAGAAATCACGATGTTCGTAAAAGTGCGGAATACCAGGCTAAGGCTCTCGCGCAGGGGCTTGCTGCCAGCAGCTATCTGTGCAGCAGGATTCGGGGAATCGATGCCTGTTCACGGGAGATTGGGTGTCGGCCGGAAACATTTGCCACGCAGTTTCGTTATCTGAGAAGTAATCTTGTGCCACTTCCACGTCATCAGATTCATGATCTGCGCTACTGGCCCAAACTGGGGGCAACTTACCATGCTGGAGAGGACTTTCTGGATTTGACAGACGGGCTGCGAGCGATTGATGAGGCCATCTGCTTTCTAAATCTGGGACAAGGAGATCGGTTAGGTCATGCGTTGGCACTTGGCATATCTCCAAAGCAATATTACCGTGTGAAAGACAACATCGTATGGCTGCCAGCACAGGATCTCCTAGACAACCTGGTATGGCTGCTGCACCGAAGCCTGGAATGGGATGTAGATGTTCCAAATTCCCTGCGGGAAAAGCTTCAGCTCCGCGCACAACAGTTGCTGGATACAATCTACCCCAACGAAGGCAACGATTCCCCTCCCATTACACTCCGGACCTATTACGAAGCCTGGCAACTGCGCGGCGATGATCCGGAGTTGTATTGGAACTGTCAATCAGGTGATGAGTATGCAAAAAAGGTTCGTGAAACTTCCTCTCTTCTGTCGCTCCATCCCTATAAGCGGGCTATGCTGGATAGAAGCAGAGATTCCGGCGGAGTCGATTCCCACGCCCAACTGCGTCGATCAAAGCAGATCTGCAACATACTGTTCCGGTATCACTTCGGATTCAAGGAGCGAGAGAAAGGAGAAAAAACAGTCAGTTTCGCAACCACACCGGACTTTGCCGCCGTGTTAGAGCAGACACAGGTTAGATTGATGGAAAAAATTATGGTGAAAGGCATAGCTGTCGAAAGCAATCCTTCTTCAAACCATCTGATTGGGACATTTGACCGCTATGAGGAGCACCCAATCTTCCGCTTTAACCACTTTGGTTTGAATCTGCCAGAGTACACGGGTTCTTCTGGACAGATTCGAGTATCCGTTAATACTGACGACCAAGGAATATTCGATACCTCCATAGAAAATGAGTACGCGTTGTTGTTCGGTGCCCTGTATACGAAACGAGACGCAGCCGGGAAGCCCCGGCTCAGTCACGACGAAATTCTTGCCTACATAGATCACCTGCGTAAAATGGGTAATGGCATGACCTTTCCCAAAGCAGAGCGGACACTTTGGGCGCAACGGCTATAAATCCCTCAGAAAAATCAAGCGGGCTCACAAGACGGTCTCTTTCTGGATTGTCTTGAAATGAAATGACAGTCGGAGTAGTTACTCCGACTGTCATTCTTTTCGTTGAGACTCCACTTTCTCTTGTTGCCCTGTTTGTTTACCATGTGCGCTTAGAGTTTCTCTTTGAAGGCGCCAAGGTCTGGAAACGACAAGTCGTCCCCGAGGCGCTGTTCTTTGCTCTCTAAATTGGATGCAAATTTTTCAATATTTTTTTGCAATATTTCTAGCACCCGTTTCTGAAATTCCATCTTTCTTTCGTCCTCACTGATGGAGTCAGAGTAAAATAAAAGCAGTTGACTAGCCAATACGGCATTACACCGTCTATGTCAAGGAAAGGAAATTCTTATGACAATGCAATGGCCGAAAATTTTTTCCATCCTCAAAACAGAGTGTATTTACCGGTAC
>CALXDF010000212.1 GCA_944386995.1 uncultured Oscillospiraceae bacterium
CGGCAAAAGAAATTGGGCAAAAACAAATGGTAAAGAGTTTAGTGTATGCAGATTAGTACATTTGAATACTATTGCTAATTTCAAAAATTTTAGAGGTAAAATTAGAAAATGGAAAAAGAATAATAAATAGAAACTATTGATTAAAATAGGAGGTGTACTATGAGCAATTATTCTAAAATCAAAGATATAATATTAAAATTAAATTCAGAAGAATTACTAAAAGAAAAATTGTATATTGTCGGTGGTACAGTTCCATATTTAATTTCTAATACTATGTCGAACAGAGAACATTCAGACATAGATATTATTGTTGCAGCAAACGATATGAATGCAGTTCGAGAATATTTAAAAGATAACAATTTATATGTTAAAGATTTTGATTCAATAATGTTTGATTACAATAAAGCCAAAATTGATTACGGAATTGATTGTATTATAGATGGAATTACAGTTAATTTTGCTCCTTATGAAATTGTTGATAATACTATGATACAGAAAAACTTTTTAATAAAGAAAAGTAGTGGTGTAAATGCACTTGTAACAGTGACGATAGAAAATGTAAAAATCGAAGATTGTACTACAACTGTAATTGTAGGTCAAACTAAGATAAAGACATACAATTTGGAAATGGTTAGAGTAATGAAAGAAAAATCGCATAAGCAAAAAGATGCAGTTGATATAGAGGTAATAGATAAGTATGGATATGATGAGAAAAAATATAATGACTTAAAAATTAAAACCAATAATATGAAGTTTAAAATTTTTCCTAAAAGTAAATTATTGAGATTATTTATGAAATAAAAGTGAAACAGAAAGTTTAGGAATATAATTAAAATACTGTCTTTTATAGACAGTATTATTTTTTTTGGACATTTACATACTTTGAGTATGTAAATATTGACAAGGCTATATATTTAATATATAATTTATACATACCGAAAGTATGTATAAGGGGGGGTAGACTATGTCAAGAAATAAATATCCAGAAATAACTGTTGAAAATATATTGGAAGTATCACAGAGATTATTTTTTGAAAAAGGATATGATAATACAAAAATTCAAGATATAGCAGATGAATTAAGAATGACAAAAGGAGCAATATATCATCATTTTAAATCTAAAGAAGAAATAATGAATACGTTAGGTGATAAAATATTTACAAACAATAATCCTTTTAAAATTGTAAAAAAGCGAAAGGACTTAAATGGTCTTGAAAAAATGAAATATGTAATAAAACTTAATCAGTCTAATGAGCAAATGGTTGAATTAACAAATCAAGCATTACCACTTTTAGAAAACCCTCAAGTATTAGCTAAAATGTTTGAATCTAATTATCAGCAGTTACTTCCATATTGGCTGGAGTTAATCGAAGAAGGACAAAAAGATGGCTCTATAAAAACGGAGCAGCCAAAAGAATTAGCAGAGTTACTAATATTAACTGATTTATGGATGATTCCTTCACTTTTTCCGGGAAATATCAATGATATAAAAAATCGTTATAGATTTGTAACAATAATGCTTGGAAAAATGGGACTACCACTTTATGATGAAGAAATGCTTGAAAAAATAGATAAATTACCATATTACGAAAAAGATAAATAGGAGGTAAAAATGAAAAAAATATTTATTCACGGATCAGGACACAAAGGAACAAGTTGGAGTGAAACAATCTCATATATGAAAGATAATAAAGACATATTGTGTCCAGACTTATCATCAATTCTTGATGGCAAAGAAGCCAGTTATTATAACTTATATTCTGCTTTTTCAGAATATTGTAATAAAATTGATGGAAAAATCAATTTATGTGGTATTTCTTTAGGAGGAATATTGGCATTAAATTATACGTTAGACTTTCCCGATAAAGTGCAATCATTAGTTTTAATTGGCACTCCTCATAAAGTACCAAAAATAATGTTTAGTATTCAAAATGTTATTTTTAAATTCTTGCCTCAGTCGATTTTTGATAATATGGCATTTAATAAAAAGGATACTTTCATTTTAGGAAAATCAATGAAGAAACTAGATTTTAGTAATAAAGTACAAAAAATTAAATGTCCTACTCTTATAGTGTGTGGAGAGAAAGATAGTGCCAATATTAAATCAGCATATTATTTATCCGAAAATATAAAAAACGCAAAATTAAAAATTATTGAAAATACAGGACACGTTGTAAATGAAGAAAAACCACAAATATTAGCAAAAGTTTTAGAGCAATTTTATAAAGAATTTTAAAGTCTAAAATACGAAAAGTTTATTTTTAAAATAATATATGTTAAAATATATCTAAATAAGATTTATCTAAAAAATGTTATGCAATATATTTTGTTAAGTTTTGTATGGTATAATTAGTATGTATTGTTAATTTAAAACTTGTGGAAGGGAGAGGAAAATGAATAAAATTTTAGTTGTAGATGATGAAAAGGAAATAGCAGATTTAGTTGAATTATATTTGAAAAATGAAAATTATACAGTTTATAAATATTATTCTGCTAAAGAAGTGCTTGATAATATTGATAATTTAGATGTAGATTTAGCAATTTTAGATGTTATGATGCCTGAAATTGATGGATTTATGTTATGCAATAAAATTAGAGAAAAATATACTTTCCCAATTATTTTTGCAACTGCAAAAGTAGAAGAAATTGATAAAATAAATGGCTTGATGATAGGAGCAGATGACTATGTAACAAAGCCTTTTCAACCTTTGGAATTGATTGCAAGAGTAAAAGCACAGTTAAGAAGAAGTCAAAAGTATAATAATTCAAATCAAAAAGAAAATGTAATTGATTTTAGAGGGATACTTATAAATAAAGATACTCACGAATTTTATTTCAACGAGAAAAAGGTCGAACTAACAAAAATAGAATTTGAAATATTATGGCTATTATGCGAAAGCAGAGGAAAAGTAATTAAAACAGATGAATTATTTTCTAAAGTATGGGGAAGTAAATATTTTGAAAAAGATAACAATACTGTAATGGTACATATTAGACATTTAAGAGAAAAAATGAATGATATTGGAAAGAAGCCAAAATATATAAAAACAGTTTATGGAGTGGGGTATAAAATTGAGAAGTAAAAAAAATAAATTATTGAAAAAAACATTTATAAATTTTGTAATAAAAATATTGGTATGGTCTATATGTATGCCATTGGGTATTTTCCTTTTGGTGGCACTAATTGATAGGTTAAGTTTTCAATGGCTATATGATATTTCACCAGAAATTTACAACAATTTTAGAGAATTTTTTTACAGCATAACAACCGTTAGAGCTCTTGTAATTCCTATAATAATAATTTGGGTAATTGGTACGTTAGTGCTACTATATAGATTATTGAAGAAAGTTTTTGGATATATTGATGAAATTGGAAAAGCAACTGAAGATTTAGTAAATAAAGATGTTGAATATATTGAATTACCAGATGAATTAGAAGAAATCAAAAATCGTATGAATCACTTAAAAAGAGAATCGGAGAAAAATGAAAAATTAGCTAAAGAAAATGAAGAAAAGAAAGATGAGTTAATAGTTTATTTAGCACACGATATTAAGACACCTTTAACATCAATGATAGGTTATTTATCAATTTTAGATGAAATAGATGATATGCCAAAAAAGAAGCAAAAAAATTATATTTCTATTGCATTAGATAAATCATATAGATTAGAAGACTTAATCAATGAATTATTTGATGTGGCTAGATTTAATTCTGAAAAAATTGTTTTAGAAAAAGAAGAATTGAATCTTAATTTGATGTTGGAACAAATAATTGATGATTTCTATCCTACTTTACGAGAATTAAATAAAAGTATTAAATTGAATTATGATGAGTCAATCTGTATAAATGGTGATCCTGATAAGTTAAGTAGGGTATTTAATAATCTTATAAAAAATGCTATTAGTTATAGTAAAGAAGAAAGTGAAATTGTAATCAATTTGAAAAAAGATAATAATAATGTAATTGTTGAAGTAATAAACAAAGGAAAGCAAATATCAAAAGAAAAATTAAGCAAAATATTTGAAAAGTTTTATAGATTAGACTCTGCAAGAACATCAAAAACAGGTGGAAGCGGGTTAGGTCTTGCCATTGCAAAAGATATAGTTGAATTACATAATGGAACAATAATTGCCGAAAGTAATGAGAAAGAAACAACTTTTCGAGTTACGTTACCATTAAAATAATTTAAGAAGAATTTAAGATTTATTTAAGATAAAATTAAAGAACAATCATTTATAAATCAGTATAATTTAATTGTATTGATTTGAATGATTGTTTTTTTGTTGATTGGAGGTGCTGCAAATGGCAAGAAAAAGATTAACACAATTATTTCCATTTCTATTACCATTACGAATATGGCAAAGAAACTTGTTTTATCAAATTGGAATGAAGTTTGACGGAAATAAGTATTCTAAAAATTTTGGAGAAAAATTAAAATATGAAGTTTGTAAGACTAAAACATTGATGATAAACGAAAATAGTGGACACGATATTATTTATCAAAAAAACAAAGTCGAAAACTTAAAAATAGCAAGTAAAACTATGAATCATATTTTAATATATCCTAATGAAACATTTTCCTTTTGTTATTTAGTTAGAAACAGTAAAAAGTACGGAAAATATAAAGATGGTTTGATATTGGTAGATGGAAAAATAGTAGCAAAAAAAGGTGGAGGGCTTTGTCATTTAAGTAATTTGTTACATTATCTATTTTTAATGAGCCCACTTACTGTTACTGAAAGGCACGGACATAAAGTAAAATCTTTTCCTAATCCAGATAAATCTTCTTTAGAAGGAATTGACGCAACAATTAGTAGTGGTTGGCTAGATTTAAAGGTAAAAAATGAAACTAACAATATATATCAAATAGACATTTCATTTGATGAAGATTATATGTATGGAAAAATATTATCAAATAGTGAATCAAATGTTGATTATAAAATAGTAAATGGAAATTTAAAGTATGTCAAAGAAAATGAAAATATTTATGAATGCGTTGAAGTTATAAGAGTTGAAATAGACAAGAAAACAAGAAAAGAAATCAGAAAAGAGAAATTATATGACGAGAAAGTTCTTATTGAATATGAATT
>CALXDF010000213.1 GCA_944386995.1 uncultured Oscillospiraceae bacterium
GTGCGTACTCGACGCCGTAGCGCAGCTCAACTACAAGCCGGACATGATCGCGCGCAGCATGACCAAGAACGAGACCATGCAGCTCTCGCTCATGATCAACGATATTACCAACCCCTTTTACAGCGAGATCGTCATGGGCTTTGAGGTGGCGGCCATCGAAAAAGGCTATTTTGTCAATGTCTGCACAGGCTATAAGGATATAAACAATTATCTGGAAAACTACATCGCCCGGCGCATAGACGGCGTCTTTGTCGTCGCGGTACCGCACAAGTTCGATCTGGGCAAGCTCTATGATCTGACGGAAAATGGCATCAAGGTCGTCGTCAGCGGCAATACGGAGGTCGACCACAAAAAGGTCTGCTCGATCGAAAACGACTATCAGACCGGCATGAAGGAAGCGCTCGCCTACCTCAGGAGCCTTGGCCATGAGCGCATCGCCTACCTGAGCGGCCTGAGCCGCAAGCACAGGATCGACATCAAACTGGAAAGCTATTTGAAAGCGGTCTGCGATCAGGGGCTGAACTATGGCGACGAGCTGCTGCTCGAGGGAAGGGCGCCGTATTCCACCAGCGTGCAGGACGGCTACCTGATGGCCAAAGAACTCGTGGCCTCCGGCAAAAAGTTCACCGCCGCCATTTGCACGAACGATCTGATGGCGATGGGCGCAATATCGGCGTTTAACGACGCGGGGTATCGCGTGCCGGAGGCCATATCCGTGATGGGCTTTGACGACATACTGTTCGCGCGCGTCTGGCGTCCGGCGATCACGACAATGGCCGTCTCCAAATTTGATTTTGGACGCAAGGCCTTCGACCTTTTGTATACGAACATGAAAAAGGGCAGCATCGGCTATTCTCTTTGCAGCCTTGAACTGAAAGTCCGCGATTCGACGGCTGCGCTTGGCTAGCCGCCGGGCGCAAAAGTTTGCGACCCGTCTGCCGGACTTTTTTCAGGCCAACAATTTACCCGTGTAGCAAAGCTGAATGTTTTCAGCTTGGAGAAATCAGATCAAACAGGAGGTAGAAACATGAACAGGAAGCGTCTCTTTGCACTGGTACTGTCTGTTTTGATGGTACTGACCCTCGTCCCCGCCCTTGGCGAGGAAGCCGCGGCGGACGCGGTCGGCTGGGACACCAGCGTCGAAGATGAGATCATCGTCACCGTCATCAACGGCTATTACACCGCCGGCGAACAGAAACTTGCCGAAGAGTACATGGCGCTCCATCCCGAGACCAAGGTGACCATCGACGTCATTGCCGACAACAACTCCTACACAACCAAGATGCAGACCGTTCTGGCGGATATAACAGCCGACACGGCCTCGGACATCGTCCACTCCAACTTCCTCGGCAATGTCGTCGGCAGCCCGGCGGCGGCGCTGGAGCAGGGCATCCTCTTCGACATGAGCACCATCCTCGATATGGAGCATCCCTATCAGGACGGCCTTGTGCGCGACATGTACGATGAGGTTCTCATCGCCGAGACCATGAGCGGTTCCGGCGGCGCGGCCATGCAGGCCCTGCCCTTCGACAAGTGCGGCATCTCCTTCTTCTACAACAAGACGGCCTTTGACGAGCTCGGCCTCGAGGCCCCCGGGACCTGGGAAGAGCTGCTGGACATCGGCGCCCCTCCCGCGGACAACGGCGTGGGGAACCCCATTACCGTCAGTTCCGAGGCTTCCTGGATACTGGCTTCTCTGGCGGACGCCGGCCTGCGTTCCCGCGAGTACGACTTCCTGGTGCAGCCGGGCGACGCCATCTGGGACGAGGCGACCATGTCCGCCAACATCGACTTCGTGTTCGATGAGAGCGACATGACCTGCGACACGTTGACGGTTTCGAGCACCGAGCGCCTGCTCAAGGCCAAGGAAGACGGCATCATCTTCTCGGATGTGAGCCGCACCGCCTGGAGCGAGTTTGCCAAGCTGGCCCAGTATTTCCCGGAGAACTACTATTCCGGCGGCGCCGACACCGTCACCGAGTTCGAGATGCAGCTTTCTCCGATGCTGATCTCCGGCTCCTGGAACGTCGGCCTGATTCTGGATGATATGAACATGATGCCCGAGGAGAGCCGCTTTGAGTGGGCCACCTTCAAGATCCCCAGCTTTGGCAATCCGCCCGAGGGCTTCCAGAGCGAAATGCGCGGCATGTACGTGCTGGGCAACATCATGGGCATCATCCCCAAGGGCGACCCGGATCACGACGCCCGCGTCCTCGACTTCTACCTCTACTGGTACTCCCAGGCCGGCGCGCAGCTCTGCTATGAGGAAACGCTCGCCAACGGCAACTACGTGCAGGGCCCCTGCATGATCAAGGGCGTCACCCTCAGCGACGAACTCAACGAGAAGCTTGAGGGCTTCGTCACCAGCGGCCCGGTCAAGCAGTACAGCTCCGAGGTCATCGGCATGAGCCAGGCCACCCAGGCGGATATGCCGCTTTACAACGACCTGCAGAACCGCTTCATCGGCGGGGAGATCGACGTGGACACCTTCCTCGAGGAACTCAACGCCATCACACACAACTACACCGTCTCGCAGATGGAGGCCAGCGGCTATGACCTCGATCCCC
>CALXDF010000214.1 GCA_944386995.1 uncultured Oscillospiraceae bacterium
CGGATGCTCTGCTGGCGGTACTCTGGATACTTCCGAACAGAGTCCAGGGCCTCCTTCAGCTGCGCGTCCCGCAGCTGCTCCCTGTCGTGCTTGTCCACCAGATACTTCTTCAGCTTCCGGTAGGCGAGGAGGAGAAAGACGCCCGCGAACAGGAGCTGGGCGATATCGAATAATGTGATCTTTCCGAACACCGCGATAAATTCATCGTAACCGGTCAAGGTCCACCGCCTTTCCGCTCCGCCCCATATCAGGCGGCCGCCTCAGAGGAGGGGGCTTCCTCCTCAACGGGCGTGGGCTCGGGAGCGTTGACCACCTTGGTCATATTGCAGAGCGTGTCGATCATCGTGGATAGCGCGCTGGTGTCCAAGGGGTAGTTGATGTACTCCGAGGAGGTCTGGACCATCGCCATGACCCACTCTTTCCGGGTGGCGCCGTCCTCAAACTTCTCCTCCGCCTGCTCCATCAGGGAGATCAGGAGGTTGAGCAAAGCCGCCCAGTTCTTCTCCTGGACGGCCTTCTGAACATATTGTACCAGCTTGGCCGCCAGCGGGATGCACGTGACCAAACCGGCAAGAATCGATACAACTACGTTGATCCAATCCAAATTTTCCATACATAAAAACTCACTTTCATTGGAATAGCTGGCCCCAGGTGTCAGGGCCAACGATGCCGTCTACCTCATTGGTGGGGAAGTGCTTGGCCTGGAACGCCCGAATGGCGGCCACGCAGCCTGAGCCGCAGATGCCGTCGAAGCCCTTGGGATCATAGCCGATCCCATACAGCACACCTTGAACGATGTACACGGGGACGCCCCGGGAGCCACGCTCCACATAGCGGCAGGCGGCGGAGGTCTTGGGGCCCCATATGCCGTCCACCTCAAGATTAGCGCGATATGTCTTGTTCAGATAGGTCTGGTAGGCTTTCAGGGCGGAGCGCTTGGTGTTTTTTCCGTAGATGCCGTCTACCGCCAGCCCATGGCCGTAGTTCTTGTTCAGCCACTGCTGGAACTTCGCCACATTCTCATCGTTGACTTTCCCCAGCGTGGGGTCCCGGCCATCCAGTGCCATGCGGCAGTACCCGGCGATGCGTCCGTTGCTGATGGCGTATTCCTTCTCCGCCACGCACCCGCCGTTGTCGATGATGACATCGTCGCCGCTGGAGGTGTTGCCCTCCACGGTGTAGATCTTGGAGGCAGTGACCTTTGTGACCAGCCCGCAGTGGGCTAGGCCCGTACGGCTCGTATTGTAGAAGAGGACGATATCTCCCGGGATGGGACCTTCGGCGTGGTATTGCCCGCAGTTCCTGAACTCGTTCCGCATGGCGGTGCAGGAGGCCCACAGGGAACCGCACAGAAGCTCCTTGGCGGCGGCCAGCCCGTAAGCCTCCACCACACAGCAGGACACAAACTCCACACACCAGTAGGAGGGTTGGTACAGACTGCTTCCGGTATATTTGTTGTAGTCCCGGCAGAACCTGGTGTAATTGGCGCTGCCGGCGTTGGCTGTAAAATCATCCAAATCCTTGTTGCTGGCCTTTTCCAGGTAGCCGGCATAGGACTTGGCCTTGTCGATCAACTTCTTGGACGCGTAAGTCATGGGCACTCCTTTCTGGCCTTATTTGTGCAATGCAAATTGCGAAACTAATTTCGCTACGATTAAATAGCGCATTGCTTATTTTAGTATATTTGTGAGAAAATCTGCGATTTTGATATACATTATAGCTAATATTATGACGCTAAATTTGTAAATATTATCTATTATGTATAGTAAAATATTTTCCTTCTTTCGTATTGACTGCATTACATTCCGATGCTACTATGGCTTCAGCAGCATAATGACCACACAATGGATTGGAGGGTAAACGATGAAAAAGCTGATGGCATTACTGCTTAGCGTGATGATGGTCGGGTGTCTTGGGGTGACGGCGCTGGCAGCCGAAGAAGAAAACCAAGAGATGGTGCCGATCCTTGCCGAGGTGCCAGAAGACTGGGAAAATCCCTTTGCATGGGCCTGGGCAGATGATGGCACGAACGCATTCGCGGCTTGGCCGGGCGAGGCAATGGAGCAGCTTGGCGATACGGGTTGGTACTACATATACGTGCCAAGCTTTGTTCAAAATGTGATTATCAGCGCTAACGAAGCGAGTGTGCAGACTGCGGGCGATGCGGTTGAAGCCGGACGAGAGGTTTGGATCGCTATCGCCGATGACCTGACGACTACGGTAAGTTACGAGCAGCAATCCGATACGGAGATCCCCACATATGTCGAGACTTTCCCGGTACATGCTTATGTGCCGCTGGAGTGGGAGAACGTCAGCGTAGTGTCCGGCGACGGCGGTGAGAAGGACATGATCGGTGGTGAAGATGGTTGGTTTACCGCCAGCGTGCCTGTGACTGCTACGTCCTTGGTATTGACCGGCAACAGCGGCGCCGCGTCCACCGAGTCTATAACGATTGAGCCCCGTGAGGTATGGGTAACCGTATACAACGACCTCTCCTATGAGGTAAGCTACGAGGACCCCGACGCACCCGATGCGCCGCCAATAACGGTTTACGCGCAGGTGCCAGAAGACTGGGCGGGCCCGTGCTGCTGGGCATGGTCGGCCCCGGATGGCACGAACGCCTTCTCCGCTTGGCCGGGCGAGGCTATGACCGAGGGCGAGGATGGCTGGTATTCTATCGAGGTCCCGGGCTGGGTGAACTCGATCATCATCAACGCCAACGAGGGCGGAGTGCAGACTACAGATCTCTCGGTTGAGGTCGGCAAGGATGTCTGGATCAGCGTTTCCGATGCCGAGAACGCCGCGGTGAGCTATGAGCAGCCGAGCGGAGAGGCTCCGGAGGAGGCGCCGGCTCCGAGCGAGGCGTCCACCGAAAGCGCGCCCGAGGACGAAGGTGAAGGCGAAGGAAATACCATCATCTGGATCGTTGTAGCTGCCGTAGTGATCGTTGCCGTTGTCGCGATCGCTGTGGCCGTGAGCAAAAAGAAAAAGAAGTGATTTTCTCTTGTTTCCTGTCACGGCAAGAAGGGCGGGCGCGCGAAGCGCGCCCGCCCGGCGGTAATTTATTGGGGGTGCAGAATGAAAAGACTACTTTCGCTTCTGCTTGCGTTCACTATGGCGTTCACGCTTGCTGCCTGCGGAGCCCAGGAAGTGGACGAGAGCAGCATTGTAATATGGCACGACAAAGAGGACGCTGTGGCTGAGGTGCTGCAAAGCTATTTAGACGAGGCCCTGCCGGAGCTGGACATCACGCTGGAGAAAAAGACCAGCCTTACAGATTCGCTCAAGCTTGTGGGGAATGACCCGTCGAGCGCGCCAGATATGTTTATTTTTGCGCACGACAAGATCGGCGTGTTTGCCGAGATGGGGATACTCGCGTCTATTGAGGAGCTGCTGCCTGAAGGCGAGCTCTCAAATTACCTTGACATGACAACTGAGGCAGCGACCTACAAGGGAACGGTCTACCAGCTGCCGCTCTACTTTGAGACGCTGCTCTTCATGTATAATCGCAAGTACATGACGGACGATATGGTGCCGGACACCACCGAGGAGCTGTACGACTATATGGAGGCCAACACGGGACGCGACCGCTACGGCTTTGTAGAGCAGCACTCCACCGCATACTATTCCGCGGCGTGGATCCACGGCTTCGGCGGTGAGATCATCAGCGCCGATGGCGTGCCCTTCCCGGAGCCTGATGCGGTCAAGGACGCGCTCCGCTACCATCTGAAGTTCGTCCAGCTCATGCCCGGTGAGACCGAATACTCCACCGTCAACACACTCTTTTTGGAGGGGAAAGCTGACTCGACGATTGGCGGACCGTGGATGGTGCCGAGTGCGCGCGAAGCGGGGATAGATCTTGGCATAGCGCCGATGCCTGTCGTGGACGAGACCGGGGAGCCTCTTGCTCCGTACTCCGGAGTACAGGGCGTACATGTGCTGACCTTTGCCGCCGAGAACAAGGGTGACTCCGTGGGCGCGGTGCTCTCCGCGCTGTGCTCGCCAGAAATTGGCAATCAGCTCGCGCTCGCGAGCGGCTGTGCACCGGCCCGTGCGGAGTGCTATGACGAAGAGGCTGTGGCCAGCGACGAGCTGGTACAGGCCATGCGCTCCACGGCAGAGATAGCCGTCCCTATGCCGAATATCCCTGAGATGGATGTCATGTGGACGGTCATGAGCAATTTGCTCACGGATGTGAACCTCTCGGGCCGCGACGTGGACGAGAGCTTTGACGAGGCGATGGGCGAGGCGGAAAGCCTGATCGCCAACATGAAATGACCATGAAAAAACAAATAAAAAACGTCCTCATGAGCTATCTTGTCTCGGGGCCGTCGCTGCTGCTGATCGCGCTCATCGTGGTATTTCCTATCATCTACACCTTCTTTATCTCGCTTACCAATATGAGCGTCTACCACTGGTTTGATTTTACGATCATCGGACTTGAAAACTATTGGCGCGCCCTCTTTGTGTTCGACTCTGGTTTTCTCTCCGCTCTGCTGGCGACAGTGCTGTGGACGGCTGTCAACATGGTCATACAGCTTGTGATAGCGTTCATCCTGGCGAGCTTGCTGAATGTCAAAAAGCTCAGGCTGCGCAAGCTATACAAGACATTGCTCATGTTCCCCTGGGCAATGCCTGGCTATGTTTCCATTCTTCTGTGGAAGACAGGCGTGTTCAACAGCGAATTCGGGCTTTTGAATCAGCTTATGGAGGCGCTCGGCCAGCAGACGATGCGTTGGCTCTCCACGAATGTGTCGGCATTCATCTGCTGTACGGTAGTGAACCTCTGGCTCGCGCTGCCCTTCATGATCATGATCATGGATGGAGCGCTGCAGAGCATTGATGCGAGCTACTACGAGAGCGCGCTGCTGGCCGGCGCGAGCTGGCTTGCGCGTACACGGTACATAACGATCCCGTCCATCAAGCCCATCATTGCTCCTGCGGTGATCATAACGGTGTTCACGACCTTCAAGCAGTTCGATGTGGTCTACCTGCTCACCCAGCAGATGGGCGCACGGACAGGCTCCGACTTCCACACGATCCTGACCTATGCCTACGAGAATGCCTTTGTCACAAACAACTACGGCTACAGCTCGGCGATATCCATTATCATATTTCTCTTGATGCTTGCCTTTTCGGCGCGCTTCAAGCTTGCGGGGGAGGAGACGCTATGAAAAAGCGCACGCGGGAAAGGCTGGGGCTCGCGGTATTGAACATATTTTTTATCATCCTCTGCTTTGTGACGCTCATACCGATACTTTATGCGCTGAGCGTGTCGTTTTCCGGGACGAACTCCCTTTTGAGCAGCGATTTTTCCTTCATACCGAAGAGCTTCACGCTGGCCAACTACGCCGAAGTGTTCACTGGCGAGGATATCATGACCTGGTTCGGCAACAGTATTCTGCTCGCTGCAGCAACGGTGTTCATCTCACTCGCGGTCAGCGTGCCCGCGGCATACTGTTTCTCCCGCCGCAGCTTTCCCGGCCGGAGGCTCGTACTGCGCTGGCTGGTGCTCTTGAACTCCTTTCCGGCGATACTCAGCATGTTCGCGGTGTACCGGCTCCTGCAGCCGGTGGGGCTGGTCAACCATCGCCTTGGCCTGATCATTGTTTACACGGGGACCATGGCAGTATTCTCGCTCTGGAACATGAAGGGCTACTTTGACACCATCCCCCTGGATATCGAGGAAGCCGCACGAATGGACGGCGCGACGGATCTGCAGGTGGTAACGCGCATCGTCATGCCTCTCGCCAAGCCGAGCGTGATCGTCACGGCGCTGATGGTGCTGATCTATGTCTGGAACGAGTATATTTACGCCACGACGTTCATGACAGGCGAGGCGAACTACACCTTGGCCGCCGGTCTCTACGCCCTGCAAGCCACGGAGATGAGCGGCAGCTGGCCTGTATTTGCCGCGGCGAGCATCGTTGTGTCTCTGCCCGTGCTGATCATTTTCTTCCTGTGCCAGAAGCACATGACTTCCGGCCTGACTGCTGGAGGTGTTAAAGGATGAACTACGCCGCGATATTGCATCGGCCGGTGAGCGAATACTGTCACGGCCTGGACGAAAAGCGGATCGTCTACCGTTTGCGCTGCGCGCGCGGAGACTTGAAACGTGTGACGCTCTCCTATGGCGATACTGCTTGCCGTGTGACGCCCATCATTTTCACTACACTTGAGATGGAGCTCGCTGCGAGCGATGCGTACCATGACTATTGGCAGGCTGTGGTGGAGAGCAAATACGATCGCGTATACTACTATTTTACGCTCTATGGCGGCGACGGAGAATGGACGTACTACTATGGCGACGAGTTTACGAAGTCGCTTGTGGATGATCGCTCGGAGTATTTTAAGCTGCCCATCAATCACCGCGCGGACATTGCACGCATTCCAGATTGGGCATGCAATGCGATCGTGTACAATATCTTCCCAGACAGCTTTGCCTCCGGCCCCTGTTACATTTCCGGCAAGGGCTCGGAGGCCAGATTTGACGGCCAGATCGTGCATGGCAGACTCGGTGGAACGCTGGACGGGGTGGCTGCGAATGCGGAATACATATGTCGCATGGGATTCAACTGCGTGTATTTAAACCCGATCTTTGCCGCAGGTGAGTACCACAAATATGATACCGTGGACTATATGCACGTCGATCCCTGCTTCGGCGGGGATGAAGCCATGCGCCGGATGGTCAAGGCTCTGCACGACAAGGGCATCCGTGTCATCATAGACGGCGTATTCAACCACTGCGGCTGGCGGTTCTGGGCTTTTGAGGATGTGATCAGGAATCAGCAGGCGTCCCGCTATCGCGACTGGTTTTACGGCCTTACCTTCCCTTTGGAGCGGCCCGAAGACCCGGAGGCGTATCCCGGCTATGTCACCTATGCCTACGAGCGCATGATGCCTAAGCTGAACACAGCCAACCCAGAGGTGCGCGATTATTTCTGCGGAGTCGGCAAGCACTGGATAGAGGCGTTTGACGTGGACGGGTGGCGGCTCGATGTGGCGAGCGAGGTTGACGATGGCTTTTGGCGCGCTTTCCGCGCCGCCGTCAAAGCTGCGAAAGCCGATGCCCTGCTGATCGGCGAGATCTGGGAGACGGCGAGGCACTGGCTGGATGGGGATATGTTTGACTCCACCATGAACTACGACTTCCGTAAGCACTGCCGCCGTTTCTTTGCCGAGGGCAGTCTGGATGCGTATGGTTTCGCGGCGCGCTGTGCGGACCAGCTCATGCGCTACAAGCTGCAGATGCCCTATGCGCAGATGAATCTGCTCGACAGTCATGACGTCAGCCGATTCCTTTCGGTCTGCGGCGGTGATAAACGCAGATACAAGCTGGCGGTGCTCTTCCTGATGACCTTTGTCGGTATGCCAATGTTGTTCTACGGTGACGAGCTGGGCATAGACGGCGTCGAAGAGCTTGATTACCGCGCGCCTATGCCGTGGAGCGGAGGCGACGCTCAGCTGCAAAACTTTGTCAGGCGCGCCATAGCGCTTCGCCGCGAGCGGGAGGAGCTGTGCAGAGGCTCCTTTCGCTTAGTAAGCGCCGAAAAAGGCAGCGGCCTGCTCGTGTTTGAGCGGGCGCTCAATGGCGGCGGCACTGTAATTTGTCTGAATGCCTCGGACTGTTCAGCCGAAATTGGGCAGAGGGACAGGGAGATCTGGTCGGAAGGCTTGAATGGGATGAGACTTTGTCCCTGGGGCTTCGCTGTTTTTGAAAAATAGAACATAAAAAAATTATACCACCGCGCCAGGATGCGGTGGTATAATCTTTGAGGGGGTGGTTGGTATGCCGGTCACGATCAAGGACGTTGCTCGCGAGGCGGGCGTATCCGTGTCCACGGTGTCCAAGGTGATCAACGGGCATTACAGTATATCCGCGGCGACGGCAGAGCGGGTGCGTGAAACGATGCGCGCGCTTCAATACTATCCCAATGCCAGCGCCCAGAGCTTTGCCAGAGGCGCCACGCGCCGTGTTGTGCTTCTAGCGGATATGTACCGGAATATCGCTTTTGAAAATCCGCACATGTTTGAAATATTTGCCGGCGTAGAGGAGTCCTTGCGCCGACGCGGGTACGTGCTGGAGCTGCGAGGCACAGACAAGACGGATGCGAGCGGCGCGGCGGAGGAGATCATAGCGCGCCGCGAGGCCGATGCTCTCGTCGCGCATGTTTCCGTGATGTCGCACGCTCTCAGCGCGTTATTGACCGAAAAGCGCTTCCCGCACATGGTTCTCGGTGTGCCAAGCTTTTCCAGTCAGGTGTGCTGGGTGGATATCAACCACGTATATTCAGGCGTCCTTGCCGCGTCGCACATGGTCAAGTGCGGCTATAGGCGAATTGCTTTCATCGGCGGCCGGGACTACGACCTCAGCTCCTCCAACCGCCTGGAGGGAGTTCGTAAAGGGCTGGAGGATGCCAGTGTACCGATAAGCGAGAATTTTATCTGGCTGGGAGACTCTACCCTGGCCGATGGTGTACGCATGACAGACAGGCTGCTCGCACAGTCACCGAGACCGGACGCCGTGATTTGCGCGAACAATTACCTTGCGCTTGGCTGCGTGGAAGCCATACGCGCCGCTGGACTGAGGATCCCCGAGGATATTGGAGTTATGACCTTTGATGACTATCCCTTTTCCCGACAGACCAGCCCCTGGCTGACCACCGTGGACATAGATGTGCGTGATATGGGCGCTCAGGCTGCGGATCTGCTCCTCTCTATCATACGCCACCCAAACAAGCAGGTGCAAATGTATATGACGACATCTAACCTTATAGAGCGCGGATCTACTGCTTCGGTAATAAACAGGAAATAAGGAGCAGATCCTGGAGCAGTTTAGAAGCGGAGGAGACGTAACCATGAGCAGGCAAGGTGATTTTCTCATTTATTGCGTGGAAACCTACAAAAACGCCAAGCACTTGACTGGCAGGCAGGTGGCGGAACTCTTTACCCGTTACCGCGTGTGGGACTATGTGTATTCCTGCTTTGAAGCCCTGCACACCACCGGGGCCAATTATATTGTGGAGGACATCGACCTCTATATTGAGGCAAGGAAACCTGCTATGCCTTAATAGAAGAATGATAAAAGATGTTTCTACTGCCGGGAGCGAATGGTTGAACTATTTCGCCCTGGCATTTTTCAAAAACGAACCAGTCACTAATCCATGATGAATATAGGATAAACAGGCAATAAGGGTGACATTATCATTTATAATTCTGAATGTTAAAATGCGTTGCTTGTGGCAACGGGCAATTCCGACTACAATAATCGTGACCGCAGAAAGGAAGGAGGCTATCCCGAATGCTCAGCGAAAATATCAAAGCAATCAGAAAATCAAAAGGGCTTTCCCAACAGGAGCTTGCCATCAAGCTGAATGTTGTGCGGCAAAC
>CALXDF010000215.1 GCA_944386995.1 uncultured Oscillospiraceae bacterium
AAGAAAAACGAGGGCGAGGTGCCGCAGTATTATGTGGAGAACAGCCACCCGGCCATCATTGACCCTGCCGAGTGGAAGCTGGTGCAGCGGGAACTGGAGCGCCGGAAATCCATAGGTCGCAGTTACAGCGGCAACAGCATATTTTCCTCCCGGCTGGTCTGCGGGGACTGTGGTGGTTACTTCGGTTCCAAGGTCTGGCATTCCACCGACAAATACCGGCGCACCATCTGGCGGTGCAACAGCAAGTTCACCGGCGAGGAAAAGTGCCAGACACCGCACCTGACCGAAGAGAAAATCAAAGCCCGGTTTCTGGATGCGTTCAATGCGCTGGTGTCGGATAAAGAGCGGCTGCTGGATGAGTGCCGCACCATGCAGGCGGCGCTTACCGACACCGGCTCCCTGGACAGCGAGATTGCGGCACTCCTTTCCGAAATGGAGGTGGTGGCTGAGCTGACCAAGCGGTGCATCGAGGAGAACTCTACCACCGCCCAAGATCAGGCCGCCTATCTGGAACGCTACAACGGTCTGGCGGAGCGGTACGAAATCGCCAAGGCCAAGCTGGAAAAGCTCCGGGCGGTGAAGGCAAAGCGGGAAGCCAAGGCCGAGGACATCGGCGGCTTCATGTTCGAGCTGGCGGAGTACGGCGACCCCATCACCGAGTTCGATGACCGGCTCTGGCTCACGGTTATCGACACCGTGACCGTCCACCGGGATGGGCGGCTCACCTTTATGTTCCAGACGGAGCATGAAATTACGTTTTGACCTCAGAATAGTACAAAGCCCACAGATGTACCAGCCTGTGGGCTTTGTACTGCGCAGAAACTAATTATATAGCAAGTGCCTCCCCTTTGCACAAAATGCCCCCTCAACGCCAAGGGGGTTTACTTATATCACAATTAGGTTATTTGCCAGATGGACATTACACGAACACCTACTTTTTCAAAGGCGGCTGTGCCGTAAGGGTGTGGCTGTGATAGTAAAAAAAGAAAGTTCATCAAGCAATTATTGGCTTGATGAACTTTCTTTTTTACTATATTATGTTAGTGATTCGACGATCCAATAATTAATTTACAAATTTACAGTAGAGGTAGAGAAATTATATATGCTATTCAAAACTGAAAGATCCGTCAATAGGGAGAATAATAAGTTATATTTTTATAAAATGAATCATCCTGTAGTTGTGAGTGATTTTTTGCGGGCAGTATATGATGGAACCAAGCGTGGATATAAAGAATTTGATATAATTGTGACTGATCCTAGTATAACAGTATATCCTAATGCTTGTTTACCAATAGCGGCAATAATTGAGTATTACAAAAGCCAAGGTATAGAGTTTACATATTCTATGGATGAAAACTGCTATTTAAAAAACTGTGGTTTTGTAGCACCATTAGTACTATCGGCTGAAGAAATCTCAAATTTAAATCGCCCTTTTGATATAATAGTAAAATACACTGACTCAGCTCAAGTGGCATCGTTTACACAAAACTGTGTCGATTACATTAGTCATCACGTTGTATGCGAAAATGGAATTTTAGAGAGCCTTATTTGGTGTATTAATGAAGTAATGGATAACGTTCTTGTACATAGCAAGAGTACATATGGCTATGTTTTAGCACAATTCCACGAAATGTCAAAGCATATTGCAATATGTGTTTCAGATACAGGGGTAGGTATATATAATTCGCTGAAAACTAGCAAGCATCGTCCGGCAAGAGCAATAGATGCCCTTTCTCTAGCAGTGCAAGAGGGCATTGGTGATGGTCAAGGGCAGGGCAATGGACTTTTTGGCCTATATCAAATAATTACGACCAATGGGGGGCGTCTTTCCCTTACATCTGGTCCAGCGTCACTAATGTTAAATCCGGAAAACCAACTCCAAAAATTTGACAATCTTCCATTTTTAAATAGAGACAGGCAATGCACCATTGTGGATTTCCAGATGGATTTGAACAAGCCGGTGGATATTAATACCGCTTTTGCATCAATTGGCGGATTTGATGGATTTGATATTAGAATAGATAATATGTTGCAAGATGACGATATATTGCTTTATGATGTTTTTGAAAACTGTGAAGGAACCGCAACACGTGAGGCAGGCAAATTGCTTCGCAATGATGTAATTAATATTATTAAACGTACAAGTTGTAGAGTGCAGTTGGATTTTTCAAAAGTAAAAATGGCTAGTTCTTCTTTTGTTGATGAGTTTTTAGCCAAAATGTTGATAGACTTAGGGGTCATTACATTTAATCAAATGTTGCGGATTTCAGGAATGAATAGTACGGTAAAGCACCTATCTGAACGTTCTATCTATATGCGCATAGCTGAGGAATGGGGAAAGACACAACAATGCAGGCAGCAGTAGAACCTGTCGCGGGAAAAGGTGTTGCGGCAAATTGTACGCTTTATGCACTGCAGTCGGTGTATTCTGTCACAAGCAACGCCCTTTTTTGTGAACCCCCTTTGCGCAAAATGAACCCCCTGACGCACAAAGGGGTTCATTTGTATCACAATTAGGGTCATTTGCCAAAGCGACCCTAGACGAACTCAAATCGTCAATGGTCACATCAGAATGGCTGTCCTGTGTATTGTACAGGACAGTCATTCTGTCGTTATAGAGGTAAATCTTGTTGACAAAAGTGTCCACCAAAGCTTGACGGTATTTGAGGTCATTTACATCACCCTTGCGGAATTGGTTCAGGAAGAAACGTACCTCATTGACTGTGGGTGTAGGATGGGCAGAAGTCTCCACAAGAATCTGCTGTTCCAGTTCAGCCCGTTCCCGTTTCTTTTGGGAGATACGCTCCGCAATCACATCTACGATTTGGCCGCTCTCAAGGGCCTTAAAGAGATTTTCTGTGGCCCGCTCGTTCTCTTTTAAAAGCTTCTTGAGCCGTTTGAGATTGTCTGTGTCCTTCTCCTGCTCGCAGAGCCGCACCACCTCCTTGGCGATACGGTCAATATTCTCCTTGGTCAGTAGTTTACGGGTCTCCATGACAACCAAGTCCTCAATATAGGCTTTGCCGACCGTCTTCTTCTGGCAGGATTTGTCTCGGCGGTTGGTGACACACTGATAATAGTGGTATTTGTTGCCCGTCTTACTGGTGCCGCTGATACCAGTCATGGCGGCTTTGCAGTGGCCACAGAACAGCTTGGTACTCAATATGTAACCTTCAAGAGCCTTTGCACGAGCAGGGGCTTTTTTCTTTTTGTCCATCATATCCTGAACCTCATAAAACAGGTCATCGCTGATGATCCGGGGCAGACCGTTCGGAACTTCTGTTCCGTGGTAGGTATAAACGCCAATGTATCGCTTGTTGCGGAGAATCCGGTTAATGCTGTTTTTGTTGAACTCATTGCCATAGGAGGTTTTGATATGGTTTGCATTGAGGTATCGGATAATATCTGCCATGGACTGACCACTGGCGTACATCTCAAAGATTTTTCGCACGACTGGCGCGGTATTGGGGTCAAGCTGAAAACGCTTCTCCTTGTCCACACAGAATCCCAGCGCCACATTCCCACCTGTGGAGAGGCATTTTTCGGCGTTGATGTCCATGCCGCGCCGTATCTTCTGTGAGAGTTCGACGCTATAATACTCTGCCATGCCCTCTAAGACAGCCTCCATCAGCACACCGGAGGCATCATCAGAGATGTTCTCACGGGCAGACAGCACACGAATGCCGTTCTTTTTGAGCTTGGCCTTGTAGGTGGCGCTGTCGTAACGGTTGCGGGCAAAGCGGTCAAGCTGATAGACCAATACCGATTGAAAGAGTTTTTTGTCGCCGTCCGCGATCATGCGCAGAAACTCCGGGCGGTGGTCTGTGGTACCAGAAATGGCCCGGTCAATGTATTCGCCCACAACAGTGTAGCCGTTGCGCCGGGCGTACTCGTAGCACTCTTTTAGCTGGCCCTCAATACTCTGTTCGGTCTGGCGGTCAGAAGAGTATCGGGCATAGATGACAACATTCATTTTGACTCCTTAGAAGTATCCTCCACAGTAGACAACGAGGATAGATATTCTTCATGGTGTTCTGCTTCCCATTTCTTATATTCGTATTCTTCTTTTGGTTCCTTCTGCTTAGAAATGCAATCTTTTAGGTGGACTAACTCAATTTGAACCTTGGAAAACATAGCTTCACTCAGGTCACTACCAAAGAGCAGAGTCTTTTTGAGTTCCCCGTTGGGAGAGCGTGAAAGAATAACACTGGCACCGTTGTATTCATCACTTTTGGAGGTAGGAAAAACAAAGTCTCCTAGCAGGTAGTCGTAAAGATTTTCAAGAAACCTTGTATTATCCATATTGGAGATTAAGCAGTTCAAAACAGCGAGTTTCTTTTCCTCAAGGTCGGAATCTTGACCAATTTCCCCTTTAAGGTCTTTCAACTTTTTAATTGCAGGACCAGACAACCCTGTTACCGCATGGATTTGTTCATCATCTGGAGTTTCGCACTCTTTCTCTCCGAGCAGATAATCCATCGAAACACCAAGCGCTTTTGCAACTTTGTAAAATCTTGTGACACCTGGTTCTCTTAATCCAGTTTCTGACTTTTTATTTTTTCCAATCCATTCAGAAATCGTTGTGGCTGGCACGCCGGATTCACTTGCTAATCTTTGCTGAGTGATTCCCCGCGCTTCCATGAGTATCTTGATTTGATTGGCCCATACACGGGGGTCATTTTTATCTACCGGATAGAATTTTTTGTAGCCCATAACATACCCTCCTGCTACGATAAATTGAATCTTACTCTCAAAAAATACGACAACCACCGAGTTTACAGCATTTTGTGACAGAGTGCTTTTCTACCGCTATAATTATACTGTAAACAGAAGTGTAATTATTAAAATTTCTATTTTCAGTAGAATCATAACCGATACTTTTCAAAAAGTAAAGAGTTATTTTTGGGTGGTGAATCAGGGTGGCACAGGAACAATTTCAAATCAGTCAAGTGCAGAGCCGGATATTTGCCCGCGCTATCTACGCTGATATTGCCGCCTATGTAGAAGCACACCAAGAGGAGTATCGGGAATTTTTAAGACAGGAGGCATCAAACAGTGACAACGAAGATAAAAGTCCACATAGACCCAATGGGGTATGATAAAAAGCCCTCAGGCAAAGAGATTGGAGGAATCAAGTCCCGGCTACAAAAAAACGCCAGCCCCTCGCTTGTTACGCTGGAAGAACTGGTGCAGAAAATCGCAACAGGCCACTCCATCAGTCCCGGAATCATGAGCGGTATGTCCTCAAAGGACTGGACGGAACAGCAGTTGTTTCTGGTCGATATTGACAACGAGGAGGATGAGCCGATACTTCGCATGAAGGATGCAAAAGCTATCTGCCGTGACAACGGTCTGTCACTTGCCTTTTACTATCAGACTTTCAGCTGCACGAAGGAACACCCCAAATTTCGGCTGGCCTTTGTGATGGACAAGCCTGTTACTGATAAAGATATGCGGAAACATATCATGGAAACCCTGGTGAATTTGTTTCCCCAGAGCGACAAGAGCTGTGTGAACGCCGACCGCATTTTCCACGGCACGAATAAAATCGCGAAACTCCTCAATCAGAATGCGCGTATTACGTGGGAGGATATCGAGGCTGTCTCTTATCCCACCCACCCGGAGAAGCACCATAGCGGCCATTCTATCCACATGAGCGGGCGTTCCGATTCCGAGCTGGATGAACTGGTGAAAAACTTTGATTTGTTCGGGTATCTGAAGGAGCGCAACGGCGATTTTCGCCGTACCAGCAAGGGCGTGGTATTCCATGATTGCGAAATCTGCGGACATCGTGATAACTTGATGTATGTAAAGGATACAAATACATTCTGTTGCCGCTCCCAGAATAAAGGCGGCAGTATCATTGACTATTTGAGATATGCAGAAGGCCTCACCACAGCTCAAGCTATTGACAAATTAAAGAATGAATTGTGTGAACCTGAATGGAGAATGCCAATACCGTTGGACAGTATTACGCTGCCCACATTTCCAACCAAAGCGTTACCTCATCCTTTACAAGAATGGGTTACGTCTGTTGCGGAAAGCACACAAACCCCGGTTGATATGGCGGCAGTATGTGCGCTTGCTGTATTATCATGTGCCTTGCAAGGTAAATTCAAGGTCGTTCAAAACAGGAGCCACAGCGAACCATTGAATCTTTACATTCTCATCATTGCCAAGTCCGGCGAGAGGAAAAGCTCTATTGTCAGAATCATGACCAAAGTAATCTACCAATTTGAAGACGACGAGAATGCCCGCCGCCGCTTGAAAATGGAGCAGGAAGAAGCGGAATTAACCGCCTTAAAGAAGCAACTGGACCAATACGAAAAAGCTGGTAAGGCGGATGGAGCATATGAAATTCGACTTCAAATCAAGGAGAAGGAACGTCGGCAAACAAGGCCGCTCAGGCTACTTGCTGATGATGTGACCCCGGAAGCGTTGACAACCTTGCTTGCAGACAATCGGGGCATTTTGAGTATCATTTCAACTGAAGGCGGGCTATTTGATACGCTCTCTGGACGGTACTCCAATATGATTTCCATTGACACCATTTTGAAAGCGTACACCGGAGATCGTATTCGGGTCGATCGAAAGGGACGGGAAAGCGAAACTATTAATGACCCGACTTTGACGATGCTATTATCCGCACAGGACAATGTGCTGGAGGGGCTGATGAAAAATGAAGTGTTTCGGAATAGAGGCTTGCCTGCCAGAATTTTGTATAGCCGCCCTGTATCAAGGGTGGGGAGAAGAAAATACCAAGTCCCAGAATTGCCTTTAGAGCTTAAGCAAGAATATGAGCACCTCCTTTATGATTTGCTGAATCTTTCGCAAGAAGGGACGGCAAGTGAACTTGAATTAGATAGTGAGGCGGATAAGTGTGCGGAGCAGTATTTTGATGCTTTGGAAGCAAGGCTTGTCAATGATCTTGCACCCATTGATGATTGGGGCGGAAAACACTTCGGAAATATGCTTCGTATTGCGGGATTACTCCATTGTGCCAGACACAGGACGGCTCCCAGTACAAGGCCAATATCACGGGACACGATAGAACGGGCCATCAAAATATCTAGGTATTTTCTGGAACACGCTAAATTTGCCTATTCTCAGTTGGGAGCGGACAAGGCGTTGCGGGGAGCAAAACAAATCCTCAAGCGGCTCCAAGACCAAGATAAACGTGAGTTGACCAAATACCATATACACCGCCTATGCCGGGGAGAGTTCCCCAGCGTGGAGGATACTACACCTGCCATTGAATTGCTGGTTGAACACGGGTATCTGCGTAAGCGTACATACTCTGCTCCGACAGGCGGGCGGCCCCGTGCAAGCGGGTACATACTCAATCCATTGTACTTCGATAAATAAGCATCTGTGCGGTATAAAGGTTATTTAGGTGATAAAGATTTCTAGCCTTTAAAACCTTTATACCGCAAAAAAAAGAATAGCGGCTGTGTCACTGTTATCGTGGCATGGCCGCTATTCTTTATCCTCTTCTGATTCCGACAGGTTATCAAGTGCATATTCACAGCACTGGCACACCAGATTGTTCAGGGATACCTTCTGGGCTTGGGCCACCGCATTCAACCGCTCAATCAGCTCTGCCGGCATTCGGAATGTTTTATTTACCATCTCAGGCTTACTGATCTTAAACATATGCTCACCTCTTGATGGTAGTATAAGTGATAATTTATGTGTTATATACACGTTGTTTTTACACTTATATTTTTGCGTGCATTCTGTTGCGCATGGACAAAAGATGATTTAAGATGGTGGTGATACTTCCTATCAACAACGGAAAAGAGGGTAATTATGAAACTTCAAGAATTACTGGCTGATAAGGAAATTAACCTGGAGCGGACAAAGCTCATCCGTCATAATCTGACGAATGAAGTGGTGGCAGCAAACTATGCACATGGGTATTTGGAACTGTACCAGTCTATCCAATCCCCCACCCGCTTTAAGAACTGTGATACGGTTATCAGCTTTTTGGGGACAGAGGGGACAAACGGTGTCTTTCAGGGGTGTTATCAAATAGGCGATTTTGTGCCCTACGATAGAACCAAATTACCGGAGGACTTCACGCCGGACAGCGGCATGACTCCATCTACCTCTGTTATTTACGAGCTGACCAGAACAGACCTGCTTGCTGATTTGAAAGACCGCCTTGTGATAGACTGGGGCAAAGGGGCTATCAACTGGTGTCAGAATGGAACAACAGAGAAAGAATTGTTGGCTATTCGCCCTGCTGTATCTGAAATCAGCTTCATCAGCTATGATAAAGTGTTGCTGTCCTATGAGGCACTCCGCAAAATCGTGTACAACAAAGCAGCTTATAAGGAGTGGGAAGAAAAGCTGTCCGCCGTAGCCGGGGTGTATCTTATTACGGATACCAAAACAGGCAAGCTCTATGTCGGCTCTGCCAGTGGAGAGCAGGGCGGTATCTGGGGCCGGTGGAGTGAGTATGCCCGGACAAAACACGGCGGCAACAAGCGCCTCAAAGCGCTTATCACCGCCGATTCTGACTATTGCAACAATTTCCAGTATTCAATTCTTGAAGTGTTCCCTATCAAGAGAGACAGAAAAGAGATCTTGGAATATGAGCAGTTGTATAAGAAAAAACTGAGGTCAATTCAGTTTGGGCTGAATGACAATTGATTACTCTGATTAGATGTTATGTTTCCTATGAAAAATCTTTAATTCTTTGCACTACAGTATCGGGATCAATTCCAAGCTGAGTTAAACAGAAAAACTGCAATAACGAGGACAACTGCTCGGTGAGGTTGTCCAGTTGTATGTGGTCACTCACCGCATTTATATATCTCGTTTTATCATCCCTATGGGTAAAATAATTTCTCGTGTCTATAATTGTAGATATGAGTTTATTTCTATCCTTTGAGTTCATTTCTCCAAACAGATGTACTGACAGTTTTGCAGGAGTCAATCCTAAAAGAGTTTTTAGCCGCTGTCGAAAATTCTGCTCGCCCTCGTAACATACCCTTTTTGAAAAATACTCTCTGTTTGACTCCGATATATTCTCGTTGATAAAAGACAATATCTGTTCACATTCTCGGTTTAACTCATCATTATGTGAGGACGAAACCTGTTCTTCTGCCTTATTTTCGATAAAAAATCGATGATACGTTTCAAGGCCACGCACCACATTTAGGTATTTGCTCTCTATATAAGAAGGGAAATACAAATCACTAATGTAAGGACTCGTAATTTCAGAAAGTTTTTCCTGCTCATCAAACCAATAATTGAATACAGAACTCATTTTTTCTCCCAAATCATGCCGTTTTATCAGCATAGAATTCTGCCTAATTCGTGTCAATCGTTTAACTTTAAACATATCTCCAACTTGATTAAAAAACAGTTTACAATGTTGTTTAATTTCCAATTCCTTACCATTTGGAATGGTTTCTTTAACACTCGGAAAATTCAATTCTATATACGAAAAATACATTGCGCTTCCAATCAATAGGGATAATAGCCTCCGAAACTGCTGCATGCTTTCCAGTAAATGCGTGGGAGATAGCAGAGCTACAGTTGCAGAAGAAAAGCGATAAAATCGACTTACGATAATCTCTGTTTTTTCATTTAAGAAATACTCTTTAGGAAATTTGAGACTATAGCCGATTTCTTCATTCAGCACCAATGATTTTGAAGGTATATCTAATTTTTTTCTATCGCAACTAGGCAAAGCCAGATCAATGGTAAACGTCGTTTTTTTCGTATTCCATTCCTCGCATCGCTCTATTATATTATAGTCAAGCCATGCATCTAGATTTGTGAATGAGAATATTGCGTTTTCGACGGCATCTTCACTCTGGACAATTTTTGTACCTGCATAAAACTGATTAACAATATATGTTACTGTATCAAATCCGGGAGCGCTCATTCGTGCTTGTGTGGGCAAGCAATCTAATAGTGTAAACCACTCACCCACTTCGGAAAAACCGTATATTGTTAGTTCGTGAGGTGTTTCGGCATTAGTAAAGGGGCTTACTTGGTTGAACGTTCCAATAAGTTCTAATGTAATTCTACTTGGCGAGTACCGGAGGGTTCCTTTAATACCCTCTTTGCTCATATCACTTTCTGGCAAAAACCAGATTCCTTTAACATCAAAAGTGTCGGTAAGCAGCTTTTCACGTACCTTGCTCATATGCTCCTCCGTGTGATACGATAAATTGATATTCCCAATTATATATCGATAATACAAGCTTTTACAATTGCTTCGACTGATATATTTATTGGACCATGAATATCTGAGACAGCATATATACGATATTATTTTGGTGCTCGGTTCAAAAGCGGAGGTACCGTATGAAAGAAGGAAAATACACTGCACTTGCAAGATGGTTGAATCAGCGCGACTGTGATGTCATCCACATCTCTTTTCCTGAACTGAATAAAATCATCTCATTGCCGAATCACGCCTACAAAAATAGATCATCTTGGGCTAACCTCAGTAAACCAATGTCGTTTTGTTCTGGATGGCTCGCCGCAGGATACATAGTAAGTGGTGTTGATTTGTCTGAGCAATGGGTTGAATTCAGCAAAGTTCAAGTTAAAGGCCGTAGAGCAAAACCCAAAATATGCAATCATACGAAGAAAACTGCGGTGGAATCCCCAAAGAGACACTTCTTTCCAAAATCCTTTTGGGGACATTAGGGTGTGTTCCAGCGTATGGCCGATATTTTAGAAAGCTATGTCTGTGTGACCAAGGCGGCTACACAACAGTGCTCCGCAAAATCTCTTGTGATGCTCGGAAAGCTGTATTTGAAATATGAGGAGCAATTTGATGCGCTCCGCAAATATTGCAGTACAGTTAGTGTTGAATACCCAGCAGCCAAAATCATTGACATGTGTTTTTTGAGTATGAATTGCAATTTGAAGGCGGCGTTTATGAAAAGGAGTGAACTACTACTATTTTGGATTTATACAAAGAAAATGGTACTTGCTAATCCTCCCGCAAAACACCACAAGTTCGTATTTGGCCCGCTTAGGTCCACCATAAAATCAAAACGGTATAGATGCCACTGGCGAAAAGCCAGTGGCATCAACCGTTTCCGGGCTTTTTTCGCTCAGAAATTTACGAATGAATCCATAGATGCCAACCACTGTTTCCCCCTAACTGGTGGGATTCGAACCCCCTTTTTTCGGTGATTGGCAAATC
>CALXDF010000216.1 GCA_944386995.1 uncultured Oscillospiraceae bacterium
CCTGATCGGTTTCGGGGTCATAGGGGACAGCCGGATCCTCGTACCACTGGAGCAGTCCTTCCAGGATCTCCAGCCGGTTCCGGTCGTCCTCGTCGAGTTTGTCCTCTCCGTCCTGGAAACGAACCCATTGGATGACCTCGTGGAGGATGCGGCGGTCCAGTTCATCCAGGAACCGGCCGGAAACCTCTCCGCACATGCCGAGAAGGGCTTTCTCCAGAATTTCCAGCAGCCGTTTGAGGTACTTCCCGTTGTCCATGTCAGAGAAGGATGCCGGCGTTACCGGGAGGAACGTCCCGCCGCTGTACTCCAACAGCTCAAAGGCATACCGGGGATCATAGGCGGTCTCCAATGCCGTCAGGAGGCTGATCTGAGTGAGTTCCTCGGGCGCCCTGCCGGAAAGGGGAGGATAGGCGGTGATCCCGGCGGCAATGATTTCGTCCTCCACCGTGCGCAAAAGCCAACGGTATCCGGCTGCCCGGACGCCGGGGTGCCTGTCCAGGTAGTCCCGGATCATGCGGGCCACCGTGCGGACGCTGTCGGAGCGGGTGCACTGGGGGAGACTTTTCAGCAGCGGCAGGATTTCCTCCAACTGGGCAAAGTCGCCCGGTTTGGAACGGGAGTCCGGACAGATGCACCGGAGTTCCGAAAACTCGTCGAGGAAGCCCACGATCTGGGGCGGCAGTGCTTTCGGATGGCTGTCCTGGATGTCCTCGGTGATGTCGATGACCTCCTGGCGCAGCTCCTTCCGGACCGCGTGATAGGCGTCGACCCGGTCAGAGAGCGTGCTGTGGGAGAAGAGGACCTTCTTGGCCTCCCGCAGCGCCAGACTGACGTCCACCTCTCCTTCCGCATGAAGAAGGTTGTCCAGAGCCTTGGTCAGTTCCGCGTTTTTCTCGATGTTCAACATGGTGCGATACTCCTTTCGGATTTGAATTTGGAAAACAAAAGCACCATGCAGGCGGTCAAACGCGCTACACGGTGCCCCAGATTCCGATTCAAAAGGAGCCGAACAGCCGCCTGGATGAGAACCAGTTTCCCCTTGCCAACTGACCAACAAAAGGGTATACTATTCCCACGGTGCGGACTTGTCCGTTGTGTAGGTGCTCACTTCACCTGCGCAGGCTTGAGAGGGTGCCAGCCCTCTCAAGCTGCCGTGTTTTTGTTTTCTGAGATTACTATAGCATATAAAAATCCAAAAGTCAATAAAAAAATCCAAATTTCAGAAGCAAATTATTCAGAGCAGCATATCTCTCTACCTTCTGTTGACAACCTTTGATTTTGTGGATAAAATATCTAAATAGAAAGGGGGGAGGATTTTTGGCTTGGTCGTATGAAAGACTTTGGATTATGTTGGTAAAGAAGAAAATGAAGCGAATCGATTTAATTAAAATTGCCGGCATCAATTCCAGTGCTTTAGCCCACATGGGAAAAGACGAGCCAGTGACCATGAACACACTGGGAAAAATCTGTGAGGCATTCCATTGCCGCCTTGAAGATATTGTAGAATACATTCCTGAGTCAGCTTCGGAAGAAATTCAAGAATGAGAGCCGTACAGCGATTGAGAGTTGTACGGTTCTTTTCTTATGACTTCGGGTGTTCCCCTTCGCTTATATGGAAAAACGTCAAGTTGACGCCGCCCCTGTCCTGCGATAGATTTGACGGTACAATGACGCTCGCGGGAACGGGGGGAGAGAAATGGATTATCAGCAGATCGGGCAGCAAATCCGGGCGGTCCGGCTCCGTCGGAAGATGCCCCAGGCACAGCTGGCGGAGGCGGCAGACCTCTCCGTCCCCTACATCAGCCATGTGGAGCGGGGAAAGAAACGGGTCAGCCTGGACGCCCTGCTCCGCATCTCTCGGGCATTGGACGTCACCGTAGACCAGCTCCTGTCCGGCACGCAGCCCCAGGACAAGGCCGCCTATCTCCCGGAGATCGGAGAGTTGTTCAGGGACTGCACCCTCCTGGAGCGGCGGATTCTCCGGGACATAGCTGCGGCGGTTAAAAATGGATTGCGGGAAAATGGATAGGATTGAATATATGGTTGTATAAACTGGAAGAAAACATAGAAAATGAGGGAATATATATTGACATAATATGCAAAAGTGATATACTAAAAATACCCTTATACCACAACGAGGGAAGATAGTGTTGCTACGATAAGGTAGTACACCTCGAAGCTCTACCCCAGCCTTATCGGCTGGGGTATCTTCGTATCTAAAGAGAGAAAGGCGGGGGTATTCGTGGCAGTTGATCACTATGCCTTGGGACTAGATATAGGCATTGACTCTGTTGGCTGGGCAATCCTTTGCAATAATACAGAGGGAGAACCTATCAAGGTAGAAAACTTGGGAGTTCGAATTTTTGATAAAGCGGAACAGCCCAAAACAGGAGAGAGCTTGGCCGCGCCCCGCAGAAGCGCAAGGAGCGCACGACGGCGTTTACGCCGACACCGTCACAGACTGGAGCGGATCCGCTTTGCCATAGAGCGAGCAGACATTCTGAGTCGTGATGAGATCCAAACGCTCTATACGCAAGGTGGATTTGCCGTATCCCCCTATCAGCTGCGGGCTGAAGCACTGGATCGCCCTCTGAGCCGGGAGGAAACCGTACGAGTTCTGATCCACTTGGCCCAGCGCCGTGGATATAAGTCTAACAGTACGGCAGAAGCTGCCAAGGATGAAAAGGAGACCGGAAAAGTCAAACAGGCCATCGAAGAAAACCGGCTCTGTATGCAGCAGCACGGGTATCGTACGGTTGGTGAGATGATGTATCGTGATGACCGCTTTTGGCAGACCAATCCAGACGGGTCCCGATATCATCAGACGCGCAACAAAGCGGACGATTACCGTTTTACAATAGAGCGATCTGCTGTTGTGGATGAAGTGCATCAGATTTTTGAGACGCAGCGTCGGCTGCATACTCCGTGGATGACGGAGGAATTTGAGGCAGAGTATCTTTCTATCCTTGAGAGCCAGCGCAATTTCGATGAAGGTCCTGGTCCGGGAAGCCCATTCCACGGAGGGATCGCAGAAAAAGTGGGCAACTGCACTTTTGAGAAAGAACCGCCGGAACCTCGGGCGGCAAAGGCAACCTACACATTTGAGTACTTTAAGTTGCTGCAGGATCTAAATCATATCCGTTTGGCGGATTCGAGAAATTTCTCTGTCCCATTGACTCAGGAGCAACGAGAAATTCTAAAGAAAGCGGCCATGCAGTCTGCTTCTCTGACCTATAAGCAGATCCGAGAAAAGTTGAATTTAGGGGAAAACGTCTATTTTAACGGCCTTTCCTATACAAAACAGACAAAAGAGGAGACCGAAAAGAAAAAATGGCCTCAGATGCAGTCTTATCACAAGATCCGTGCGGCGCTGAACAAAGTCAGCAAGGGAGCGATCTTATCGCTGACGCATGACCAGTTGGATGCAATCGGGACGGTCTTGACCCTCTATAAAAATGATAAGAACCGGCTGAAAGCTTTGGACGAAGCAGGGATCCCTGTCGAACTCCGCCAAGCATTGCTGCCATTGTCGTTCAGCAAGTTCGGGAATCTTTCTGTGAAAGCTATGAAAAAATTGATTCCCTATTTGGAAGACGGGCAGCGCTATGATGAAGCTTGCAAGGCTGTCTATGGCGACCACAGAGGACCGCAAAAAGAATCTCGCAAGCCGGAGCTCTCACTGCGTGATATGAAGGATGAGATCACAAATCCTGTTGTGCGGCGGGCGATCGCGCAGAGCATCAAGGTTATAAACGCGATTGTCAGAACGTATGGGGCACCTGACGTGGTTCGTATGGAGCTAGCGCGGGAAATGGGACATCATTATCAAGAACGAAAAAAGATGGAAAAGCGGCGCGATGAAAACCAAGCCGCAAACGAACGTGCCAAGGAACAGATTGCGGAGTATAAAGGTGACCATGCTACAGGTCTAGACATCGTAAAATTCAAACTTTTCCGGGAGCAGGATGGAGTCTGCCTGTACTCGGGGAAGAATCTGGATATATCCCGTCTGTTTGAGCCGGGCTATGTTGACGTAGATCATATCATTCCGTATAGCCGATGTTTTGATGATAGTTACCAGAACAAGGTCCTGGTTCTGTCCAGTGAAAACCGGCAGAAGGGGAATCGCCTGCCCTTTGAATACTTTGGACAGGATGAGGAACGCTGGCATGCATTTGAGGTGCGAGTCGAAAATCTGATACGGAACTACCGCAAACGGCAGAAGTTGCTTAAGCGGGAATTGACAGAAGAAGAGAGTGCGGATTTTATTCAGAGAAATCTCAATGATACGCAATATATCACGCGTGCAGTCTACAATTTGGTGAAGGACAATTTGGCTTTCGCAGATTCTCCTTACCGAAAACGGCCTGTACAGGCTGTGAATGGAGCGGTTACCGCGATGCTTCGGGGACGGTGGGGGATCCAAAAGATCCGTGAAGATGGCGATCTGCATCATTGCTTAGATGCTGCTGTTGTAGCTGCAACCAGCCCGGGAATGATCCAAAAATTGACAAACTACAATAAGTGCCGTGAAACCGCAGAGCGAATTCCAGGCGGATATGTAGATGCCTCCACTGGAGAGGTCCTGACAAAGAACGAATATGACCGAAAATTCAGCCCTGAATTCCCCAGCCCATGGCCACGGTTCCGTCAGGAGTTAGAGGCGCGCCTGGACCCGGTGGATCCGCGTACAGCCATTGACCGGCTAAAGTTGTCTACTTATGAGAGCGATGAAGAGATCAAGCCGGTCTTTGTTTCCCGGATGCCGAATCATAAGGTAACTGGCCCCGCTCATGCTGAAACGATCCGCAGCGGTAAAATGGGGGATGGATTTACCGTGACCAAAACGCCGCTTACGGATCTGAAACTAAATAAAATGGGAGAGATTGAAGGATATTATCGCCCTGAGAGCGACCGACCGCTATATGACGCCCTGCTTCAAAGATTAAAAGAATTTGGCGGCGATGGAAGCAAGGCTTTTGCGGCACCTTTCTATAAACCGAAACGGGATGGAACTCCGGGGCCTCGGGTGGATAAGGTGAAGATTTTTGAAAAGTCCACCCTGAATCTGCAGG
>CALXDF010000217.1 GCA_944386995.1 uncultured Oscillospiraceae bacterium
CCTGTTCCCGGGACGACAAATCACTTATCGCGGTACCACCCGGATTCACGCAAACGCGCGCACTCGTCAGGGCTCCAACAAGCCCCTGCCCTGGTAACGGCGGCAAGGCCGTGCCGCCCTACCGGAAACCTTCTTTGGGGCGGCCCGCTCCGGCGCCAGCCGCCATACCGCCCGCTTACCGGCTCGCACCGCCCGCCGGCTCTCTGAAAGCTGCTCCTGTATGGCATAACGCCTTCCACGCGTTTGAGGATGAACTTGCTTCACAGTTTATCACAGAGAAAAACCTCCTGTCAAGTAGTCGAATTGCCCAGGATATGGCAGAGCTTTTCCTGCAAAAATTGTGAACTTTTCCTTTTTCACCACCAGCGGATTCGTGAGGAGCCGCTGATATTGGAATGCGGCCCGCAGGGCGGCCTGCCAACCGCGAGCCCAGCGCAGCGGGTCGCAGTTGGAAAGGAGGAGCAAGGGAGCTGGCAGATGACGTCTTTTTTGCCTCATGCATAAAAAGACGTCGGAGCAAAGCGGACTTTGCTCCGACGTGTGTGACCACGACGACAATGGATATCGCTGCCCTTATTTTTGTATTATATCACAATTTGACACACTTGCACCAATTTTCACTAATAGTGATACGGATAACTAAACTTGCACCAATTTTTGTTATATTGATACGGATAATTTGATTTGCACCAACTTTCTCAAATACAGGTCCGAGCATTGACGGATCCTCGGTAGTTCGAGCAGAGTATATCTATTCAGAATATAATTCAGCGAAATAATCTCGTATATATTGATTCCCATACTTTTTTTCAACTTCTAAGGTAATTAATATAGTGAGGCTATTGAGGGATCGTGTAAGAGCAACATATAGCTTATTTTTGGTTCTATTTTCAGTGGTGTTTTCCCGGAATAAATATGGAGCTAAATCTGTTGTCAAAATAAAAAGACATTTATCCCCATCTTGACCTTTAATCCCCTCAATAGTGCTTACAATTGGAATTTCAGCAGTTTCTTTTGCAGGCTTCTGCAATGTAGATATTATTTTCGCATATTGCTGTCTGTCCAGAGAGCCGGCAAAGTACTGCCTAATTACATTTTGGGGTTCAACTCCGCCATAAACATCTCTAATCATGCAGTGAGTTAAATAATAAGACAATTTCGCAAGTAGATATTTGGAAGCCTTAGAATACCGCTGCTTGACAACTTCAGAGATTTCATGATTCAAACTTTCAAAATTGTTCGTTGAGTCCTCACGGGAATGTGTCTCAAAACGTTTATTTCTGGCAGAGATATATACCAGATCATAATTACCTTTTTTTATGAATTCTGATGGCTGGATGTTACTCTCAAATACAAGATTGACTGTGCCTTCTTCTTTTTCCGAAGTCTGTTTTTCTTCGTCAGGAACTAGCGTATTAGATATTCTAAGGTGTTTTTGTGGGCATCGATGACATATAGTGATATATGAGATATCTGCTCCATGCGCATTTAACAATTTCCGGAAGCTTTCATGTCCTCGGAGATCCTGCTTTGGATCTCCAATCAATTCTATTGGTATCCCAGCAGTGTCGAGGGCCTGAATGATTGCTAAGGTATCATCGTCAATATCTTGGGCTTCGTCAACAAAAATCTTTCCACAGTAACAAGCAATCGTATTAACGAGTTGTGACCGGACATACCGGTCTTCCTTTTTATCGCCAGTTTTCTTTACAACCACCCACTTTGCTCTTTGAGGAATCACAGATATATGGATAATGCCTCTATCATCGAGCTCTCTTATCTTTTTATTTTTGAATGATGGATCATTTGGCAAATTAATAGGAGAAATACGCTCATACTGTTTTCCAAACAAAAGAAAATAGTATGGACTAATTATCTCTTGGTAGAGAAACGAGTGAATCGTACAAACTATTATGTTTGATGGAACTTCTGCATAGTGTTCGGCCAGCTTTTCTTTAATGCGAGATACTGCTGCATTAGTAAACGCTATGCAGTAAATATTCTGGTGAACTTCAATGGAGGCAAGGGCATCAACAATTTTGGAGGCCATCGTGGTAGTTTTACCAGCGCCTGCACCAGCAACCGTGATCCTCATTCGTTATGTACACCGTCCTCACTAACATCTGCTTTAAGCATGAAGTCAAGAACAGCTTGAATGTGTGATGGCATTGAGAAGGTTGGCAGTTCGCCACATGCTAAGTCGTGGCATAACCTCAACATTACATTTGATTTGGACTTTCTCCAGTCATCAGCCAAATCGTCTGCTGAAAGATTGTCCCAACCATATTCGGCACCATATCGTTGTAACAACAAAGAATAGTTATCTCCCGTCTTAACAATCTCGGGCTCTAAAGTATATTCTTTGGTAGTCTGCACACAGATGCACTCATTGGCGTTATATTTATCATGCTTTGCTTTCGCTTTGGGCTCGCCATCAAAATCTCGGATGACACCAAGCCTATTTGTCGTGTTATCATTTAGGGTACACCAAATGTCAAGTATCTTTGCGAATCCTTTATGGAACGAGATAATCTCTATATCGCTTAATTCTGGTTTTGACTGTAAAAACGCTTTAATGAGAAGTTCCTCTGTTAGCCCCTCAACCAAAATACACCTTTTTGCAAAGAATAGCTTAAAGATATCTGTATTTGGGTTCTTAGATAGATAATCTCGCTCTTTATCATCAAGCTCTGTGACCAGAGACAAGGCTTTTCCCGCGCTCATAACAATAAGATTCCTTGGGTCAACTTTATTAATCAGTTCTGTACTGTGGGTAGAATAAACAAGCTGAATGGTTTTATTATTATCAGTGAAGGATTTAATGAAGCTAGCCATTAAGCGGATATTGTTAATGCACAGATGCGCTTCTGGTTCTTCGACAGTCAGCACTCGGAAAGCTGTTTCATCGGATTTATCCAATAATGAATTAAGCAGCACCAATAACAAAATCAAGTTTCGTTGTCCTAATCCCTGTGAAGATAGATTTTCTCCTGAGTATCCCAACCGCACACTGCTGAGAATGGAAGTCATTGGCGGCATATTAGGGAGAATATCAATATTATTAAAGAAGTCCTTAGCGTTGGGAATTTCACTGTTATCCTGCCAATTGATTACTTGATCCATGCCGCTTAGGTTCTTCAGCGCATCAAAGAAATGGGAATACTCTTTTTCTACAGTTAATAGATCGGCATCTGATAATCTCATTTGAAGAAGTTTAACCAACGATCTCGATCCAATCCTCTCATTTGTATTGGAGAAATTGTCTCGATCAGCCGATAATGCCATGTACTTGAACTGGCGCAATGTATCATAGGCAACTTTTGTATCTTTTTGCGGTATTATAACAGAGTACCCATACATTCGCGTAGGCAACAAATTCATCCGGATATTTTCAATAGACTGCCGATCAATTTGCTCCGAGTTTAGGATTGAACGAACCTGTGATAGAATCTCTTCTGGATGCGTGGCCTTATATTCATATCTTAACCCATAAATCAAATTTCCGTCAGCATCTACAGAATGGCAAATGTCCTTTACACAGTATAATTCTTTCTCTTCAGGAATCAAATCTACTTCTACAAATACGACAGGCAATTTTGCCACAAAGTCATCAAAGGGCAAAGTTTCATTAAGGATATCATCTTTTCTTTCCAGAATAAATTGGTAGTATTGATCCCTGGCTTCAGAATTGATGTCTGCCCAAGAAAGGTTCTTACTAAGATTATTGTCATCTGATAAAAAAGGGAGCGTCAGCGCATATAGAAAATTGCTCTTCCCACTATTGTTTTCCCCAATCAAAGTGACTACATCACCAAGCTGGACATCCACATTTCTAATATTCCTAAAGTTTTGAATCTGCACTCGAGAAATTTTCATGAAAACCGCTCCTCTTAATAAAACCACACGCTGGACACGCCGCTCAAGTTACTCCGCATATTGCTTGTAGTTCTCTACCTGCTTCATGATCTCATCGTAGGCGACATCAATGGTCTTCGGCGGGTATCCGTTCTTTTTCAGCAGCTTGGCGACATCGGCATAGAGCTCATCCTTAACATCCTGGCGATTCGTCCAGTCTGTGTACTTGGATTTGTTGCCAACAAGTTTCTGGATCTCTTTAGCTAAAAAGATATAGGTATCCTCCAAGAGTTGCTCTTTAAAGCCATATTTTTCGGCCACAGCAATGAGGATGTCATAGAAGGCTTTTTCCTCAAAGGTAATACCAAGATCCTCAAACGACTGCTTTTCTTGCTTCAGGTCGGTAAAAATCTTCTCCAGTTCCTCACTCAAGTTATTTACCACGTCGTCGATGATATCTTCCACGTCGCTGATAGTATTTCTGGAGTTATAGCGATCAATAACATTTTTGAGCTTTTTAGAAAACTCAATCGCTTTCAAACGGTTGGTCTTTCCAAACTCCTTGATTGCCCGCCTCAACAGCTTTACCAACGCTTGGTACTTGGTGTTTGGGTAAGGAATCTTTTTCAACTTATCAATAAATTCATCGCTGAACAGCATTTGAATATCGTCGGTGGGCTGCTCATCAAAATTGAATTCCTTCCCGCTGTAGGTAGAGCTTATCGCGCGGTTTACGAGCTCGGTGATGTGCTTATTCATCAAAGTGGCGTCCGGCGTATCGCCAGCAGTCATCTTAAAGATAACCGAGCGCACGCACAGGAAAAAGTGGAGTTGCTCCACCTCCCGATCCGTAATCTGGTCGTGTCCGATGCAGACGTCGAAAGCTTTCTTACAGCGCAGCGTAAAGCCCATAAAGTTATCTTTCCGGGCTTTTTCCGAAAGTACATATTCGACGCCCTTCTGGATGATGGTCAGCCGCTCCAGAGGAGAAATGCCGTCCGTAAAGAAGGTACTGTAATCATATCCATGCATCAGCTGGATTGTCCGATCTAAGAAATCCTTAAATACCACGAGTGAGGTGTCGATGCCGTTTACCGGCGTTATATCGCCATTATAGAGCTTCATGGCGGTAAGGATTGCACCTTCCAAGCCGATGTAGTCGACAATCAACCCCTCTTGTTTTCCCTTGAACACACGGTTCACACGGGAGATGGTCTGGATCAGGTTATGCGTCTCAACCGGCTTGTCCAAGTACATGGTGTCCATAGAAGGGACATCAAAGCCGGTAATCCACATATCCACCACGATGGCAATTTTCAGATTGGACTTGTCATCCTTAAAGGCTCTGGCATAAGCCTTACGAGTTTTAGCATCGCCAATCACGGCAGTCATTTCTGCCGGATCATTTTTTCCATTGGTGCAAACTAGCGCGATTTTCTCGATCTCAATAGCATCTCGATCAAGATGTGTGCCCTCATATTCCGGGGCGCATTTACGCTTTACAAACCACTCGGGCCGTAGAGCCTTGACCTTGTTATATACCGTCCATGCGATCTCACGATCATAGCATACGAACA
>CALXDF010000218.1 GCA_944386995.1 uncultured Oscillospiraceae bacterium
TACCTCTGATATTCGAGCAGACAACCGGAATGCCACAAGCCATCGCTTCCATCAAGGCAACCGGAAGCCCTTCTTGATAAGACATAAAGACAAACAGATCTGCACAGTTGCAGATTTCGGAAATATCGTTGCGATAGCCCAAGAACTGAATATGGTCAGCTACGCTCAGTTCTTCCGCTAATTTCTTCAAATCAGACTCATACGCACCCTGACCACAAATCACATACTCAATATGCTCTAAACCGCCATTTTGCTTCAGAACAGACATTGCCCGGATAACTACTTCGTGATTCTTACGAGGAATTAGCTCCCCCACCGAAAGCAACACGAAGTCATCCGAGGCAACACCGATTTCCTTTCGCTTCTGTTCTTTATCAACGTAGCCCACATTGAACTTCTTTAGGTCAATACCAACGCCCGGAACATAGCACACCCTACCAGCCTTGAATGTCTTAGCTCTTTCATAGTCCTCTTTGTTGATCGTTATAAGGACATCGGTATAGCGGGACAACCATTTTTCAACCGGATAATACAGAAGCCAGTTGATTGCCGGTGCGCCTTTGTAGAAATGGAAGCCATGTGCCGTATAAAACACCTTTGTACCATTCTTTCGTGCCTGCTTTGCAGCAAGACGAGTCAGCATTGCACCAACAGGCGTGTGGCAATGGATGATATCATAGCCACCCTCATCGATAACTTTCTTCAAATCCGTATAGGCCTTCAGGTTTCCTGGCTTTAACGGGTTACGCGCAAATGGAATATTGTAATATGTATCACAATAGGGAATCACACAGTCAGCAGGATTCTCGTAATCATTTCGCGCGGCGACTGCTGTTTCCCAGTCCATTTCCTTGAACATTTTGAGATATGGAATATGGAACTCCATAATGTGCGTTTTTACAACCGTCGCAACAAATAAAACCTTTTTCATCTGTTGTTCCTCTCATTTTTCGTACCAACTATGCCAATCCTAAACGGCTGTTCTGTCCCCATTTTCTTTTCCCATCGCCGTCGTCGCCCCTTCCGCAATCCCCTCTGTGCTCTCCGGCACAAACAAAATCTTTACCGTCGCCAGCATAATCTTGAAGTCCTCAATGATACTGGGGTGTGCAATGTACATCAGATCCATTTGTAGCTTATCATAAGGAGACGTATTGTATTTCCCATACACCTGCGCATACCCGGTCAGTCCCGCCTTGGCCTGCAAACGCAGCGCAAACTCCGGCATCTCCTCGCAGTACTGCGCCGCGATCTCAGGGCGTTCCGGACGGGGACCGCAGATGGACAAATCACCTTTCAGAATGTTAATGAGCTGGGGCAGCTCATCAATGCGGCATTTGCGGATGATATGCCCCACCGGCGTGATGCGGTCGTCTTTATCACCGGTCGAAAGCCGTGCAACACCGTCTTTTTCGGCATCCACCCGCATACTGCGGAACTTCATGATTTCAAATGCCTTTCCATCTTTGGTCAAACGCACCTGTTTATAGAATGCCGGGCCACCATCCGACTTGATGGCAATGGCTGTCACCAGAAAGATGGGGCTGGCAATCACCAGTGCAGCGAGTGACAGCACAATGTCCATCGCGCGCTTGATGAACAGATATTCAGGACTTGCCATATAACGCCCGACCCGCAGCATGGGCAAGTGGAACATGTGCATAGGACGCGCGCCGCTCATGATGACATCCCCGACACGAGGAACCACAAACACGCTGATGTCCCGCGCCACACAGTATTTCAAAATAATATTTCGGTCATGGCTGTGGATGCCACTGAGGAATACTGTTTTCACTCCGTCTAGAGTATGCAGATCATCCAGACATTCCTTCACATACATGGTCACTCTGACATTGTATTTCGCATTCAGGTCATACTCGTTGATGAGTTTCTCCATCCCCTGACGCTCATCGTAAATGACCGCAGTTGCCTGGGAAGGAAATGTGTTATAATACCAGCGATGTGCTATGATTGCCCACAGTACAGCCATAACGCACTGACCTACAATAGCTGCGATACCAGGTATCAGGTTGCATAGTTTTGTGGAAAGCAAACAAATCACAATATAGATCAACCCGTCTGCCGCCATAGCTGCCAGGATCTGACTGTAAACCAGCTCTGAAACACGCTGCATGGACATCAGAAACGCATCGTAAACTTTTCCCAGGATGATGTACAGTATTGCATAAAGTGCAAGCATACAAAGATGCCCCATCCCTGTGAATGTCATATGGATATGTTCCGCATAGTAAAAAAACCAGCATACCGCAAACGGCACTGTAATAAGAAATATATCTAAAAGTTTCACAACACGCAGCATCACATCATGCTGAAATCTCGACATCGTTTTCCTCCACAATCCTTCAAAAAATCGAATTTTCCTCAAAATAAAGGCTGCTTCTCTGCTACATTCTGCGTCTGGAATGCAGCCCTTTTTGCAAATCCTTACTGTCTTTTATACATCTTCTTCAAGCTGTCTGCCCTTTACCCAAAGTTCTTTTCAGTCTTAACTCTGCGCCTATGCCCGGGCCATGATCATGATAGGAGACGGTCAAGTATGTATCTGCCTGTCTCAGGTTTTGTCTCTGCATCAAAATCAACAGCCATCTTATACTTTTCCAGCGTATCATCCAACATTTCGTATTCTACAAACTGCATTGTTTTCCCCCGCTATTCCCTAATCTTTAACTTTTCTCCTCCGTCATGTCGATATTTCTATCACAAATTTTCAAGGCCGCTGGCCTATGCGTAATAATCAGCACTGTTTTATCGGTCATCTGGCGCAAATTTGTCAGGAGCTGCTGTTCTGTCGCCTCGTCCAGCGAGCTGGTAGCCTCATCCAAAATCAGGATGGGCCGGTCCGAAAAAATCGCGCGCGCTATCGAGATGCGCTGCATTTGCCCTTCCGACAGACCCGCTCCCCGCTCACCAAGCCGCGTATCGACACCGTGCTCCAAAGTCATTACAAATTCGTCCGCACAGGCGATCTTCAACGCCTGCGAAAGACGCCCCTCTTGCTGCATCGCGTCTGGGTCTCCAAAAGCAACAACTTCACGAATCGTGCCGCTCATCAGCTGGTTTCCCTGTGGTACATAGGCAAACAGCCCGCGCCAAGCGGCTGTCAGCGGATATTCCACTGCCAGTCCTGCTTTTGTTGCTCTGATGTATCGTTCTCCGCTGTCCAACGGGTATAGACTCATCAACAACTTCAGCAAGGTGCTTTTGCCGCAGCCGGAATGCCCGGTAAACGCTACATATTCTCCCTTCTGAATTTCCAGATTGACATTTTCAAGTACGGTCAGACGGTCGTTTTCCTGCTGTTCATTCGTCCGATAAGAGAAACTCGCATCACGTACCCCTATACTCTTAAATTCTTCCTGGTAGAATTGATGGATCTTCTGCTCCGAAACCATCTTTTTATTTCCATCGTCAGGGTAGATCTCCGCCTCGATCAGACGTTCTGCACTGGCCGTCATGGCAAAATACTGCGGGATCACCCCAGTGATGCTGGCAAATGGCGACTGCACCTGCCCTATCAGCTGCAGAATGGCTGTAAAAGTTCCGTATGAGATCGTTCCCTGCAGGATCCCATAGCCACAATAGACTGCACCCAAAAGGTATCCGCAATCCACAATAAGGTTAAATCCAAAATTGCACAGATTCGAAAAATGATTTCGTTTGATACGCGCCGCCTTATGCTTGTTCATTCGCTGGATCGCATCCCCAATGGTCTGCTTTTCCATTAAAAAAACGCGCACGATCATCAGGCTTCCCAAACGTTCCTGCAGGAAAGAGAGTACTTCTCCGTTTGCTTCCTGTATCTGCTTGTGCAGGCGCTTCAAAATTTTCCGCAAGGAGGCCGTCACCAGAATCATCAGCAAACCGGCCGGGATAAGAATGTAAAAAAAGGCCGGCTCCAG
>CALXDF010000219.1 GCA_944386995.1 uncultured Oscillospiraceae bacterium
TGTTTCTGTCACTACAGTTTCCCATTACCTATCCAGCCATCGCTGGGCAGGATATTGACCTTGTTGCCAATGTAAAAAACAGCACTTGCAAAAGCGGAATCAGTAACCAGGGTAATATTGATCTTGGCGTCGTTGGGGTGGGATATTTTTCAGATAATGTTACTCCTGAAAGCTATCAACCAGGTGGAAAAGAGTTCACTGTCACTGTCTCAGACTGTGCATTACAGGGAACTGGCGATGTGCTAAATCAGTTACATATTGATTTTAGAGCCCTTAGCGGTGTCATGGCTGCAGGCTCCAGGCAAATATTTGCCAATGAAGTGACAACCGGGGCTAAAAATGTCGGTGTCGTTCTCTTTTCCATTCAGGACCCGGCCAATATATTCAATGTTCTTAGTTCAGCGGGAAATTCTCGTTCAATCTATCCAGTAATGACTTCTGCCCTGAATAATTCGTCATGGAAATTTTATGCCAGAATGCAAAAAATCGATCCCGCGCTGGATGTCATATCTGGCCAGGTGATGAGTCATATATTAGTTGATGTGCACTACGAATAATATATCAAAACAAACGACTGCTATTATGACAGCAGCGAATAGTGGGTAATCATGAAGACATTCTTCAAATACTTTGTTTTTTTAGTACTATCCTGCTCTTGCTTTACAGCGATTAGTAAGGATACAAGTTTTCTTGTTGGTAACAATGCCGGGGTAGGCGATGGTAATTTCAACGGCCCGAGCACTGCGGCTCAGGTCACTTTTAGATATGCATCAACAACCAATAATTTAGTTTTTTATAAACCTACTCAACTTGGCCCGACAGGTGTTAAATTACGCTGGGAACAATTAGATACAGCCAGCGGTGGCGGTTTTCTTTACTGTAATGCCTCTGACAGGGCAAATCCAGATGGACTAATGGATATTGAAAATGCCATGGCTGATTCTGGTAAAACCTATGGTGGACATAAGTTATTTAAAACCTCTGTCCCAGGCTTGTATTACACTCTATTTATTGCAAAACTTTGGTCTGCATATTCAACAAAAACAACTATTAGCGACTCTGGTTTATATATTGGAGATACCACACCACAAAAATTCCAGTGGATCATCACAGACCCTGATCTACAACATATCGGCTGCGATAACGCGATGCGGTACGATAGATTCTGGGCCATCGGCGGTGTTGTACACGATCTTACGATTGAATTTTATACTGATACCGATTTTAACCCTACAACAAACCAGGACGTATCATTGTCCAGTAATTCGACATATCTTTATGCGTTTAAGGCCTACAGTCCCGGTTCTCGTGTTGTTGATCACAGCCATCACCTTTATATCGACTTTGATCTACTCAATGTTAAATTAACTAACCCCACCTGCTTTACTGCTGTACTTACCGGAAAATCAGTAAGTGGTTCGACGGTAAAAATGGGAGAATATGCACCAGGGCAGATTAAAAATGGTGCTACTCCGGTTCCTTTTGATATTTCTCTCCAGAACTGTGTTCGCGTTGGCGATATAGAGACAAAGCTATCTTCAGGGAAGCTGGGTACAGAAAATAAGCAACTCCTGGGTAACACTCTTACTGGAAGCGGCGCAGCAAAAGGCGTTGCGGTATTGATTGAAGGATTAGCAAACAGAAAAAGTGCCCTAATGATACTGAAACCGAATGATTCAACTTCTGTTTATAAAGATAATACGGGTCAGGCTCAGGATCACGATTCAGATGCAATTTACCCAGAAGATCAAGGTATAACATATCCACTTCATTTCCAGGCGACGTTAAAGCAAGACGGAAATATTGCTATCGAACCAGGAGAATTTAAAGCCACCAGTACTTTCCAGGTAACCTATCCCTGATAACATTGTGGCACCGTCTGGTAATGGCGGTGCCACAATAGATAAATCATTGCCCCCACCAATGTGGCTGATAAAATGCCAGACAGCACGACATTACTTATCAGGATACGTTATGAAACCAACCACTATTGCTTCATTGCAAAAATGCAAACAAGAAAAAAAACGTTTCGCGACCATCACTGCTTACGATTATAGCTTCGCAAAACTGTTTGCCGAAGAAGGACTTAACGTCATGCTGGTCGGCGATTCTCTGGGCATGACGGTTCAGGGGCATGACTCCACGCTACCGGTTACCGTTGCTGATATCGCCTACCACACTGCCGCCGTGCGTCGCGGCGCGCCAAACTGCCTTCTGTTAGCAGACCTGCCATTTATGGCGTATGCCACGCCGGAACAAGCCTTTGAAAACGCCGCAACGGTAATGCGTGCCGGAGCCAACATGGTCAAAATTGAAGGCGGTGAGTGGCTGGTAGAAACCGTACAAATGCTGACCGAACGTGCCGTTCCAGTTTGTGGTCATTTAGGCCTAACCCCACAGTCAGTAAATATTTTCGGTGGCTACAAAGTCCAGGGGCGCGGCGATGAAGCGGCCGATCGACTGCTCAGCGATGCATTAGCCTTAGAAGCTGCTGGGGCACAACTGCTGGTACTGGAGTGCGTGCCGGTTGAACTGGCGAAACGCATTACCGAAGCACTGGCGATCCCGGTTATCGGTATTGGCGCAGGCAACGTCACTGACGGGCAAATCCTCGTGATGCACGACGCGTTCGGCATTACCGGCGGTCATATTCCTAAATTCGCCAAAAATTTCCTCGCCGAAACGGGCGACATCCGCGCGGCTGTGCGGCAGTATATGGCTGAAGTGGAGTCCGGCGTTTATCCGGGCGAAGAACACAGTTTCCATTGAGGAGTGACGTTGTGTTAATTATCGAAACCCTGCCGCTGCTGCGTCAGCAAATCCGCCGCCTGCGTATGGAAGGTAAGCGCGTGGCGCTGGTGCCCACCATGGGTAACCTGCACGACGGCCATATGAAGCTGGTCGACGAAGCCAAAGCCCGCGCCGATGTGGTCGTCGTCAGTATTTTCGTTAACCCAATGCAGTTTGACCGCCCGGAAGATCTGGCACGTTATCCACGGACCTTGCAAGAGGACTGCGAAAAGCTGAACAAACGTAAAGTGGATTTAGTTTTCGCGCCTTCGGTAAAAGAGATCTACCCGAACGGTACAGAAACCCACACCTATGTTGATGTTCCTGGTCTTTCCACCATGCTGGAAGGTGCCAGCCGTCCGGGACATTTTCGCGGCGTTTCGACTATTGTCAGCAAGCTGTTCAACCTGGTCCAGCCGGACATCGCTTGCTTCGGCGAAAAGGACTTTCAGCAACTGGCGCTGATCCGCAAAATGGTTGCCGATATGGGCTTTGATATTGAGATTATCGGCGTACCGATTATGCGCGCCAAAGACGGTCTGGCGCTGAGTTCCCGTAACGGTTATCTGACGGCGGAACAACGCAAAATTGCGCCCGGTCTGTACAAGGTTTTAAGTTCGATTGCCGACAAATTGCAGGCTGGCGAACGGGATCTCGATGAAATTATTGCCATTGCCGGGCAAGAACTGAATGAAAAAGGCTTCCGCGCCGATGATATTCAGATTCGTGATGCCGACACATTGCTGGAAGTCTCTGAAAACAGCAAACGCGCAGTGATTCTGGTAGCCGCCTGGCTTGGCGATGCTCGCCTGATCGACAACAAAATGGTCGAACTGGCGTAATGCTTAACTGGCGCTACGGCTGATGGCGCCAGCTATTCATTGCCACGTTATCTGTAAGCGATTATTCATAACGCAGACAACTTAGTTAATCATTTTATCAATCTCAGCAAGAGGTAAATTTGCCATCTCTGCAACGTCTTCCCGAGACATTCCTTTACTCAGAAGACGCAGGGCCAGTCTTACCTTCTGGAGTCCCTCTTTATATCCCTTCTGAAATCCCTTCTCTTCAAACCACTGCGCCAACGTCTGCCTGGTTTCTCTCCGTGTCTTTATTTCCATATGTTCCCTTAATTATCTGGTCAGTTAACAATAACAATTATCTGGCTATAACTGATAATGCAGATAACTTAGCTAATCAGCTTATCAACCTCAGCAAGAGGTAAATTTGCCATCTCTGCAACGTCTTCCCGAGACATCCCTTTACTCAGAAAACGCAGGGCGAATTCCTGTCTTACTTCCTGTCTAACCTCTTGTATTACCTCCTGTCTTACCTCCTGTCTTACCTCCTGCCTTCCCCTCTCTTCAAACCACTGCGCCAGCGTCATCATAGACTCCCCTCCCGTTTCCCTGTCTCGCAACACACCATAAAACAAATCCGCTTGTTCAGTATGACCGCGTTGCAGCATATAGTTTTGCATGGCAACTAACTGACTTCCGCTAGTGTACCCTTCGTCAATCAGCGTGACCAGTTGCTCCAGCAATAAC
>CALXDF010000220.1 GCA_944386995.1 uncultured Oscillospiraceae bacterium
ATGGGGGCCCGGCGGGGCAAGGTGGAGCTGGAGGTCTATAACGATGAGGATCTCACCGCCCTGTTGGACTATCTGGGCCGGATGACCCGCTCCGGAAAGGAGGAGGGTCTGTCATGAACAGCGAGCAGGACAAGCACTCCCTCCAGCACGAGGCGGAGCACGCCAAACCCCGAAAAAAGGTATCGGTGGTGGGCTATCTGGCCATCCTCTTTGCAGTGGCCTTCCTTCTGCTCCTTCTCTCCTACTTTATGCAGCAGCGGGCCAACACCGACGCCATGGACGACCTGAAGCAGACCTCTGTGTCCGCCTACCAGTCTCTGGAGAACCTAATCACAGAGCGGGACGCCCTCCAGGCCCAGGTGGACGACCTGGAGGAAGAGCTGGAGCAAACTCAGAGAGAGCTGGACGGAGCCTGGACCACTGTGGAAAACCTCAGCGATTGGCAGGAGCATCTGATCCGGGCAATGGATCTGTTCTGGCAGATTGACGAGGCCTATGTCCGGGGCCGCTACACCCTGTGCCGGCAGCTTATTGAGAAGATGGAGGACGTCTCCGCAGGCAGCGCCCTCAAGGAGTATCTCCCCACCGAGAGCACCACGGACAACAACCGCTTCTCCCCCGCCGACCGCTACCAGGAGATCTACGACGCGCTGTACTAATCTGTTTCACGTGAAACAGTCCAAACTGATTTGAGGAGAGTTTTTTATGATTGATATCAGATTCCTCCGGGAGAACCCCGAGCTGGTGAAAGAAAATATCCGCAAGAAGTTCCAGGAGGAGAAGCTCCCCCTGGTGGACAAGGTGCTGGAGCTGGACGCCGAGAACCGCAAAACCATGTCCGAGGCCCAGGAGCTGCGCTCCCAGCGCAACACCCTCTCCAAGCAGGTGGGTATGCTCATGGGACAGGCCAAGAAGGACCCCTCCAAGCTGGAGGAGGCCGAGGCCGCCAAGGCCAAGGTGGTGGCCAACGCCCAGCGTCTGGCCCAGCTGGAGGAGCTGGAGGACAAGCTGGCCGGAGAGATCCGCCAGATCATGATGGTCATTCCCCAGATCATCGACCCCTCTGTGCCCATCGGCCCCGACGACTCGGCCAATGTGGAGGTGGAGCGGTTTGGCGAGCCGGTGGTGCCCGACTTTGAGATCCCCTACCACACCCAGATCATGGAGTCCCTGGACGGCATCGACATGGATGCCGCCGGCCGGGTGTCCGGCTCCGGCTTCTATTACCTGCTGGGGGATATTGCCCGGCTTCACGAGGCGGTACTGGCCTACGGCCGGGATTTCATGATCGATAAGGGCTTTACCTACTGCATTCCTCCCTTTATGATTCACGGCAATGTGGTAGAGGGGGTCATGTCCTTCGCGGACATGGAGTCCATGATGTATAAGATTGAGGGAGAGGACCTCTACCTCATCGGCACCAGCGAGCACTCCATGATCGGCCGCTTTATCGATCAGATTCTCCCTGAGGACAAGCTGCCCCAGACTCTCACCTCCTACTCCCCCTGCTTCCGCAAGGAAAAGGGCTCCCACGGCATTGAGGAGCGGGGGGTCTACCGCATCCACCAGTTTGAAAAGCAGGAGATGATTGTGGTCTGCAAGCCCGAGGAGTCCATGGACTGGTATGAGAAGATGTGGCGCTACTCCGTGGAGCTCTTCCGCAACTTCGACATTCCGGTGCGCCAGCTGGAGTGCTGCTCCGGCGACCTGGCCGACCTGAAGGTAAAGTCCTGCGACATTGAGGCCTGGAGCCCCCGGCAGCAGAAGTATTTTGAGGTATGCTCCTGCTCCAACCTGGGCGACGCCCAGGCCCGCCGCCTGAAGATCCGGGCGAAGGGGAGCGACGGCAAGACCTACCTGCCCCACACCCTGAACAACACCTGTGTGGCGCCGCCCCGCATGCTCATCGCCCTGCTGGAGAACAACCTCCAGGCCGACGGCAGCGTAAAGGTGCCCAAGGTGCTCCAGCCCTACATGGGCGGAAAGGCCCTGCTGGTGCCCAAGGGATAAATCCAATCCGAGCAAAGGAGACCCATTATGTCGATCAAAGAGAAATCCGGCGGTCTGGTGGCCGAGTTCCGCATATTTGTGGCCCGGGGCAATGTGATGGACCTGGCCGTGGGCGTCATCATCGGCGGCGCCTTCCAGGGAATCGTCAACTCCCTGGTGGGGGACATTATTAACCCCATCCTGGGCATCTTTGCCGGGGACAGCGAGGCCCTGGCCGCCATGGCCGTCCAGCTCCCCGGCGGCGGGGCGCTGATGCTAGGCAGCTTTCTCAACGCCGTGATCAACTTCTTCCTGATGGCTGTTGTCATCTTCCTCATCGTCAAGGTGCTCAACAGCTTCCACCGGAAAAAGCAGGAGCAGCCCGCCCCTCCCCCCTCCCCCAGCCAGGAGGTGCTGCTGCTCACCGAAATCCGCGACCTGATGAAGGAGCAGCGAAATGTCTGATTCCACCAATAATTCCAATTTTGAGGAGAAGCCCTCCTACCAGCCCGCCGGGCCTGTAAAGCGGATCATCGCCTGGGTGGCGGTGATCTATATGGTACTGTTCGTATTCCTCAACGTCTACCCCTTTTTCCATGGCGGCGCCTACTTGAGCGGTATTGCCCCGCTGATGGTATGCCCCGGGGCGATGGGACGTTTGATCATCGCCCAGGTTGAGCTGCGCCGGGGCGGGAGCGCCGCCAAACGGGCGGGCATGGTTGTTCTGGCCGCGGCCTGCGCTGTGGTGTGCGTCATCGGACTGGTAGACGGTCTGGCCGGACTGGCTGCCGGATGGGGGGGACAGGCATGAGGGATCGGATAGCAAAGGGCCTGGAGGCCCTGGGCATTGCGCCGCCCCCCGGGGCGGCGGACAAGCTCGCCGAGTACGGCCGGCTGCTGTTGGAGCAAAACCAGGTGATGAACCTCACCGCCATCACCCAGCCCGACCAGGTGGCGGATCTCCACTTTCTGGACAGCGCCGCCCTGCTGGGTGCGGCGGAGTTTGAGGGGAAACAGCTCATCGAC
>CALXDF010000221.1 GCA_944386995.1 uncultured Oscillospiraceae bacterium
ACCTCACTATCTCAGAGTCTTGAATACTCTCTGGTACTACCTTGTACTACCATGCACTTCCTCAGACTCTTATAGTTTGGCAGAGCCATTTTACCCTGACAAGCCGCCGACTGTTTTTACGCTTACGCGGTTTCAATCAGACTGTAGATCACAGCGCTGGACTGAGCGCCGGTGGGGGTGTTGGAAAAGAGCCAATTCTTCCGGCCCATGACAAAGGGCTTTATACTGCGCTCGGCACGGTTGTTGGATTGACGGCACCCTCGATTTTACAGCAGCCGGGTCCAAATGGAGAATCCAACAGGGATATCAGGATGCCGAACAAGTTTTTGGAATGTTTGCTGAGATAGCGAAAACAAGACGCAAGAATGAATTGGTTTTGCAGGCGTTTCAGCAGTCGTCGCAGATATATCAGCAGCGCATGCAAGCGCTGCAGGAAAAAAGACGAATGCAGCAGATACAGAAAGAGCAGGATGGCTTCAATGAAATGTGTAAAGAGCTTGGGGTGGATATATAAGCCGGGAGGCAGTTATCAAAGATAGAAAGGAAGAGCTATAATGGCAGCAAAAGAAGATGTTTTGGGGCTGATTTCGCCGGAGGATGTTACGTCTATCGATACAGAAAAAATAGACGATTTGATCGGCCGCATCATTCAAGAGAGCGGGCAAAATTATGAGGAAATCGGCGAAATGGCGCTGGAGTGCTCCGCCGCTCTTTCCTCTGCCCAAACCAGGTCAAGCGCAATGGCTTCCCGTAGATTTTTCAGGCGCGGGTGGGATAGAGTGACCGGAAAAGACGATCAGCTGCGGAATGCAATAGACCGAGATAATGCGGCTGCACAGTATGCAATGCAGCAGATGGTAAAGGGCGTCCTGAATGAATGTGTGCAGAATCAGAAACTTTTGTTGGTTGTAAAAAGAAAATTTGAAAACGAGCTTCAACGACTGGAGGAAAACCAAAATTCTTTAGGGGCGGATGTAGTTGCAACCAGGAAAGCGTTGGTTGCCGTTTATAATAAATATGTGGAGAAAACCGCGGAGCTTGAAACAGAGCAGCGCCGTATACGCCAACATATCGGGGCGCGATGCGGATATTGCAGGGAAGAGCTCGATCAAAAGCAGGTGGTTTGCCCCTACTGCGGTACTTTGCAGAAATTGAAATTGGAGAAACTTCCGATGAGAAAACAAACAGAGATGCGAGAGTTGTCCCGTCTCATGAAAGCATCTCCCAACGAGTGGAATATGGACATAGAGTGGGATGATATTGCGGAAAAATATGCACAGACGATAAAGAGAACTCAGGAAATTGCCCGAAATGCAGGGGTGCTGAGCGCCGGAGCGAAACTGAACCAAGATATCGCGGATCTGATCAACAAGTGCAGAAGCGCGGAGTTTCAAATCGCAGTGGTAGGCGTTATAAAGGCGGGAAAGTCTATGCTGCTGAATGCGTTGATCGGCCTTGAATTGGCTCCGGTCGGGCTGAACTCTAAAACAGCTGCATTAACCAAGTTCAGATCATCCAACAAAAGATTCCCTACCAACTGATCCGCAGCAGGCGGAAAACCCTGGGTCTGGAACTCCGGCCGGAGGGACTAATCGTCAGGGCGCCCCTCCGGGCCACGAAGGGACAGATCGAATATTTTGTGGAGCAGCACCGGCAGTGGGTCCTGCAGCACCAGGAAAAGCTGGAGCGGCAGAAGCAGCAGGCGGCGGCGCTTCCCCCTCTGACCGAGACAGAGCTGAAAGCGCTGGCGGAGGAAGCCCGCCAGTACATCCCGGAGCGGGTGCGGTACTACGCGCCCAAGGTGGGGGTGAATTACGGCTCCATCACCATCCGCAGCCAGAAAGCCCGGTGGGGCAGCTGCTCCGGCAAAGGGAACCTCAGCTTCAACTGTCTCCTGATGCTGACGCCGCCGGAGGTCATCGACAGCGTGGTGGTCCATGAGCTGTGCCACCGGAAAGAGATGAACCATTCGGCAGCTTTTTACGTCCACGTGCTGCGGGTGTTCCCGGAGTACCGGACGTGGCGCCGCTGGCTCAAAGACAATGGTCCCGTCCTGCTGCTGCGGGGCGGAAAATGATCCTGGCAGCTAAGGCTGTGGTGGAGGAGTTGCGCTCCATGAAACTGAAAGAGGCCGCCAAGAAGGTGGAGAATGGCATCGAGGAAACGCTGACTTACTGCGATTTTCCCAGTGAGCACTGGACCCGTATCCGCACCAACAATGTGATTGAGAGGCTGAACCGAGAGATCCGCCGCCGCACCCGTGTAGTTGGCAGCTCCCCGGACGGCAACTCGGCCCTGATGCTGGTCTGCGCCCGGCTGCGCCATGTAGCTGGTACCCAGTGGGGCAACAAGAAGTACATGAACATGAAGCACCTGGAGGCTACCGTTGAGGATGCCTCCATTGCTGGCTGACTTCTCTCATGCCAGGCCCTGCAAACCATTTTGCGAAAAATCCTGGACCTGTTGACAAAAGCCCTAAAAGCTCTACCCTTATGGTATAATAGAAACAAAGGAGGGATGGAGCATGATGGGACGGCAGAGTGGTCAAATGAGCAT
>CALXDF010000222.1 GCA_944386995.1 uncultured Oscillospiraceae bacterium
AGAGCCGGGGAGCAATCCCCGGTTCATTTTTTGGCCCACCTCAATCCTTTGCTCAATCCTTTTTGCTTATCAGCGCAACTTCCAGAAATAGTAAAAACCCGCTATCCCTTGCGGGACAACGGGTTTCAGTGGAGCTGCTGGGCGGATTCGAACCGCCGACCTCATCCTTACCAACGCAAAAATTTTAATTTTTCTAATCTTTTTAAGTAGTTTATAGGCATTTCTACTCCGGTCAAATTGCTTTTCGGCACTTTTGGAACGTGGGATTTTCGGTCGTTCCAGCTCCGTCTGTGGCTGGTTGTGTGGTCAAGGCGGCAAGTAACTACAAATGGCCCCAATTTAAAATTTACTATTATTCCTAAAATTATCAATATGTATTTCTATCCCTGCCACTCCTGTAGCATTAAGAAAGAAGCTCTTTGATTTCCACCCAGTAATAGCATTTTACTTAGGACTCCCGGGGTGAATGGAAATCGTCATTTTGAGCTTTGTTAACCTCTGTGCTCCTACCTCTACATAAATGCAGGCCATTACCGCGAATTCGCCGCAGCACTTCTTTAACATACCGGCAAGTGAACTTGATCTCCCCGGAAGCAATGCTGCTGCCGTAGCAAGTATTGTAGCCAGCGGTAATCAGAAAGTACTCACTGCAGTTGGGGCACCGCCGGGGCGTGTTATTTGTCGCCAGCCTTAGAAAGGGGCAAAACTTTTTAGTGATCTTTAAACTTATACTTAGTTATAGTTTTGTTGCAGTTATCAAGTAGTTTCCATTTCCATAGGCAGACTTGTTTTGATATCCATATTGAATAGTTATTTTATGAAAACCTATTGAACGTAACATAGATACAAGTTCTTGTGGTGCATAGTAGCGTCGAATTGTCTCCATTTCGACGGATTCATTATTATTCTCAAAAGTTACATGGCGGCATTCAAATGTTCCATCAAAGTATCGCTTATCATAAACTTTATATTCTTTATTATGGGATATAAAAGGTGGAAACACCCGCAGCAAATTATTCGTTTCTGAATTTGTAATAGCATCAGGAATAAAAAGATCTGCCACTAAAACACCTCTTGGACGTAAACTATTATAAATATTTCTTAAAAAAGTTTTTATTCCGTCTGTTATATAGTTCATTGTAAAATAGGTAATTAAGATAACATCGCACTCTATATTTATGGGATGCAATCGAAAATTATGTTGTCTTAAAATTAAGCATCCTTCTTTTATAGCTGATTCAAGTTTTTTTTTCGCAATTGTTAACATCTCAGATGAAATGTCAACGCCAATTAGTGTGCAATGTTTATGATTCAAAAGATATTGCAATACTCGCCCAGTGCCACAACCAACTTCCATGACCACATTTCCTTCGTTGCAGTATGCCGCATATATTGCTAAATCCTGAACAACATCATCCGTATAATCATCATAAAAGTGACTATAGCTCTGATATACTTGCTTACTGTTTTCTTGGAAAAGATTATTTAAGCGAAGTGCTAACAGGCTAGAAGGCTCGCAGCACATTAATACAGGGTATTTCCTCCCCCAACTATAGTACTTTTCAAAAGGGAGATATTTGCTTTCTCTCTTCCCAAGATTGGGAAGACGTTCGTCTGGAAAATCTCTATAATCCACCCCTGTAATTTCAACAATCTGTTGCAAAACATCTTCCCAAATTTGTCTATCTGGGATAAAATTAATATTTTCAATAATTATCGGAGGCATCCCATATTGATTGTGAATATATTCTACAAATTCCTCCTCAATGTTCGTATTTGAATAAATAAACTGGCAATTAGCTACTATTTGTGGTGAATATTGCTTTAGTAATTGCATCGCATGGATGGAGCCGAAAAGAAAATCCGCATTATCAATTTGAAGCATAGGGATATCGGGCAAATAGTCATAAGCAAAAACGTGATGAAATATATATTTTAAGCGTTGACATTTAGGACACATCCCACATGGTGTAGTGTTGATAGAAGTTGTTTCCCAACATGAGTCTAAAGATAAAAGGGCATTAAAACCATTTCGTTTAGCCAAGAGCTGATATATTCCAAACGTATGTAAAGACGCAATTGGAGATACAATATGGTATGATTTGAAACCATATTGGTGCATTAGTTCTTCTAATAGGCGGCATGAAATCAATGTTTCGGTTGGAACCAAGTCTGGAACGCCCGAGCGAAAACAATGGACTGCGTCAAACGGAAGGCCAACTGCAAGATAGGAGGGATAGTTTTTTCGTGGATATATATACGGAGCTATAAACGTAACATGAATATCATCGGCTTGTTGAAAAGAAATCAGCCGAGAATTTGATTTATAGCCTGTAATTGTGTATTTTTTATATAATTCTGTATCAATAATGCGGCAAAAAATTCTGCCTTCCCCGGTGGTAAGATCATCGTCATAGCTTACATGATACAAGACAACAGTTTTGTTTGTCTCCTCTAACAATATTTTGCATAGAGTGGAGTCTTTTCCACCTGTATAACCTAGAAAATATTCTTGTGTCATGCTGATATTGGTACCAGGTTGTATAAAATTCTCAATATGTAATGTGTTTTCTGAGTTAAATAATAATGTAGCAAGCGAAAGGCCATAGTTTTCTTTATATAACCTTGTACAATAATAATATGTATTAGCTATATACTCTTTCTCAAAATCAAGAAAAAAGTTATTAATCACATTTCTATTAGATAAACAAAAATCTAATAGGCTCCACAGAGTTAGAGTTGTAAAAACCAGTCTTTCTCCTATACTAGTCGGTGTTTTTGTGATCTCCATGCAATAATCTGCAATCGGATTCTGATGATAGAAAACCGTTACTCTGCGAAAAGGCCCATCAGAAAAGCATTGAAAGTTTAATTGCATATTTGTACCTCTTTACTAATCCCGCTTTTTTGAAAAAATTTTTGAAGATATACATTTTCATCGCCAGTTAATTTACCTGGTCGGCTAAACCTATGCTCTTCCCAAAATGTCTCATTCAAAAGAGAATCAGAGTACTTCAATGCGCTATCTGCAAGAGTACACACAACATGTGTTTGATGCAAAATTACTTTTTCTTGTATTAATTTCTTTATTGCGCCAATTGTACATCCGGCTGATGTTCCTATGCAAAGTGCTTCTGTTCGCATCATTTCTATACAGCACGAAAATGCTTCGGAATCACAGACCTGCACCACATCATCAATCAATTCTTTGTTAAAATTTTTTGATATAAAATTATCACTAATAGAATGTATAAGATGGTCTTTAAACTTTATGGGGTTACCGTAAAAGAAATCTCGATATATGCCCCCAACTGGTTCCACCGCTATTGTCTGTATATTAGGATTTTTCTTCTTTAAAAAATGTGACACTCCGGAAATTGTTCCTCCCGTCCCAACGGTGTTTACAAACAAATCAATCTTTCCATTTAATGCATTCCATATTTCAGGGCCAGTAGAAAATATATGAGCCTCTGGATTATCAGGATTAGAAAACTGATTAATATAATGAATATGCGGGTACTCTGCTGCTAAAGCCTGCGCAAGCCAAACATATCCACCTATTTCATTTGATGGCAATTCACTCGGGCAAATAATAACCGTTGCCCCAAGGCTTTGCAAAAGTTTAATTTTATCTTCTGATACATCATCGAAAACAGTGGCAATAAAATGAAGGCCAAATATTATTGATGCCATACATAGCCCCAGCCCAGTATTGCCACTAGTTGCTTCAATTATAGTATCACCACTTTTAATTTCACCTCTTTCAATCATTTTTTTAACCATATAAAAAGCGGCGCGATCTTTTACAGAAAATGTCGGATTATAATATTCTAATTTTGCATAAATAGAATATCCAGGGAACATACGATGTAAACCTATTATTGGGGTGTTCCCAATTAATTCCTCAATTCCATCCAGCACGCGGATACCCATATTTTGTTGGCTCCTAACTTGTAAAATTTTAAATAAAATATTGCTTATTGCAAATATTTACGTAGGATCCCATCTGAAAATGAAGTGTAAAATTCGTCAATATCTATATCTAAATTGCTGCAAATTTCCTGGACTTCACAATAATCGGTAAAAATGCATGCAGTATCATTCAAATTACAGGTATCTTCTTCTCCCCAAACCCAGGATGTATTCATACCAGGATATACAGCAAGTTGATATTTTGTTCCATTAATTTTAAAGCTCAACTCTTTCTGATAAAACAGAGGGAAGAATTTGCATTCAGAATATCCAACAGACAGTAAGCACAGGTGTCCTCTACAAAATGTTTTCCGTGACGATTTAAAACCGATATCGATAGAAAGATCAGATTTTGAAACACCTCGAAACTCTTTTCTTGTTAAAACATCGCAGCATAAAAACATTGTTGAATAGCTATTTCTAGAAAAAAGTATTTTTCTAAGAAGTCGAACCTCTGTATTCTTTCTCGGTAATATGTCTAAGTGTTGTAAAATCGCTGAGCCACCGACATTTAAGTGCAAACCATTTTCCTCTGCTAATGAGACTATTTCATTTAATATTGGCTGCTCCTTCTCTGAGATCTCTTCATTTAGGTATAGAAACAAGCCATAATATTCTTTTAGCAAGCGAACTTCTTTAAGCTCGTCTAGCGTAAGGCCATGCATTCCCAAGAAAGGGTCAACACGAAGATAGCACTTCGCTTTAATTGAAGGAGGTATATTAATTATACGCATTAAATAGAAAAAAACTTGCTCATTTATCTCCATACTGTTTTGCTCTAGGCTAAGTTTGTTATGGATTCGATAAATTAGTTTTACAGCTTCTTTATCCCAAACGGGCATCTCTTCTGCCACTTCTTGTGAAAAAACAATCCCGTCAATATATTTTATTAAATAAGATAGCAATGGATATCCAAATCCATAGAAATTTGCTTTTGCTATAACAAAAAGTTTAATATTTCGAGGCTGAGTCAACTTTATGATTTCTTGCAGGTTATTCTGAATTGCTCTAACATCCACATAGAGTTTATTCATAATATAACATTCTCCTACTGTCTTAAAGTTGCTATGGTTTTATAAACATTTCTAATAAAAGCGAAAAAATAATCACATCTGTTAAAAAATCATCTCATTTTTATTATACCACAATAACTTTTTTAAGTCTAATAGTTCTAAAGTTTCTATTACCATTACAGCATAAAGTTAAAACGATAACTTGTCCAGGAAATCTAGTTAAACATTGATTTAACCGTGTTAAAGAACTAGTTCACCTATCAACTGTTGGTTGACGGATTTTGGGTACGTACATATTATTTTGCAATGCAGAAGTTTCTGTTCAAAAAGTAGCCGTGTTCTTGACAAATCCTTGGCTTTGTGGTTTTTAGAAAAGATACCAGACCATTCTACACTCAGCAAGGTCAAAGTTCATCTATGAAATAAAAGCTGTTTGTTTCCGCATGTTTCCTGGAAGTAGTCCAGCGTCATATGGACAAAAAGCTGATAAATGGCTGTACTACTCCAGATTGTGTAGACAGCAGAAAAAGGCCATGATATCCTTGACATATGTGGAGGGTCAATCCCAAATTCTGTGTAAACACCATTTGAGGTGCGAATAGAGCAAAATTTATTCAGGGCGGTAGCCGGAAAAATCCGGTTGCCGCCTTGTCAACAAGATAACGCCGGTGGGGGCGGATGT